>NZ_CP009438.1:4673125-4988750 GCF_000761215.1 Streptomyces glaucescens | reverse complement strand
GGGGCCGGGCGGGTGCCGTTGCCCAGCGGGCCCGCCGCGAGCGCCTCGGTGACGTCGAAGGAGCCGGTGCCACCGCCGTGGCCGGGCGCCACGGGGCCGCCGGTGGCGCCGGGCAGCCCGGAGCCGGTGGCGCCGGGGCGGTTGCCGCCGGGCTTGTCCGCGGAGCCGGGGCCGCCGCCGGGCCGGCCGGGCCCGAGCGCGGGCCGCGGGCCGCCGGCCGCGGCCGCGGGCGGTGCCGCGGGAGCGGAACCACCGGGCGTGCCCGCCCCGTTGGCCGCCTCGCCGCCCGGACCGCCCTTGGGCGCACCGGACTTGCGGGGGGCGAACCAGTCGCTGGTCTTCTCCTCGGCCTGCGGCGCCGGTTCGGCGGGCGCGGGGGGCTCGACGGTGCCCGTGGTGGTGGCGGCGCCCGGAGCCGGAGCCTCGGCTTCGGGGGCGTCACCCGGCTCGCCGTCCCCGACGGGCTTGCGCACGACGACCGGCGGGATGGGGCGCGATCCGGGGATGTTGATCCGGATCCGGGTGGTCAGCGTGGTCTCGGTCTTGCGTTCGTCCGGCCGAGCGGCCGGACGGCCCGCTTCCGCGCCGTCGCCGGAAACCGTGGGGGTACCGTACGGCGGCGTGCCCGAGGGGTATGCGGCTCCGCCGCGCCCGTGGGGCCCGGAGGACGGACTGTCAGTTTCACGACTCAAGGCAGGTTCTCCCGGTTGGCTCCGCCGCCCGCGTACGACCTCACTTTGTTCGGGCGGCTCGGCGGCGCGCACAACCATACTGTCCGCTTCCGGCGCTTATCCCATGACCACTGGGGAAACCCACACGGGACTCGCACGTGCGCGTGACGGCGAAGTGGTACGTCACTTGCCAAGTCGGACGGCCGGGCTCCCGGGTTGCCGCGCCAGGCCGAGGGTGGCGCAGATCACAGCCACCGCCATACCGCCGAGCAGGAACAGGTACGAGCCGATGTCCGCGGCGAAGACGAAGTCCCCCTCGGGGCGGCTGGCGGTGAGCAGGACGACGGCGATCATCCAGCCCGTCGCGGGGGCGATCGCCCCGCCCCGGCCGCCGGTCGCCCGGGCCCCGCCGAGGAACAGCCCGGCCGCGCCCGCGAGGGCGAGCAGCAGCCCGCCCGGGAACCAGGCGGCCTGCACCAGGGCGCCGGCGCCGCCGACCAGCGCGCCGAGCAGGAAGAGCCCCAGGAAGGCGGCGATCCGTCCCGGGGAGGGGCGGGTCAGGGGCTGGGCCAGCAGGGAGCCACGCTGCGTCATGACGCCTCCTCGGCGATCCCGGCGATCCCGGCGAACAGGTCGGTCTCCCGCCCGGACGCCCGGTCCCCGCCGCCGGCCGGGAGGACCCCCGTCTCGCCTCGCTCGCCGCGTACCAACTCGTAGTACTCGGTACGGAAGACCGGCTGGGCCAGTTCATTGGACAGCGCGAAGAAGTCGCCGTGGACCTCGATCTGGGTGGCGTGCGCGGCCATCGCGGCGGCCTTGGCGGCGGTGTACGCGTCGCCGCCGTCGATCTCGGCGGTGATCCGCTCGTCGTCGACCACGCCGGGTACGTCGGCGAGGGCGGCGGCCTCGCGGAAGGGCAGCCGGGGCAGTTCGCGGCGCAGCCGGGCGAAGGCGTCCTCGCCGGCGGTGCGCGGGACGCGGTTCCAGTAGACCTTGGCGGGGGCGCACCCGGCGTCGGCGGCCAGTTCGACGGCGCGCATGGCGACGCGGTGGGCCTGGATGTGGTCGGGGTGGCCGTAGCCGCCGTCGGGGTCGTAGGTGACGAGGACCTGGGGGCGGACCTCCTGGATCACCCGGAGGAGGTGTCCGGCGGCCTCGTCGACGTCCGCCTGCCAGAAGCAGGCCGGGTCGTCGTTGTCGGGCAGGCCCATCATCCCGGAGTCGGCGTAGCGGCCGTCGCCGCCGAGCCGGCGGAAGTCGGTGACGCCGAGCTCGGCCATGGCGGCGGTCAGCTCGCGCAGGCGGTGCGCGCCGAGGGCGGCGCCGGTGAGGTGCGCGAGCGCGGGCGGGATGACCTCGCCGCGCTCGCCGAGGGTGCAGGTGACCAGGGTCACCTGGGCACCCTCGGCCGCGTACCGGGCCATGGTGGCGCCGTTGTTGATCGACTCGTCGTCCGGGTGCGCGTGCACCAGCAGCAGACGCCGGGAGGGCAGGTCCGTCATGGGACCCACCCTAAAGGCGTCAGAACTTGATGCTGCCGATCATGCCCGCGATGTTCGACGTCACCTCGCTGATCGTCGGGGCGACCGTCGAGGAGGCGAGGTAGAAGCCGAGCAGCATGCAGATCACCGCATGCCCGGCCTTCAGTCCTGACTTCTTGATGAGCAGGAAGACGATGATCGCCAGCAGCACCACCGCCGAAATCGAGAGTGCCACGGCGGCTCACCTCCAAGAACCCGGGGACATGGGAGCAGAGCAGGGGGGAACGCGTAAAGCCATACAGCAGCCGGCAGGTTCATACCCACGCAGCGCTAGTGATCATAACTATCCGTACGCGCGCATCGTTCGGCGCACAGCCGCACAAGGGGGCGCATGGCCAATATGGTCGGGGCATGACGACCGAGCCTGATTCCTTCCCCCGACGGCACGCGCGGACCCAGCGGTTCACGCTCGGCGCGCCGCGCTCGTTCAGCGTGGCGCCCGACGCGTCGCGTGTCGTGTTCCTGCGCTCGCGGTCCGGCACCGACCGGGCGAACGCGCTGTGGGTGCTCGACCTGGCGGACGGCACCGAGCGGGTGGCCGCCGACCCGGGTGTGCTGCTCGGCGGTGCCGCGGAGGACCTCCCGCCGGAGGAGCGGGCGCGTCGCGAGCGCAGCCGGGAGGGCGGGGCCGGCGTCGTCGGGTACGCCACCGACCCGGCCGTGGAGCTGGCGTCTTTCGCCTTGTCAGGGCGGCTTTTCGCGGCCGAGCTGCGGGCCGGTACGGCGCGTGAACTCCCCGTCCCCGGGCCGGTGATCGACCCGCGGCCCTCCCCCGACGGCCGGCTCGTGGCCTATGTGGCGGGGGGTGCGCTGCGGGTGGTCGGCGCCGAGGGCGGGGACGACCGGGTGCTGGCGGAACCGGAATCGGACGGGGTCTCCTACGGGCTGGCCGAGTTCATCGCGGCCGAGGAGATGGGGCGTTCGCGCGGTTTCTGGTGGGCGCCGGAGTCGGACCGGCTGCTGGTGGCGCGGGTGGACGACACGCCGGTGGAGCGATGGTGGATCTCCGATCCGGCGCAGCCGAAACGTGACCCACAACACGTGCCGTATCCGGCATCCGGGACGGCCAACGCGGATGTCCGGCTGTTCGTCGTCGATCTCGCCGGGGTCCGCACGGAGGTCGTCTGGGACCGGGCCCGCTACCCCTACCTGGCGCGTGTGCACTGGTCAGCGGCGGGTGCGCCGCTGCTCCTGGTGCAGGCGCGGGACCAGCGCAGCCAGCTCTACCTGGCGGTGGACGCGGACACCGGGGCGACCCGGATGGTGCACGCCGACGAAGATCCGATTTGGCTGGATCTTTTCCCCGGAGTGCCGTGCTGGTCGCCCTCCGGGCAGTTGGTGCGGATCGCCGACGAGGGCGGCGCGCGCGTGCTGGCGGTGGGCGAACGGCCGCTGACCGGGGCGCAGTTGCACGTCCGTGCGGTGCTCGACGTCACGTCCGACGACGTGCTGGTCGCGGCCTCCGCCGGCGCGGAAGCGGAACGGCCGGAGATCGGTGAGGTGCATGTCTACCGGGTCGGCGAGCTGGGCGTCGAGCGCCTGTCGGAGGAGCCCGGGGTGCACTCGGCGGTGCGGTCCGGCGAGGTGACCGTCCTGGTGTCGGCGACGCTGGAGCGGCCGGGGCAGGTGGTGCGGGTGCTGCGCGGCGGAAAGCAGACGGCGGTCGTCCCGTCGTATGCCGAAGACCCCGGTATGTCCCCGCGCGTGACCCTCACCGAGGGGGGCGCACGACGAATTCCGTGCGCCGTGCTTATGCCACGGGACTACCCCGGTGACACGCCCCTGCCGGTGCTCCTCGACCCCTACGGCGGCCCCCACGGCCCGCGGGTCGTCGCCGCCCACAACGCCCATCTGACCTCGCAGTGGTTCGCCGACCAGGGCTTCGCCGTGGTGGTCGCGGACGGGCGGGGCACCCCGGGCCGCTCGCCCGCCTGGGAGAAGGCCATCCACCAGGACTTCACGGTCTCCCTCGACGACCAGATCGAGGCACTGCAGGATTTGGCTCGGAATCACCCGCTCGATTTGAGCCGTGTGGCCATCCGTGGCTGGTCCTACGGCGGCTGGCTCGCGGGACTGGCGGTGCTGCGCCGCCCGGACGTCTTCCACGCCGGCATCGCGGGGGCACCGGTGACGGACTGGCGCCTCTACGACACCCACTACACCGAGCGCTACCTGGGCGACCCGGCCGCCGCGCCGCAGGCGTACGCGCACAGCTCCCTGGTGACCGACGAGGGCCTGTCCGCCCCCGCCGCGCAGCACCGGCCGCTGATGATCGTGCACGGCACGGCCGACGACAACGTGGTCTTCGCCCACGCCCTGCGCCTGTCCTCGGCCCTCCTCGCCGCCGGCCGCCCGCACGAGGTCCTGCCCCTGTCCGGCGTCACCCACATGACGCCGCAGGAGCAGGTCGCCGAGAACCTGCTGCTGCTCCAGGTGGACTTCCTCAAGCGGGCCCTGGGGCCGGCCTGACGCCTGGCCCGGCGGGCACGGCGACGGGCCGGGGCGGCATGGCGCCCCGGCCCGTCTACGGCACCCGCACGGCCGTACGGTGTCCAGCCTGACGCGTCCGTATATCGGAACAGGGTCGGGCGGGTTGCCGCCGTGTTACTCCGGCCGGCCCGAAGGGACGACGTGCTTCTCCTCCGCGAAGTGACAGGCGCTCGGGTGGGCGGCGGGGCCGGTGGCACGGCGGAACGCCTCCGGCACCGCGAGGGCCGGGACCTCCAGGGCGCAGCGTTCGCGGGCCTTCCAGCAGCGGGTGCGGAAGCGGCAGCCGGAGGGGATGTTCGTGGGCGACGGGACGTCGCCGTGCAGGATGATGCGCTCGCGGTGTTCCCGGGCCTCGGGGTCGGGCACGGGGACGGCCGAGAGCAGGGCCTGGGTGTAGGGGTGCGTGGGGTGGTCGTAGATCTCCGCGTCGCGGCCGGTCTCCACGATCCGGCCCAGGTACATCACCCCGACCCGGTCGGAGATGTGCCGGACGATCGACAGGTCGTGGGCGATGAAGACGTAGGACAGGTCGAACTCGTTCTGCAGGCGTTCCATCAGGTTGACGACCTGGGCCTGCACCGAGACGTCCAGCGCGGAGACCGGCTCGTCCGCCACGATGATCTCCGGGCGCAGCGCCAGGCCGCGGGCGATGCCGATGCGCTGGCGCTGGCCGCCGGAGAACTGGTGCGGGTAGCGGTTGACGTACTCGGGGTTCAGGCCGACCACGTCGAGGAGTTCCCTGACCTTGCGGCGCCGGTCGCCCTTGGGGGCGGCCTCGGGGTGGATGTCGAAGGGCTCGCCGATGATGTCGCCGACCGTCATCCGGGGGTTGAGCGAGGTGTACGGGTCCTGGAAGACCATCTGGATGTTGCGGCGCACGGCCCGCAGGGCGCGGCCGGACAGCCGGGTGACGTCCTCGCCCTTGTACCGGATCGCACCGGAGGTCGGCCGCTCCAGGCCGACGAGCATCTTCGCGACCGTGGACTTGCCGCAGCCGGACTCCCCCACGATGCCCAGCGTCTCGCCCCGGTCGAGGGTGAAGTCCACCCCGTCGACGGCCTTGACCGCGCCGACCTGCTTCTTGAACAGGACGCCCCGCGTCAGCGGGTAGTGCTTGACCAGCCCGCGCACCTCCAGGATCGGCTCAGCCATGCAGGCACTCCCTCCAGAAGTGGCAGGCGCTGCCCCGCTCCCGGTCCACCTCGTAGAGGGGCGGTACGTCGGTGCGGCACACGTCCCTGGCCATCGGGCAGCGGGGGTGGAAGGGGCAGCCGGAGGGGATGTGCTGGAGGTTGGGCGGCAGGCCCTTGATGGCGTACAGCTCCTGGCCCTTCTGGTCCAGGCGCGGGATGGAGTCGAGCAGGCCGCGCGTGTAGGGGTGGGCGGGGGCCTTGTAGATGTCGTGGACCGGGGCCGACTCGACGATCCTCCCCGCGTACATGACGGCGATCCGGTCCGCCACGTCCGCGACCACGCCGAGGTCGTGGGTGATGAGGATCAGGCCCATCCGGTACTCGCGCCTGAGTTCCGCGAGCAGGTCCATGACCTGGGCCTGGACCGTCACGTCCAGCGCCGTCGTCGGTTCGTCGGCGATGATCAGGGCCGGTTCCAGGGCCATCGCCATGGCGATCATGATGCGCTGGCGCATGCCGCCGGAGAACTGGTGCGGATACTGCCGCACCCGCTCCCCGGCGGCCGGGATGCGCACCCGGTCCATCAGCTCCACGGCCTTGGCGCGGGCGTCCTTCCTCGACATGCCCCGGTGGACGACGAACATCTCGCCGAGCTGGTCGCCGACGGTGAGCACCGGGTTCAGCGCGGACAGCGCGTCCTGGAAGATCATCGCCATTCCGGCGCCGCGCACCTCCCGCCGCTCGGACTCCTTCAGCTTCAGCAGGTCACGGCCCTGGAAGAGGATCTCGCCGCCGGTGATCCGGCCCGGCGGGGCGTCGAGGATGCCCATGACGGCCTGGGCGGTGACGGACTTGCCGGAGCCGGACTCGCCGAGCACGGCGAGCGTCTCGCCGGCGTCGACGCGGTAGGTGACGCCGTTGACGGCCCGGGCGATCCCGTCCCGGGTGCGGAACTCCACGTGCAGGTCGCGCACTTCGAGGAGCACGTCTCACCTCAGCTTCGGGTCGAGGGCGTCGCGCACCGCGTCGCCGAGCATGATGAAGGCCAGGACGGTGAGCGCGAGGGCGCCGGAGGGCCAGAGCAGGGCGTGCGGGGCGTTGCGGATGTACGGGGAGGCGGCGGAGATGTCGATGCCCCAGGAGACGCTGGGCGGCTTCAGGCCGACGCCCAGGTAGGACAGGGTGGCCTCCAGGGCGATGTAGGTGCCGAGCGCGATGGTCGCGACGACGATCACCGGGGCGACGGCGTTGGGCGCGATGTGCCGCAGCAGCATCCGTGCGTTGGAGGCGCCGAGGGCGCGGGCCGCCTGGACGTAGTCGTTCTGCTTGGCGGTGATGACCGAGCCGCGGGCGATCCGGGAGATCTGCGGCCAGCCCAGCAGCACCATGAAGCCGATCACCGGCCAGATGCTGTTGCTGGTGACCACGGAGAGCAGGACCAGACCGCCGAGGACGACCGGGATGGCGAAGAAGACGTCGGTGACCCGGGAGAGGAACGCGTCCCACGCGCCGCCGAAGAACCCGGCGAGTCCGCCCAGCACGCTGCCCAGGACCGCCACCCCGAGGGTCGCGCAGACGCCGACCGCGACGGAGGTGCGGGCGCCGTAGACGGTGCGGGTGTACACGTCGCAGCCCTGGCCGTTGAACCCGAAGGGGTGGCCGGGGCGGGAGCCCTCCTGTGCCCTGGCGAGGTCGCACTGCAGGGGGTTGCCGGAGGCGATCAGGGACGGCCACAGGGAGATCACGACCAGGAAGAGGATGACCAGTCCCGAGAGGATGAAGACCGGGTTGCGGCGCAGGTCGTGCCAGGCGTCGGACCACAGGGAGCGGGGTCTGCCCGCCGGGCGCTCCGTGCCGTCGGGGCCCCTGGGCGTCTTCTCGAGGGTGACCGCCTCGCTCGCCGCCAGGTCCATCTGGCCGCCCATGCCGGTGCCGGCGATGGCGCGCTCGGGCTCGTAGGGCTCGTCAGGCATAGCGGATCCTCGGGTCGAGTACGGCGTACAGGAGGTCGACGAGCAGGTTGGCGACCAGGAAGACCAGGACGAGGACGGTCACGAAGCCGACCACGGTCTGGGTGTTCTGGCGGAGGATGCCCTGGTAGAGCTGGTAGCCGACGCCGTGGATGTTGAAGATCCGCTCGGTGACGATCGCGCCGCCCATCAGCGCGCCGATGTCGGTGCCGATGAAGGTGACGACCGGGATGAGGGAGTTGCGCAGCAGGTGCCGGGTGACCACCCGGTGCCGGGGCAGGCCCTTGGCGACGGCGGTGCGGACGTAGTCGGAGCGCTTGTTCTCGGCGATGGAGGTGCGGGTCAGCCGGGTGACGTACGCGAGGGAGACGGAGGCGAGGACCAGGCCGGGGACGATCAGCTCCTCGAAGGGGGCCTCCGGGGACACCGAGGGTCTGATCCAGGCCCACTCGACGCCGAGCAGGAGCTGGAGCAGCAGGCCGGTGACGAAGGTGGGGACGGAGATGACCACCAGGGTGACCAGCAGGACCGTGGTGTCGACGGGGCGGCCGCGGCGCAGGCCGGTGACGACGCCGAGGGTGATGCCGATGACGATCTCGAACAGAACGGCCACGATGGTGAGCCGGATGGTGACCGGGAAGGCGGACCCCATCAGCTCGGTGACCGGCTGGCCGTTGAAGGCGGTGCCGAAGTCGCCGGTGAAGACGTTGCCCATGTAGGTCAGGTATTGCTGCCAGACCGGCTTGTCGAGGCCGAACTCCTTCCTGAGCCGGGCGGCGGTGCCGGGGTCGCACTGCCGGTCGCCGCACAGGCCGGCGATGGGGTCGCCCATCACGTTGACCATCAGGAAGATCAGCAGCGTGGCCCCGACGAAGACCGGGATCATCTGGAGCAGCCGCCGGAGGACGTACCGTCCCATGGCGCCGCCTCAGCCGACCGTGATCTGGTCGTACACCGGGACGCTGAACGGGTTGAGCTTCACGTTCGACAGCCGCTCCGAGTAGCCGGCGCTGCCGTTCTGGTACCAGAGCGGGATGGCGGCCATGCCGTCCCGGACGACCTCCTCGGCCTGCTGGAACTTCGCGACGGCCTTCGTGTCGTCGTCCTCGGCGTTGGCCTCGTCGACGAGTTCGTCGAACTCGGCGTTCGACCACTTCCCGTCGTTGGAGGAGCCGCCGGTGTAGTACAGCGGCTGGAGGAAGTTCTGGATGAGCGGGTAGTCCATCTGCCAGCCCGCCCGGAACGGCCCGGTCATCTTGTTCTCGGTGATCCGCTTGCGGAAGTCGGCGAAGGTGCCGACGGGGTCGCCGACGCAGGCCCGGTCGTCGCCGAGGGCGTTGTTGACGGAGTTGCAGACCGCGTCGACCCAGTCCTTGTGGGAGCCGGTGTCCGCGTTGTAGGTGATCCTGACCTGGCCGCCGGGGAGCCCGCCGCCCTCCCTGATGAGCTTCTTCGCCTCGTCCGGCCGGTACTCGCAGGCGTCCCCGCACAGCCCCGCCTTGTAGCCGCCGTCCTCGCCGAGCACCGGGGAGGTCCAGTCGGTGGCGGGGGTGCGGGTCTTCTGGAAGATCGTCTCGGTGATCTGCTCGCGGTCGATGGCCATGGACAGGCCCTTGCGGACCTTGTCCATGCCCTCCTTGCTCCAGTTCTCGTCGTAGTACGGGAAGGCCAGGGTCTGGATGATGCCGGCGGGGGTGTTGAGGTAGCGGTCGCCGAGGTCGCTCCCGACGTTGCGGAGCTGGGCGGCGGGGACGTCGTCGACCAGGTCGAGGTTGCCGGCCATGAGGTCGGTGTAGGCGGTGTTGTTGTCGGTGTAGACCTTGAGGTCGACGCCGCCGTTGCGCGCCTTGTCCGGGCCCGGGTACTCCTCCCACGCGCGCAGGGACATCTGGGAGCCCCGGGTGTACGACTGCACGGTGTAGGGGCCGTTTCCGACCGGTCTGGCCAGCCAGGCGTCGTGGTCGTCGAAGAAGACGCGGGGCAGCGGGACGTAGGCGTTGTAGCCGAGGGTGTCGGGGAAGGTGGACCACTTCTGGGCGAGGGCGACGGTGAAGGTGCGCTCGCCGGTGACCTTCAGCCCGGAGAGGGTGTCGGCGCTCTGCTCGCCCTTCTCGGGGTGGACCTTGTCGTAGCCCTGGATGTAGCTGAAGAAGTACGCGTTGCGCTGGTTGTTCCTCAGGCTCGCGCCGTAGTTCCAGGCGTCGACGAAGGACTTCGCCGTCACTTTCTCGCCATTGCTGAAGGTCCAGCCGTCCTTGACCGTGATGGTGAAGTTCTGCTGGTCGGTGGTCTCGATCCGCTCGGCGAGCATGTCCTCGGCCGCGCCGGTCTCCGGGTCGTACCGCTTGAGCCCGCGGAAGACCATGTCGAGCACCTTGCCGCCCTGCACCTCGTTGGTGTTGGCCGGCTCCAGCGGGTTCTGCGGGTCCCCCCAGGAGGAGCTGAGCACCGCGCCACCTGCGCCGCCGCCGTCGCCACCGCCGCCGCAGGCGGTCGCCACGAGGGCGGCCGCCGTCACGCATGCGGCCCACTTGGCGTGCGTGGCTCCGCGCATGGTGTGCCTCCTCTGCGCCGGGGACCGGTGCCCGGACCCGGCTGACGCGTTGTCGGGAAATGACTCGCCGTTATCGGCAAATATCAACCCGTACCGCACATACCGCACACGCACTCGGCCCTTTGGGGGGATGCGGTCGCCCGGCCGCCCGTCCGCCGAAGTGGATCTTCGAATGAGCGCGCAACGGATCGACGGGATCCGATGCCGAACCGTTGGAAAGCGACAGCGGGATGTACGCATTCCGACACCCCGGCGTCCGCATATCGAACGCATCGCCCGCTTTGCCGGATTAACCCCATGTAAGACACAGCTTGATCACGGATGCGCTACCCGCGTAGCCACGGAACGCTCAAGCGTAGGCAAAGAAGGTAAAGAGACAGCCAAGCCAGGCCGGAATTTGTTGACCTTGAATGAATTGCGTTGAAAAAGTCCCGCGTAGCCCGTAGGGGAGCGCCCTGCGGAGTCACTC
Organism: Streptomyces glaucescens; assembly: GCF_000761215.1. Taxonomy (GTDB): domain Bacteria; phylum Actinomycetota; class Actinomycetes; order Streptomycetales; family Streptomycetaceae; genus Streptomyces; species Streptomyces glaucescens_B. Next base: position 4,977,922 of record NZ_CP009438.1, on the reverse strand, counting down.
AGACCCTCCCTTGGGCCAGGAGCACCATGACCCCCCCAACTGCATCCGCGGCTGCCCCGCTTGAGGTGACCGACGAGAGCGCCGAGAAGTCGAGCACTTCTCCCGCCCCGAACCCCAGCGAGAGCCGTTCCCCCGGCCAGCTGGCGTGGCGTCGCTTCAAGCGCGACCGCACGGGCGTCATATCCGCCTGCATCGTGATCTTCTTCTTCGTGATCGCCCTGTGCGCGCCGCTGATCTCCGCGCTCTACGGCAAGGACCCGTACACCCAGTACGGCCAGGAGATCCCCGGGCTCCTCAATGACGCGGGCTTCCCCATCAAGGCCAACGGCGGCATCGACGGCGACTTCTGGTTCGGCGTGGAGCCCGCCATGGGCCGCGACGTCTTCACCTTCCTGATCTACGGCATCCGCACGTCGCTGCTGATCGCCACCGCTACCACGGTGCTGGTCACGCTGATCGGCGTGATCGTCGGCATCACCGCCGGCTACCTCGGCGGCCGCACCGACTTCCTCATCGGCCGGGTCATCGACGTCCTGCTGTCGTTCCCGTCCACCCTGTTCTTCATCGCCTTCATGCCGGTCGTCTACGGCCTCTTCGTCGCTCCGGACGAGGAGATCCCGACCTCACTGCGGGCCACCTGCCTGATCCTGGTCCTCACGGCCTTCGGCTGGGCCTCCATCGCCCGGCTGCTGCGCGGCCAGGTGCTCGCCCTGCGCGAGCGCGAGTTCGTGGAGGCCGCGAAGGTGACCGGCGCGTCGCCGGCCCGGATCATCTTCAAGGAGCTGCTGCCCAACCTGTGGACGCCGATCCTGATCCAGTCCACGCTGATGCTCCCGGCGTTCGTCACCGCCGAGGCGGGCCTGGCCTTCCTCGGTGTCGGCATCATCGACCCGACCCCCGACTGGGGCGTGATGATCCAGCGCGGTGCCACGTTCTACACGGACGACATCACCTTCATGATCTTCCCGGGCGTGACGATGATCATCTTCGTCCTCGCGTTCAACCTGCTCGGCGACTCCGTCCGTGACGCCCTGGACCCGAAGTCCAAGCGCTGACCCACGGCACCGAGCACCCGCACCACTCCCACGCCCGGTCACCGCTGCCCGGCGAGCTGCACCTTCGACCAACCCTTTACCCCTAGGCAGGTAAGCCATGTCCTTCTCCCGCAGAAACTTCCTCATAGCCACGGGTGTGGCGGCCGGCTCGACCATGGCGCTGAGCGCCTGCTCCAGCGGCAACGCGGGCGGCAACAGCGCGAGCAAGGCCCCGTCGATGGACAAGGCCGAGGCCGCCACCATCACCGTCGGCACCAAGGCCGACTCCCAGGGCCCGGCCCCGGAGATGCCCGGCGCGAAGAAGGGCGGCACGCTCTACACGCTGGACCAGATCGACTTCGACCACCTGGACCCGGCCCAGATCTACTCGTCGTACACCGGCGCGGGCTCGGTGCTGTTCCTGCGCGGTCTGACCGGCTACCGCGTCGACGCCAAGGGCAACACGACCCTGGTCGGCGACCTGGCCACGGACCCCGGCACCATGAAGGACGGCGGCAAGACCTGGTCCTTCACGCTGAAGGACGGCGTCAAGTGGGAGGACGGCGCGGTCGTCACCATCGAGGACGTCCGCCACACCTTCGAGCGCCTGTTCGCCGACTTCGTCACCGAGGGCCCGCGCTACCCGCAGAACTGGCTCGAGGGCGGTGACAAGTACAAGGGCCCGTACGAGGGCAAGCACCTGAAGTCCATCGAGGTCTCCGGCAACACCATCACCTTCCGCCTGAAGGAGGGTCACGCCGACTTCAACTACATGCTGGCCATGCGCGGCTTCGCCATCGTGCCGAAGAAGCACGACACGCAGAAGAAGTACGACAAGCGTCCGTACTCCTGCGGCCCGTACAAGATCGAGAGCCGCAGCATCGACAAGTCCCTCACCCTGGTGCGCAACGAGCACTGGGAGGCCGACAAGGACCCGGTCCGCAACGGCTACCCGGACAAGGTCGTCATGCAGTTCGGCTACCAGTCGCTGGCGTCCACCGACCGGTACATCGCGGACCGCGGCAACGACCAGTACGCCCTGTCCCTGCTGAACGAGGTCGCCTCCGAGCGCGTCCAGAAGGTCATGGGCGACGCCAAGCTGAAGCAGCGCGTGATGACCCAGGTCGACACCACCTGCTTCTACTTCCCGATCAACATGACCCGGATCAAGGACCAGAAGGTCCGCCAGGCCATCAACTGGGCCTGGCCGGCGCAGCAGCTGAAGCAGCAGCGCGGTGGCTCCCAGGTCACCGAGACGGCGACCACCATCATCTCGCCGCTCACCCCGGGCCACACCGACTTCGACCTGTACGGCAAGAAGACCAAGCCGATGGGCGACCCGGAGAAGGCCAAGGCGCTGCTGAAGGAGGCCGGCAAGGAGGGCCAGAAGCTGGTCATCGCCTTCCAGCAGTCCGACAAGGCCGTGAAGGAAGCCGTCACCATCAAGAACGCCCTGGAGAAGGCGGGCTTCAGCGTGGTGACCAAGCAGGTCGACAAGACCACCTTCTACAGCGAGATCGGCCAGCTCGACAACGAGTTCGACCTCTTCGCGGCCGGCTGGGGCCCGGACTGGCCGGCCGGCTACGCGGTGATCTTCCCCTGCTGGGACGGCAGCCAGATCGCCGAGGGCGGCGTCAACTGGGCGCAGCTCAACAACACCGGCGTCAACAAGGCGATCGCCGCGGCGTCCGTCGAGACCGACCCGGAGAAGGCCAACAAGGCCTGGGGCGAGATCGACCGCCAGATCATGGAGCTGGCGGCCTGCGTTCCCGACTACCACCCGATCCGGAACTACTTCTACGGTTCCAAGGTCGGCGGCGTGGTCTGGAACGCCGGTGACACCGCCATCGCCCTCGGCAAGGTCTTCGTCAAGGCCTGACGCACCCTCGGGGCGGCGGACCACTCAGCGGTCCGCCGCCCCGGCCCCGTCCACGCTCCCCACGCCCCGGCGACGGCGCCCCGTCCGGAAAGTCCGCACCCATGTTCCGATTCCTGATCCGCCGAGTGATCGGCGCACTCGTCATTCTGCTGGTCATCAGCGCCGTCACCTTCTTCCTCTTCTACGCGATCCCGCGCGACCCGGCCCGCATGGCCTGCGGCAAGGTCTGTGACGCGGAGCTGCTGGAACAGGTGCGGGTGAACCTGGGGATCGCCGATCCCATGCCGGTCCAGTACTGGCACTGGCTCCAGGGCATCTTCGTGGGCCGTGACTACGCGGGCATCGGGCACTGCAACGCCCCCTGCCTCGGTTACTCGTTCACCAACAGCGAGCCCGTCTTCGAGACCATCAAGACGGACCTGCCCACCACCATCTCGCTGGCCCTCGGCGCAGCCTTCTTCTTCCTGATCATCGGTGTCGGCGCGGGCATGATCGCCGCGGTCAAGCAGGGCACCTGGATGGACAAGACCGCCAGCTCCCTGTCGCTGCTCGGCTCCTCGCTCCAGATCTACTTCGTCGGCTACATCGCCATGTTCTTCCTGGTGCAGCAGCTCGGCGTGCTGGACCCGCCGTCGTACACGCCGTTCACCGAGAACCCCGGCGCCTGGGTCTCGGGGCTGCTGCTGCCGTGGCTGGTGCTGTCGATCATCTTCACCGCGAACTACACCCGTATGACCCGCTCGCAGCTGGTCGAGCAGCTGAGCGAGGACTACGTACGCACGGCGCGGGCCAAGGGCCTGTCCGGACGCAACGTCTTCTTCCGCTTCGCCTGGCGCGGAGCCATGGGCCCGATCGTGACGATCTTCGGCATCGACATGGGCACCCTGATCGGCGGCGCGATCATCACCGAGTCCACGTTCAGCCTCCAGGGGCTCGGCACCCGGGCGGTGCGCGCGGTCACCGACAGCGACCTGCCCATGCTCCTCGGCGTGACCGTCGTCGCCGCGACGGCGATCGTCTTCGCCAACATCCTCGTGGACCTCGTCTACGCCCTCATCGACCCGCGTATCCGGCTCGCCTGACCCGGCCCCACCAGCTAGCCCGGCATCACCCCCCTCAGGAGCGTCCCCGTGACGAGCACCGACCAGCAGCCCTTCCTGTCCGTCAGGGACCTGAAGGTCCACTTCTCCACCGAAGACGGCATCGTCAAGGCCGTCGACGGTCTCTCCTTCGACCTGGCGAAGGGACAGACGCTCGGCATCGTGGGCGAGTCGGGCTCCGGCAAGTCCGTCACCAACCTGGCGATCCTCGGCCTGCACGACCGCAAGCGCACCAGCCTCGACGGGGAGATCCTGCTCGACGGCAAGGAGCTGCTGACCGCCGGCGAGCGGGAGCTGGAGAAGCTGCGCGGCAACAAGATGGCGATGATCTTCCAGGACGCCCTGGCCTCGCTGTCGCCGTACCACACCGTGGGCCGGCAGATCGCCGAGACCTACCGCAAGCACACCGGTGCCTCCAAGCAGGAGGCCAGGGCGCGGGCGGTCGAGATGCTGCGCCGGGTCGGCATCCCGCAGCCGGACGTCCGGGTGGACGACTACCCGCACCAGTTCTCCGGCGGTATGCGCCAGCGCGCGATGATCGCGATGGCCCTGGTCTGCGACCCCGAGCTGCTGATCGCGGACGAGCCGACCACCGCGCTCGACGTGACCGTGCAGGCGCAGATCATGGACCTGCTCAAGGACCTCCAGCAGGAGTTCGGCACCTCGATCATCTTCATCACCCACGACCTGGGCGTGATCGCGGACATCGCCGACGACGTGCTGGTGATGTACGGCGGCCGGTGCGTGGAGCGCGGCACCAAGAAGGAGGTGCTGCGCACCCCGCGGCACCCGTACACCTGGGGACTGCTGGGCTCCATGCCGAGCCTTGACCACCCGGTCGACGTGCCGCTGAACCCGATCCCGGGCTCGCCGCCGTCGCTGCTCAACCCGCCGACGGGGTGCCGTTTCCACCCGCGCTGCGCGTTCCCGGAGAAGGTCGCGGGCGGGCTGTGCGCCACCGAGCGGCCGCTCCTCGACGTGGTGGACGGCCGCGGCTCCGCCTGCCACCTCACCCCCGAGCAGCGCGCCGACCTCCTCGCCGACCTCGCCGGCTCCCGGCAGAACTGACGTACAAGAGACGGGATTTCACGATCATGAGCAACACGAGCCCCCTCCTGGACGTCAAGGGCCTGACGAAGCACTTCCCGGTGATGGGCGGCTTCCCGATCAAGCGGAAGATCGGCGCGGTGCAGGCCGTCGACGGTCTCGACTTCCAGGTGCACGCGGGCGAGAGCCTGGGCCTGGTCGGCGAGTCGGGCTGCGGCAAGTCGACGACGGGCCGGCTGATCACACGGCTGCTCGAACCGACCGCGGGCACCATCTCGTACCAGGGCCAGGACATCACCCACGCCAACCGCAAGCAGCTCGCGCCGGTCCGCTCCGAGATCCAGATGATCTTCCAGGACCCCTATGCCTCGCTGAACCCGCGGCACACGGTCGGCAAGATCATCTCGGGTCCGATGGAGATCAACGGGATCGAGCCGCAGGGCGGCCGGGAGAAGCGGGTCCGCGAACTCCTGGAGATCGTCGGCCTCAACCCCGAGCACTACAACCGCTTCCCGCACGAGTTCTCCGGCGGGCAGCGCCAGCGCATCGGCGTGGCCCGGGCCCTGGCGCTGGAGCCGAAGCTGATCGTCGCGGACGAGCCGGTCTCCGCGCTGGACGTCTCCATCCAGGCGCAGGTCGTCAACCTGCTCCAGCAGGTGCAGCGCGACCTCGGCATCGCGTTCGTCTTCATCGCCCACGACCTCGCCGTCGTACGGCACTTCTCGCAGCGCGTCGCGGTCATGTACCTCGGTAAGATCGTGGAGATCGCCGACCGCGAGGACCTGTACGGCAACCCGCGGCACCCGTACACCCGGGCGCTGCTGTCCGCCGTGCCGGAAGCCACGGTCGACGACGACGGCCCGGCTCGCGAGCGCATTCGGCTCACCGGTGACGTGCCGTCTCCGATCAACCCGCCGTCGGGTTGCCGCTTCCGCACGCGCTGCTGGAAGGCGACCGACAAGTGCGCGTCGGAGGCGCCGCCGCTGGTGCAGGTCGACGGCAACAAGCCCGGCCACCTGACCGCCTGCCACTACCCCGAGACGGAGGGCACCGTACCGGCACCCCGGCTCGCCAAGGACCCCCAGGCGGCGGCCTGACAACACCCCTTTTCCGTCAGCCGCCACCACGGAACGGACCTTCACCGGCCCATTGACCCGAGCCCGCGAACGTCCGCTCCCGGGGCAGAAGGCCCGCGCCTCCCCAGGCGCGGGCCTTCGCTGTGTCCCGGTGTCCTACACGCCGGTGGTGCCGTCCACCAGCTCGCGGACGATGTCGAGGTGGCCGTTGTGCCGGGCCGTCTCCTCGATGAGGTGGTGCAGGATCCAGCGCAGGTCGACGTGGCGGCCGTCGCGGATGGTCCGCCGGGACCGGGTGCCGAGGTCGTGGGCGGCGACCAGCTCCCGGTAGCGGGCGGCCTGCTCGGCGTACTCGCGCAGCAGGTCCGGCAGCGGGATGTCGACCGCGATGCGCATCTCGCGGTCCGGGTCCTCCTCGGTCCACGGGCCCTCGTCCTCCTCGCCGAGGAAGAACACCTGGAACCAGTAGTACTCGACCCACCGCAGGTGGTTGATCAGACCGGAGATCGTCATCAGGGGCGAGCCCGGCAGGGGCGCCGTGCGGGCGCCCTCCGCCGAGACGCCCTCGCACTTGGCGCGGGCCGTGTCCCGCGTGTAGTCGAGGAAGGTGGTCAGCTGGGTGCGCTCGTCCCAGGCGGGAGGCGTGTCGGTGCGTGTCATCGGGGAGAGCATGACCGACCGTCACCGCGCCGTCGAGTCAATTAGTGCCCCGTCCTCCTCAGTCCCCCGTCCCCTCCTCCAGCGCCGCGAGGGCCGGGTCCAGCACGATGTCCTCCGCGCGCGCCTCGGTCGTCGGGTCCTCCGGGAAGTGACAGGCCGACAGATGGCCCTCCCGGTTGCCCGGCAGCCGGACCAGCGGCGGTTCCTCGGTGGCGCACTTCTCCTGCGCCTTCCAGCAGCGGGTGCGGAAGCGGCAGCCGGAGGGCGGGGCGATCGGGGACGGCACGTCGCCGGCGAGGCGGATACGTTCGCGCGGGCCCGCCCCCTCGCCGGCCACGCTCACCTCGGGCACCGCGGAGAGCAGGGCGTGGGTGTAGGGGTGCCGAGGGCGGGTGTAGATGGAGTCGCGGTCACCGACCTCGATGATCTTCCCCAGGTACATGACCGCGACGCGCTGCGAGAAGTGCCGTACGACGGCGAGGTCGTGGGCGATGAAGACGAACGCGATGCCGAGGTCGCGCTGCACCTGCTGGAGCAGGTTGACGACCTGCGCCTGGATGGAGACGTCCAGCGCGGAGACCGGCTCGTCCGCGACGATCAGCTTCGGCTCCAGCGCCAGGGCCCGGGCCACGCCGATGCGCTGGCGCTGCCCGCCGGAGAACTCGTGCGGGAAGCGGTTGTAGTGCTCGGGGTTGAGGCCGACGATCTCCAGGAGCTCGCGGACCCGCTTCTCCCGGCCGCCCTGCGGCTCGATCCCGTTGATCTCCATCGGACCGGAAATGATCTTGCCGACGGTCTGGCGCGGATTCAGCGAGGAGTACGGGTCCTGGAAGATCATCTGGATCTCGGAGCGGACCGGCGCGAGTTGCTTGCGGGAGGCGTGGGTGATGTCCCGGCCCCGGTAGGAGATCCGGCCCGCGGTCGGCTCCATGAGCCGTGTGATCAGCCGGCCCGTGGTCGACTTGCCGCAGCCCGACTCCCCCACGAGACCGAAGCTCTCCCCGGCCCGCACGGCCAGGTCGATGCCGTCCACCGCCTGCACCTGGCCGATGGTGCGCCGCACCGGGAAGCCGCCCTTGACCGGGAAGTGCTTGGTCAGGCCCTCCACCACCAGCAGCGGTTCCCCCTCCGGTCCGGCACCCGCCTCGCGCGGGGCGGGGAGGACGAGGTCTTCCTTCATGACTCCTCTTTCTCCACTGTCAGCCCAGCCGGGGCTTGATCTCTTCGATGAAGACGGTCCGCTTCTGCTCCGCCGTCAGATGGCAGGCGGAGTCCCGGTCCGGGCCCAGCAGCGGGCGCTCGGTGACACACCGCGCGCCGGCCACCCGGTCCTGGAAGGTGCAGCGGGGATGGAAACGGCACCCGGACGGCGGGGTGAGCAGCGAGGGCGGCGTGCCGGGAATCGGCGCCAGGGGCACGGCGACGTCCGAGTCGAGGCGGGGCATGGAGTTCAGCAGGCCCCAGGTGTACGGGTGCTGGGGTGCCCTCAGCACCTCGTCCACCGTCCCGCGCTCCACCGCGTTGCCCGCGTACATCACCATGATGTCGTCGGCCATGTCCGCGATGACACCGAGGTCGTGGGTGATGAAGATGATCGCCGAACCGAACTCCCGCTGGAGGTCCTTGAGCAGGTCGAGGATCTGCGCCTGCACCGTCACGTCGAGGGCGGTGGTCGGTTCGTCGGCGATCAGCAGGTCGGGGTCGCAGACCAGCGCCATGGCGATCATCGCGCGCTGCCGCATGCCGCCGGAGAACTGGTGCGGATAGTCCCTGGCCCGCTGCCCGGGGTTGGGGATGCCGACCTTGCCCAGCATCTCGACCGCGCGGTCCCATGCCTCCCGCTTGGAGGCACCGGTGTGCTTGCGGAACGGCTCCGCGATCTGCCGGCCCACCGTGTAGTACGGGGAAAGCGCGGTGAGCGGGTCCTGGAAGATCATGGCGACCTTGTTGCCGCGCAGCTTCTCCAGCTCCGGCTCGCGGGCGGTGGTCAGCTCCTTGCCGTCGAGCAGGATCTCCCCCTCGACGGTGGTGAACATCGGGTTGTGCAGGCCGAGGATCGTCAGGTTGGTGACGGACTTGCCGGAGCCGGACTCGCCGACGATGCCGAGGGTCCGGCCGCGTTCCAGGTCGAACGAGAGCCCGTCGACCGCGCGGACGGTCCCGTCCTCGGTCCTGAAGCTGACGTGCAGGTCGCGCACCGAGAGGAAGGCGTCCCCGGCGGCCGGGCGCGGAGCACCGGCTTCCTTGGTCGAAGTGGTCACGACAGTGCTCCTAGGACAGCCGGACGCGGGGGTCGATGAAGGCGTAGGCGGCGTCGACGATGATGTTGAACAGCAGGATCATGGCGGCGGAGAAGAGCATCACGCCGAGCAGCAGCGGCAGGTCGCTGAAGGAGACGGCGTCCACCGCGAGGCGGCCCAGCCCGGGCAGGCCGAAGGTGTACTCGGTGATGATGGCGCCGCCGAGCAGGGAGCCCATGTCGATGCCGAAGATGGTGACGATCGGGATCAGCGAGCCGCGCCAGGCGTAGCGGAAGAAGACGTACCGCCGGGACATGCCCTTGGCGCGGGCGGTGCGCACATGATCCTCCTGGAGCTGCTCGATCATCGCCGAGCGGGCCATGCGCGTGTACTGCGCGGCGAAGATCGTCGACAGGATCACCCAGGGGATGACCAGCCCGCCGAACCAGGCGACGGGGTCCTTGGTGAACTCGTTGTAGGCCGGCTTGTCGAACAGCTGCATCTGGTAGACGAGGATCGCCAGGGCCAGCGGGCCGAGGAAGTAGATCTGCATCGAGCTGACGACCATGGCGGTGGCGGTGGCCGCCTTGTCGATGAGGGTGCCGCGCCGCCAGGCGGCGAGCAGGCCGGTGCCCAGGCCGAAGATCAGGAAGCAGACGGCTCCGCCGATGGTGAGGGAGACGGTGGTGGGCAGCCGGTCGATGAGGGTGTCCCAGACGGCTTCGCCGGTGTGGAAGGAGTAGCCGAAGCAGGGCGCCGGGCAGGGACCCTGCAGGAAATCGTTGCTGCCCAGGACCAGGTTCTGCAGGAACAGCCAGTACTGCTCGGGGATCGACTGGTCGAGGCCGAGCACGTGCCGGATGTTCTCCAGGTTGGCCGGCGTGCACGACTTGCCGCAGATCAGCAGGGCCGGGTCGCGTGGCATCCCGAAGAAGATCAGGAACGTCACGATGCTCAGCAGGAAGAGGATGACGGCGGCGCCGAGGGCGCGGCGGACGAGGAAGCGCAGCATGGCAGGGGCAGCTCTCAGACGTCAGCGGGCCGGGGCGCCCGGTGCCCGCCGCCGGGTCGCGGACGGGGGCACCGGGTACCGGTCGGGCGTGGGTTACTTGACGTACAGGCGGCGCGGGTCGACGCCGCTGATCACGTCGTCGTAGACGAGACCGCCGATCCTGGAGCCGGCGATCTGGACCTGCTTGTAGTAGCCGGTCGGGACGACGTTGACGACGTCCTTGACGATGTACTCGTTGAGCTTGCCCCACTCGGCCGCGGCCTTCGCCGGGTCGGTGATCTTGCTGATCCGGTCGATCTCGCTGTTGATCTTCGGGTCGTTGACCTGCGAGTAGTTCTGCGCGCCCTCGGCGATCGCGCGGCCGTCGTAGAGCGGCGGGATCACGGTCGAGGCGGACGGCCAGTCGGCACCCCACGCGGTGTGGAAGATGTCGTAGTTGTTGTCGAGCTGGCTGACCTGGTCGTAGAAGGTCTCGGCCGGGATCTCCTGGCGCTGGACGTCGAAGCCGGCCTTCTCCAGGCCCGCCGCCATGGCGGTGGAGTACTGCTGGCCCTCGGGGGTGTTGATGTAGCCGAAGGTCAGCTTCATGCCGACCTTGCCGGCCTCCTCCAGCAGCTTCTTCGCCTTCGCCGGGTCACCGGCGGGCTTCTTCTTCTTGCCCCACGGGTCGAAGGCGGGGTCGTAGCCGCTGACGGTCGGGGAGAGGATGCCGCCGGCGACCTCCATCGCGTCGGTGCCGCCGTAGGCGCGGACGAACGGCGTGACCGGCAGGGCGTGCGCGATGGCCTGGCGGATCTTGATGTCCTTCAGCTCCGGGTGGCTGAGGTTGATGTTCATCTGGCCGACGTACGGCTGGTAGCCGGTGACCGTGCGGTTCTTCAGCTTCGGGTCGTTCAGGACCTTGGAGAGGTTGCCCGCGTCGACGCTGTTGCTGAAGCTGACGGCGGTCTTGTCCTTGCCGTTGTCGGCGAGCAGCGCCTTGGTGGACTGCTCGTACTGGTGGTTGAAGGAGATGTCGAACCGGTCGGCGTACTGGTGGCGCAGCGGGTCCGTCTTCGGGTCCCAGTTCTCGTTGCGCACCAGGGTCATCGACTTGCCGGACTTGAACTCCTGGATCTTGTACGGTCCGGCCGCCACCGGGTCCCTGTCGTACTTGGTCTTGGTGTCACCCTTCTGGGAGACGATGGCGTAACCGGCCATGGCCAGCGCGTACGGCAGGTCGGGGCGGGCCGTCTTGAACTTGAAGACGACCGTCTTGTCGTCCGGGGTCTCGAGCAGGGTGTCCGGGAGGTGCTTGCCCTTGTAGGGGCCGTCCGGCAGGAGCTTGCGGTAGTCGGCGCCCGGGGTGTCGGCCAGCCACTGCTGGAGGTACGGCGGGCCCTGGTTGATGAACGGCGCGAACAGGCGCTCCACGCTGTGCCGGACGTCCTTGGACGTGATCGGGGAGCCGTCCTCCCACTTGATGCCGTCCTTCAGCGTGAACTTCCAGGTCTTGCCGCCGTCCGTGGTGGTCCCCGGGTCGGTGGCGAGGTCGCCGACGACCTCGTGCTTCCTGCCGTCGTCGCTGGTGGCCTTGTATCCGGTCAGACCCCTGTGGATCAGCTGGGAGACCGCCATCTCGTCCTGGACGTAGATCTGGCCCGGGTCGAGGTGGGCGTAACTGTCGCGGGCGAGCACCGAGATGGCGCCGCCGCTCTTCGCACCGGGCACCTCGGGCGCGGGGCCCTGGGAGTCCTTGGCGTCACCGAACGGGATGGAACTCTGCTGCCGCGCGGCGTTCTCCTGCTGTTCCTTGTCGTTCTTGTCGTTCCCGGCCTTGCTGCCGCCCTCGCTGCAACCGGTGAGCACGAGAGCTCCGGCCGCGAGCACTGAGACTGCGGCGTATATGTGGCGTCCGCCCCTACTCATCACTCAGATTCCACCCATCTGTGTTGCACCAGTCGCACACGGAATGGTCAGCGCGCTGTCTTGGGATCGAAGGCGTCCCTGACCGAGTCCCCGAGCAGGTTGAAAGCCACGATGAAGATGATCATCGAGACGCCGGGGAAGAACATGTAGGTGATGTCGTTCTGCATCACGAGTTCGGTGGACGCCTTGGAGAACATCTGCCCCCAGTCCGGCGTCGGTTCGACGATGCCCACGCCGAGGAAGGACAGACCGGCCTCGGCGGTCACGAAGTTGGGCAGCAGATACGTGGACTGCACGAGCAGCGGGGTGACCACGTTCGGCAGGATCTCCTTGCGGATGATCCGCCACGGCGGGGCCCCGCTGACCTTCGCCGCCTCGATGAACTCCCGTTCCCGCAGGGCGAGTGTGGTGCCCCTGAGGATGCGGGCGAGGCTCATCCAGCCCAGGAACCACTGGACGATGATCAGGGCCAGTACCCGTACGTAGGTCGGGGTCTCGTCCCGCGGGTGGACGAAGAGCGCGACCACCACCGGCATGCTGGCGATGAAGAAGAGCTGGGCCGGGAAGGCGAGCAGGAAGTCGATGACCCGGCTGATCCAGTAGTCGGCCTTCCCGCCCAGGTAGCCGGCGGTGACGCCGAGCAGGATGCCGGTCAGCACCACGGTGACCGTCACCGCGACGGAGATCATCAGCGAGGTGCGGATGCCGTAGAGGAGCTTGGTGAAGACGTCGTAGCCGTTGCCGGGTTCGAGGCCGAACCAGAACTCGGCGCTGATGCCGCCGTTCGGCTCCACCGGCACGCCCGCGCTGTCGAACAGTTCGGGCCGCTCGTCGGCGTAGACGGTGTACGGGTTCTTGCCGTACCACTTCGCGATCACCGGTGCGAGCAGGGCGATCAGGAAGTAGAACCCGACGACGCAGGCGGCGATCACTCCGGTGCGGTCGCGCCGGAAGCGCAGCCACATCAACTGGCCCGGGGAGCGGCCGACGAGCCCCGGGTCCTCGGGCTTCTTCCGCTCCGCTCCGGGGCCGCCGTCGGTGACGGCCGCTGTTCCGCCGCCCTCAAGGTCGATAGGACTTGTCACAGTTCGCCCATTTCACAGGTGTGGGTGTGCCGAACCGCCGGCTCGCGGGGATGTGCGAGCGCGGTCCGGTGCATGAAGAGGCGTCAGGGCGCCCTGAACCGGGGGGAGAACGCGCAGCCTGACGCGCGTAGCCGCGCGTCAGCGGCGGCCCCCGGGCCGGGGCTCAGTGCGGATCGGCGCAGGGCGAGGGACTGTGTACGGCGGCCGACGACGGCGTGGCCCACCTCGCGCTTGTGACACCGCGCATGGGACTCCTCCTCATGACTCCACGTGTTCACCAACAGGAGGGGGCGCTCGTCCGAACCTCCGACACCCCTGACGGAGGGTCAGACACCCCCTGGTGCTCGTGAGTCGGGCGCTGTCCCCACAGCGCGAGACCCATTGACCCGAGCGCTACGCGGCTAACTATCTGCCATGAGCCAACTACCGACCACCGTTCTTAAATCTCAATTCAGTCACAGCTCAAGCGAAGATCTTCCAAAATCTGGACAAACTGTTCGGGCGAAGAAGGGCGCGAAACGGACGTGTTACATGGCTATCGGGCGGCGATCTCCGCCTTTCGGACAGCGGCGGGTCCGGCGGCGCGAAAAAATGGGTTGAAAAAGGCCCGGGCGCCCCCATGATGGGGACGCCCGGGCCTTCGGGGTTCGGACTCAGCCGTGCTTGGCGCGGCTCGCGGCGCGGGCCCGCTCCCGCTGGTCGAGGTTGACCTTGCGGATGCGAACGGCCTCCGGAGTCACCTCGACGCACTCGTCGTCACGGCAGAACTCCAGCGACTGCTCCAGCGACAGCTTGCGCGGCGGAACGATCGACTCGGTCACATCGGCCGTGGACGACCGCATGTTGGTGAGCTTCTTCTCCTTGGTGATGTTGACGTCCATGTCGTCGGAGCGGGAGTTCTCGCCGACGATCATGCCCTCGTACACCTCGGTGCCCGGCTCCACGAAGAGCACGCCGCGCTCCTGCAGGTTCGTCATCGCGAACGCGGTGACGGCACCGGCGCGGTCGGCCACCAGGGAGCCGTTGTTACGGGTCTGCAGCGTGCCGAACCACGGCTCGTGGCCCTCGTGGATGGAGTGGGCGATGCCGGTGCCGCGGGTCTGGGTCAGGAACTCGGTGCGGAAGCCGATCAGACCGCGGGACGGCACCACGAACTCCATGCGGACCCAGCCCGAGCCGTGGTTGGACATGTTGTCCATCCGGCCCTTGCGGACACCCATCAGCTGGGTGACGGCGCCCATGTGCTCCTCGGGCACGTCGATGGTCATGCGCTCGACCGGCTCGTAGACCTTGCCGTCGACCTCCTTGGTGACCACCTGGGGCTTGCCGACGGTCAGCTCGTAGCCCTCCCGGCGCATGGTCTCGACCAGGATGGCCAGCGCCAGCTCACCGCGGCCCTGCACCTCCCAGGCGTCCGGGCGCTCGGTCTCCAGGACGCGCAGCGAGACGTTGCCGATCAGCTCGCGGTCCAGGCGGTCCTTCACCTGGCGGGCGGTGACCTTGCGGTCCTTCACGGCCGCCTTGTTGTCCGCTCCCTTGCCGGTGGCGCCCCGGCCGACCAGCGGCGAGGTGTTCGTGCCGATGACCATGGAGATCGCCGGCTCGTCGACCGTGATCAGCGGGAGCGCGACCGGGTTCTCCGGGTCGGCCAGGGTCTCACCGATCATGATCTCCGGGATGCCGGCGACCGCGCAGATGTCACCCGGGCCGGCCTTCTCGGCGGGCTTGCGGGTGAGCGCCTCGGTCATCATCAGCTCGGAGATGCGCACGTTCTGCACGGACCCGTCGCGCTTCATCCACGCGACCGTCTGGCCCTTCTTCAGCTCGCCCTGCTGGACGCGCAGCAGCGCGATACGGCCGAGGAAGTTGTCGGCGTCCAGGTTGGTGACGTGCGCCTGGAGCGGGGCGGCCTCGTCGTAGACCGGGGCCGGGATGTGCTCCAGGATCGTGGAGAAGAACGGCTCCAGGCTGGTGGAGTCGGCCGGCACCGTGCCGTCCGCCGGCTTGGTGAGGGAGGCGACGCCGTCCCGGCCGCAGGCGTAGACGATCGGGAACTCGATCTGGTCCTCGTCGGCGTCCAGGTCCAGGAACAGGTCGTACGTCTCGTTGACGACCTCGTCGATCCGGGAGTCGGGGCGGTCCGTCTTGTTGATGCAGAGGATGACGGGCAGCCGCTGCTGGAGCGCCTTGCGCAGCACGAAGCGGGTCTGCGGCAGCGGACCCTCCGAGGCGTCCACGAGCAGCACGACACCGTCGACCATCGACAGACCGCGCTCGACCTCGCCACCGAAGTCGGCGTGGCCCGGGGTGTCGATGATGTTGATGGTGATCGGGTCCCCGCCGTCCTTGGGGTGGTACTTCACCGCCGTGTTCTTGGCGAGGATCGTGATGCCCTTCTCACGCTCCAGGTCGTTCGAGTCCATCATGCGGTCGTCGACCGAGTCGAGCTGGTGGGCGGCGAACGCGCCGGCCTGCTTGAGCATGGCGTCGACGATGGTGGTCTTGCCGTGGTCGACGTGGGCGACGATGGCGACGTTACGGATGTCGTGGCGCGTGGCCATAGTGCGGCGTACTCCCGGAGTGTGGAATCGGCTGCGCGTCGCTCGCGCTAGCCCGCCGGGCTGCTGACGCCTCGGCCTACCCCCCATGGTACGGGGGCGCCGGGAATGCGGCTTCGCCGGGCGGCTGAGGGGTACCTCACCGCCCGCTGCCCGACGGGCTCGGCGGCACCCGCACGCCCTTCTTCAGGAAGCCCATGTCCTCGTACACCGGGGTGCCGAAGCCGAAGGCGCCGGCGTTGACCAGGTTCTTGCGGGCCGCGACGAGCTGGGGCCGCTGGTAGAGGGGGATGGACCCCGCGGCGGCCCAGATCCGGGCGTCCGCCTTGCGGATCAGGGAGCGCGCCTCGGACTCGTCCAGGGTGCCGATGGCCTGGTCGAAGAGCTGGTCGACCTGGTCGGTGCCGACCCTGGTCCAGTTCTGCTCGACCGAGAGGGAGCCGTCGGCGGCCGGGACGGGCTTGGCGTAGATCGGGCGGGCGTCGGTGGCGGGGAAGGCGGAGGCGGGCCACGAGTACAGGGCGAGGTCGTACTGCCCGGACGCGATGTGGTCCCTGAAGTAGCTCTCGTCGCTGACCTTGGTGGTCTCGGTGCGGATGCCGATCCGGTCCAGCATGCGGCGGATGCGCTCCGCGACCGTGCGCAGGCTGTCCGAGCCGGGACCGGAGGGGAGCACGAAGCGCAGGGTGAGCGGCTTGCCGTCCTTGGCCAGTACGCCGTTCCTCGCGCCCGCCGGCGCGGCGGTGCCCCTGGGGGCGTACGCACCCGGCGCCCCGCCCCGCTTCAGGTGCTGCGCCCCGTCCTGGGCGAGGTGGCGCGGGCCGTGCCCCTCCCCGCCGGAGGAGCCGTCCTTGCCGTCCTTGCCGTCCTTCTCGCCCTTGCCGGAGGAGCCGTCCCCGCCGTCCTTCTCTTCCTTGCCGGAGGAGCCGTCCCTTCCGGAGCGACCGGGCCGGGCCGCGTCCCCGGACTTGTCGTCCTGGCCGACGATGTAGACGCCGTCGTCCTCCTCCGGCCGGCCCTCCGTTTCGTCCTTGCCGTCCTGCTTCGAGCCGCTCGCCTTCTCGCCCCGCGCGCCGGCCGCCTTCTCGCCCTTCTCGGTCTTCTTCAGCGATCCCCCGGGCAGCCAGCCGGCGTCGGCGAGCAGGGCCTGTGCCTCGGCGGTGTCCTGGTCGCCGAGGGCGCCGCTGCTGTCGGCGTAGGCGAACTGGCCGGCGAGGGCGAGGTGGCTGCCGACGGGCACCGCGGGCAGACCCAGAGGCTCGAGGACGGCC
Source organism: Streptomyces glaucescens (assembly GCF_000761215.1). Classification (GTDB taxonomy): domain Bacteria; phylum Actinomycetota; class Actinomycetes; order Streptomycetales; family Streptomycetaceae; genus Streptomyces; species Streptomyces glaucescens_B. The sequence continues at coordinate 4,961,052 of NZ_CP009438.1, read as the reverse complement.
GCGGCCAGGGCCTCGCGGTCGAGGGCGCGGGCGACGGCGCGGCGGACCCGTTCGTCGGCGAGGGGCCCTTCGGAACCGTTGAGCGCGAGCTGGGTGTAGGCGGGCTCCAGGGACTTGCGGACCTCGTAGGTGCTCAGCCTCGGCTCGCGGCGGGCCTGCTTCGCCGCGCGCCCGCTCTCACCGGCGCGGGCCTTGTCGTCGTCACCGCGGTCCGGCGAGGCGGAGCCGTCCCGGTCCGGCGAGGCGGAGGCGTCCGGGGAGCCGGAAGCGTCTCCGTCCGGCGAGGCGGACGTGTCCCCGGACGGCGCGGCCGAGGCGCTCCGGCCCGCGGAGGCCGATGCCCTTCCCGGCCCGGCGGCGGCGGTGATCCGGCGGGCCGCGGCCGGGTCGATCTCTGCGAGGTCGACCGTCCCGGCGGCCAGCGCGGCGGCCCGCTCCTCGCGGGGCACGGCGGTGAGCACGATCCGGGACAGCTTGGCCGGGGCGCCCCACCAGCGGGGGTTGCGGGCGAGGGTGATCTCGTCGTCCTTGCGGTCGACCTTCTGCACGGTGAACGGCCCGGCGGTGATCTTCAGCTTCCTGCGGGCGCCCTCGTTGAAGGCGTCCGGGGTGCCCATGACCTCCTTCGGGTACAGCGGCGAGAACAGCGAGCGCCAGTCCGCGTAGGGCCGGGCGAAGGTGACCCGGACCTCCAGGTCGTTGGCGCCGCGCTCGATCCGCTCGATCCGGTCGTAGCCGGCGTTGCGGGCGGTCCAGTAGGCGCTGTCCTTGCCGGCCAGGGCCCGCCACTGGGCGGCGAAGTCGGCGGCGCCGATCTCCCGGCCGTCGCTCCAGACGGCCTGCTGGTTGAGCTTGTAGAGGACGACCTGGCGGGGTTCGGTGTCGACGATCTCGGCCGATTCCAGGTAGTCGGGGTTGATCGCGGGGCGGCCGGTGTGGTCCATCCGGTACATCGACGGCAGGACCGCCTGGGCGACGCGGGTGGTGGCGGCGTCCGCGTCGGCCTGGAACGTGTTCAGGGTCTCCGGTACGGCGTCCACGGCCCAGCGCAGGGTGCCGCCGTCGGCGACCCGGGCCCGGGCGGCCGGGGCGATGTCCTGCCCGGCCAGCGGCTTGCCCGCGGGGTCCTCGGAGCCGCAGCCGGCGAGCGCGGGGACCGCGAGGGCGCCCGCGGTGAGGAAGGCGACCGAGCGCATGACCGAGCGCGGTGTGACGCCGTCGAGGGACATCTCTGGTTACCTCCGGAAGCCGCGGGCGTTATGATCACTTTTGGCGGTATATGAGCTGATCACATGCATGCGATGTATGCGGCCACTGAAGAGGAAAGGGTTCGGCAACGGACGGCGACACGGCGGCGGGCACCGGCACGCCACCCGTGCGGCGCAACACACCTCGGGATGCACCCGCACGCCCTCGGCCAATCGGTGCACATGCCTTCCCACCGGCAGGTGTGACGCGCAACACTCTCAGGCGCATGAACGTTGCCGCCCACGGCCACCCGGCCGACGGAAGTGAGGTCACGTCATGTCCGTGCACGAAGAACTGGCAACCGTCCAGCGGTGCCTCGACGACCTGAACCGGGCCGTCGCCCGACTGGAACGGCAGATGGGCGGCGGACTCGACGTCCGCCGCGTCCGCGCCGACTGCGAGCACCTGCGCGCCAGCGTCGCGCTGCTGCGCGAGGCGGCCACCGGGCCCCTCGCGGACCGGCGGCAGGAGCAGCTCGTCACCATCTCCGACACCCCGTACGACGTCGCCCTGTGGACGGACTCGGACGACGAGGGTCTCGGCGCCCGCGACCGTCGCGCACCCTGAGCCACCCGAGCCGACCGGGAGTCACGCCTTGGCCACTGGTACGGAACCCCCGACCACAGCACGGCAGCCCCGCGCCGGCGGCGTCCGCGCCGCCGGCCGCGCGGCGATCGCCGCCCCGCACCTGCGGACCGACCGCTGGTGGCTGGCGCCCGCCGCCACCGCCGCCGGACTGCTCGCCTTCGTCGTCTACTCGACCTGGCGGGCCTTCGCCAACACGGACTACTACGCGGCGCCGTACGTCTCGCCGTTCTACTCCCCCTGCCTGGCGGAGAACTGCGCGCCCATGAAGGCCGGCCCGAACTGGGAGATCTTCGGCGGCTGGTGGGGCATCTCCCCCGCGATCATCATCCTGATCTTCCCGCTCGGCTTCCGCCTGACCTGCTACTACTACCGCAAGGCCTACTACCGGGGCTTCTGGGCTTCCCCGCCGGCCTGCGCGGTCGCCGAGCCGCACAGGAAGTACACCGGGGAGACCCGCTTCCCGCTGATCCTCCAGAACGTCCACCGCTACTTCTTCTACGCGGCGCTCCCGGTCGCGGGCATCCTCACCTACGACACCGTGCTCGCCTTCCGCGACGAGCACTACGACTGGGGCCACATGGGCCTCGGCACCCTGGTGTTCGTCGTCAACATCACCCTCATCTGGGCGTACACCCTCTCCTGCCACTCCTGCCGGCACATCGTCGGCGGCAGGCTCAAGCACTTCTCCCGGCACCCCGTGCGCTACCGCATGTGGCAGTTCGTGGGGAGGCTCAACGCCCGGCACATGCTGCTCGCCTGGACGTCGCTGGCGAGCGTGGCACTCGCCGACCTCTACGTCTGGCTCGTCGCGTCCGGTGTCTTCGAGGATCCGAGGTTCTTCTGATGTCCGTGGTCGAGCGGCAGGAGTGGGACGTCGTCGTGGTCGGGGCCGGCGGGGCGGGACTGCGCGCCGCCATCGAGGCCCGCGAGCGCGGCGCCCGTACGGCGGTGATCTGCAAGTCCCTGTTCGGCAAGGCGCACACGGTGATGGCCGAGGGCGGCATCGCGGCGGCCATGGCCAACGCCAACGAGAACGACACCTGGCAGGTCCACTTCCGCGACACCATGCGCGGCGGCAAGTTCCTCAACCAGTGGCGGATGGCCGAGCTGCACGCCCAGGAGGCGCCCGACCGGGTGTGGGAGCTGGAGACCTGGGGCGCCCTGTTCGACCGGACCGGCGACGGGCGGATCTCGCAGCGCAACTTCGGCGGCCACGAGTACCCGCGCCTCGCCCACGTCGGCGACCGCACCGGGCTGGAACTGATCCGCACCCTCCAGCAGAAGACCGTCGCCCTCCAGCAGGAGGACTTCGCGGCCACCGGTGACTACGAGTCCCGCCTCAAGGTCTTCCAGGAGTGCACGGTCACCCGGGTGCTGAAGGACGGCGACCGGGTCTCCGGCGTCTTCGGCTACGAGCGCGAGAGCGGCCGCTTCTTCGTGCTGGAGGCACCCGCCGTGGTGATCGCCACGGGCGGCATCGGCAAGTCCTTCAAGGTGACGTCGAACTCCTGGGAGTACACCGGCGACGGCCACGCGCTGGCCCTGCTCGCCGGCGCTCCCCTGCTGAACATGGAGTTCGTGCAGTTCCACCCGACCGGCATGGTCTGGCCGCCGTCGGTGAAGGGCATCCTGGTCACCGAGTCGGTGCGCGGCGACGGCGGGGTGCTCAGGAACTCCGACGGCAAGCGGTTCATGTTCGACTACATCCCGGACGTCTTCAAGGAGAAGTACGCCGAGACCGAGGACGAGGCCGACCGCTGGTACGAGGACCCGGACCACAACCGGCGCCCGCCCGAACTGCTCCCCCGCGACGAGGTCGCCCGGGCCATCAACACCGAGGTCAAGGAGGGCCGGGGCTCCCCGCACGGCGGGGTGTTCCTGGACGTGTCGACCCGGATGCCCGCCGAGGTGATCAAACGGCGGCTGCCGTCGATGTACCACCAGTTCAAGGAGCTGGCCGACGTCGACATCACCGCCGAGGCGATGGAGGTCGGGCCGACCTGCCACTACGTGATGGGCGGCATCGCCGTCGACTCCGACTCGGCGGCGGCGCGCGGGGTACCCGGACTCTACGCGGCCGGTGAGGTGGCGGGCGGGATGCACGGCTCCAACCGGCTCGGCGGCAACTCGCTCTCCGACCTGCTGGTCTTCGGCCGCCGCGCGGGCTGGCACGCGGCGGAGTACGCGCGCGGCTCGGCGGGCGCCCGCCCGGCCGTGGACGACGCCCAGGTGGACGCGGCGGCCCAGGAGGCGCTGCGGCCGTTCTCGGTGACCGGCGAGAACCCGTACACCCTGCACCAGGAACTCCAGCGCACGATGAACGACCTGGTCGGCATCATCCGCCGCCAGGGCGAGATGGAGCAGGCCCTGGAGACCCTCGCCGAGCTGCGCGCCCGGGCCGCGCGGGCCGGTGTCGAGGGCCACCGCCAGTTCAACCCGGGCTGGCACCTGGCCCTGGACCTGCGGAACATGCTGCTGGTCAGCGAGTGCGTGGCCCGGGCGGCGCTGGAGCGCACCGAGTCGCGCGGCGGCCACACCCGGGAGGACTTCCCGGGGATGGACCGGGCGTGGCGGCGGGTGAACCTGCTGTGCGCGCTCGCGGGGGACGCCGTCGCCCTGTCCCGGGAGACGACCGCGCCCATCCGCCCGGACCTGCTCGCCCTGTTCGAGAAGGAGGAGCTGGTCAAGTACCTCGCCGAAGAGGAGCTGTACGCATGAGCGGCTACGAGGCCCGCTTCAAGGTGTGGCGGGGTGACGCGCACGGCGGCGGCCTGGAGGACTTCCGGGTCGAGGTGAACGAGGGCGAGGTGGTCCTGGACATCATCCACCGCCTCCAGGCGACGCAGGCCCCCGACCTGGCCGTGCGCTGGAACTGCAAGGCAGGCAAGTGCGGTTCGTGCTCCGCGGAGATCAACGGACGGCCGCGGCTGATGTGCATGACCCGGATGTCGGTGTTCACCCGTGAGGAGACGGTCACCGTCACCCCGCTGCGGGCCTTCCCGGTGGTGCGGGACCTGGTGACGGACGTCGGCTTCAACTACCGCAAGGCGCGGGAGGTGCCCGCCTTCGTGCCGCCCGCCGGAGTCGGTCCGGGCGAGTACCGGATGATGCAGGAGGACGTGGACCGCTCGCAGGAGTTCCGCAAGTGCATCGAGTGCTTCCTGTGCCAGGACACCTGCCACGTGGTGCGCGACCACGAGGAGAACAAGGCGGCGTTCGCCGGTCCCCGGTTCCTGATGCGGATCGCCGAGCTGGACATGCATCCGCTGGACGCGGCGGCCGAGAGCGGCGTCGACCGCAAGAGGACCGCCCAGGACGAGCACGGCCTCGGCTACTGCAACATCACCAAGTGCTGCACCGAGGTCTGCCCCGAGGGCATCAAGATCACCGACAACGCCCTGATCCCGCTGAAGGAGCGGGCCGTGGACCGCAAGTACGACCCGCTGGTGTGGCTCGGCTCCAAGATCAGGAGACGGTCCTCGGCAGGCTGAGCGGCCGCCCGGCGCGGTGTCCCGCGACGGCCCGCGCCGCCGCCGGCCGCGGGCGGCCGCCCCGCGGGGGGGGGCGAGGTCGTCGCGGGCGGGGACGCACGGACCGTGGCGGCTCTCCCCGCGACGGGGCCGGACCGCGCCCGCGCGCGGCCGGGAGCGGTCCACCGCGCCCCGGGTTCCACCGCGGACGCGCCCCGCTCGCGACGCCGCGCTCCTGCTCGTACGCTCCGGAATGTGACCACCTCCCCGGCCCGGGGCCACCCGCGGCGCGCGACCACGCACCTGTCCGCGCGGGTGGCCCACGCCGTGCTGGGCGCGGTGGTCGCGGTGCTGTGGCTGGCCCTGCCGGGGACGACCACCCCCGAGGAGGCCCGCGCGGTCCTCGCGCCCGGCCCCGGCGCGTCCGCGCAGCGGGCGGAGGCCGAGGAGACCGCCACCGCGGATCTGGTGCTGCCGCTGCTCGCGGTGGGCGCGGCCGCCGTGATCGGCGGGTACGCGTACGTCCGGCGCGGTCGCCGCGCCCGCACGGCCCCGGGCGGCCCGCCGCCGGGCCCGGCGACCGGAGTGCCGCTCGCCGACCTGGACGAGCGGGCGCGGGCGGTGCTGGTCGCGGCGGACGACTGGGTGCGCACCAGCCGTGAGGAACTGGAGTTCGCCGAGCTGGGTCTCGGCACCGGGGCCGTGGCGCCGTACGCCCGGACGCTCGCCGCCGCGCGTGCCGAGCTGACGGAGGCGTTCCGGATGCGGCAGCGGTACGACGAGGGGATCCCCGGCGATCAGGCGGCGCGGCGGCAGGCGCTCGCCGGGATCGTCGGCCGGTGCGTGGAGGCGGGCCGGCTGCTGGACGCGGAGGCCGCCGGGTTCGACCGGCTGCGCGAGACGGGGGACGGGCTCGCCGGGGCGCTGGAGGTCGCCGAGACCCGCTTCCGGGAGCTGACCGGGCGGACCGGGACGGCCGGGGCACTGCTCGGAGAACTCGCCGGGCGGTACCCGCGCGCCGCGCTCGCCCCGGTCGCCGGACACGTCGAACAGGCCAAGGACCGCCTGGTGTTCGCGACCGCGGGGCTCAACCAGGCCCGGCAGTGCGCGGACCGCGGCGAGCACGGCCCGGCCGCCGCGCGGCTGCGGGCCGCCGAGGGCGCCATCGCCCAGGCGGACCTCCTGGTGCGGGCCGTCGGCCGGCTGGCCGCCGAGCTGTCCGAGGCCGCCGCGCTGCTCCCGGCCGCACTGACGGGGGCGGAGGCCGAACTGGCGGGGGCCCGCGAGCGGGCGGGCGCGGCGAGCGCCCCCGGCGGCGAACAGCGGGCGCGGGTCCTGCACGCCGACGCGGTCCTGGCCGCCGTACGCGAGGAGGTGACCGCCGGGCCGTACGACCCCCTCGGCCTGCTCCACCGAGTCGTCCGGGCGACCGCGCCGGTCGCGGACGGACGGGCGGGGGTGCTGCCGGCCGCCGCCGCGCTGGCCGCCCGGAGTGCCGTCGCCGCGGCGGAGGACTTCGTCGCCGTCCACCGGGGCGCGGTCGGCGCCGAGGCCCGGACCAGGCTGGCCGCGGCGCACGACGCGCGGCGGGCCGACCCGCTCGCCGCGCATTCGCTGGCCCGGCAGGCCCGGCAGCTCGCCGAACGGGACGTCCGCGCCCACGGCCACCCGGACGCCGCGCCCGGTACCGGGACCGCCGGTGCCCTGCTCGGCGGCATCCTGCTGGGCCCGGACCCCGTCACCGCCCCCGCCGCGGGCTTCGGCGGCCCGGGCACACGGGCCCGCCACGGCCCTGCCCTGTCGTGACGGCGACACGACCCCGGGGAACGCCAGGCGACACCGCCGAGGGGGAGGTCGTGGCTCTGCCGGGCTCCCGGCGCGCCGGTCCGGCCTCTGCTCCCACGAGGCAGCCCTAGAACAGGCTCAGCAGTGCCTCCGCCGGGTCCGCCACGCCGTTCTCGCCGTCCGGCAGGGGCAGTTCGAACCAGACCGTCTTGCCCCGGTGGGTGCGGCGGGAGCCCCAGGCGGCGGAGAGCAGGCCGACGAGCTGGAGGCCCCGGCCGCCCTCGTCGGTGTCGCGGGCCCGGCGGCGGCGCGGCTGGACCAGGCCGGAGTCCCACACCTCGCAGACCAGGGTGCGGTCCAGCAGGAGCCGGAGCCTGATCTCGCCCTCGCCGTAGCGCAGGGCGTTGGTGACCAGTTCGCTGACCAGGAGCTCCGCGGTGTCGACCAGCGGCTCCAGGTCCCAGGAGAGCAGTTGGCCGCGGGCGTACTCACGGGCCCGGCCCACGCTGCGCGGCTCGCGCGGCAGCGTCCAGTCGCCGACGGACTCGGCGGGCAGGCCCTGGACGCGGGCCATCAGCAGGGCGATGTCGTCCTCGCCGTGGTGGGTGTCCAGGGTGTCGAGGACGTCGTCGCAGACGTCCTCCAGCGGGCTGGCCGGGTCGGTGAGCGCGCCCACGAACGCCTGCAGCCCCTCGTCCAGGGGGTGGTCGCGGGACTCGACCAGGCCGTCCGTGTAGAGGGCGAGCAGCGCGCCCTCGGGCAGTTCGACCTCCACCTCCTCGAACGGCTCCCCGCCCACGCCGAGCGGCAGTCCCGGCGGCACGTCCAGCATCAGCGCCGGCTCGCCGGGTTCGACCAGAACCGGCGGGAGGTGACCGGCGTTGGCGAAGGTGCAGCGCCGGGTGACACTGTCGTACACCGCGTACACGCAGGTCGCGAGGTACACCTCGGACAGGTCGGCCTCGCGGGGGCGGCGGGCGGCGCGGGTGGCCTGCTGGATGCCCCCGGGCGTGCCGAGGCCGCGCGCGATCTCGTCCAACTGGGAGAGGACCTCCGCCGGTTCCAGGTCGAGCTGGGCCAGGGTCCGTACGGCGGTGCGCAGTTCGCCCATGGCGACCGCCGCGCGCAGACCGCGCCCCATCACGTCGCCGACGACCAGCGCGGTGCGGTGGCCGGGCAGTTCGATGACGTCGAACCAGTCGCCGCCGACCTCGCTGGGCCGTCCGGTGGAGGCGTTGCCGGGCAGGTAGCGGCAGGCGATGTCGAGGCCCGCCGCGACCGGGTCGCCGGGCGGGAGCAGGGACCGCTGAAGGATCAGCGCGCGTTCGTGCTCGCGCCGGTAGAGGCGGGCGTTGTCGATGCAGACGGCGGCGCGTGCGGCCAGCTCCACGGCGAGGTCGCGGTCCCGGTCGCCGAACGGCTCGCTGCCCTTCGCCCGGGAGAACTGGGCGAGTCCCACGACGGTGTCGTGGGCGACCATGGGCACCGCGAGGGTGGACTGCACGAGCCCGCCCTCCTCCGGGGGGACGAGCCGCGGGCGGGCGGTGCGCAGGGCGTCCGCGCAGGGCGAGTTGAACGGATAGTGGTGGACCGCGCCGACCTTGACCGGCCGGCCGGTGCCGGCGAAGGGGGCGTCGGACACGGCGCTGGCGAAGGCGACCCGGCGCAGTTCGGCGCTGCCGTCGGGCAGGCCGGGCGGGGTCTCGTCGCCGACGAGCAGGCCCTGGTAGAGGTCGACGGTCGCCAGGTCGCAGAAGCCGGGGACGACGACGTCGAGGAGTTCCCGGGCGGTGGTCTCCAGGTCGAGGGAGTTCCCTATGCGGGCGCCGGCCTCGTTGAGCAGGGCGAGATTGCGCCGTGCGGCGGCGGCCTCCCGGGCCGCGGCCCGGCGGGAGGTGATGTCGGTTCCCAGCCAGGCGACGCCGATGGGCCGGCCGCTTCCGCTGTGCACCCGGTAGAGGTTGACCGACCAGTGCCGTCGCTCGTCGGAGCCGGGCACGAAGCCCGTGACGTGCATGTCCGTGATGGAGTCACCGGTCTCCAGGACGCGGCGCAGGGTGGCGGAGACCCGGTCGGCCTCGGCGCGCGGCAGATAGTCGTGGACGCCCTTGCCGCGGTGGTCGTCGGGTGTGCCGCCGAAGATCGAGGCGAATCGCTGGTTGGCGCGGCGCACTCGCAGATCGGTGTCGATCAGCAGGAACCCGAACGGTGATTGACCGAAAATCGCCTGCGAGGCGGCGAGATCCGTCTCGATGCTGCGCAGCACCCGGACGTCCACGACGATGCAGACCGCGGCCTTCTCGCCGTCCTCGGTCCGGGTGGGCATCACATAGACCTCGGCGAGCCCGTCCGTGCCGCGCCCGCCGTCCGGGTCCGGGGTGCGGAAGGGGACGACGCCGGTCCACTCCCGCCCGTCCAGGATCTCGGACATCTTGCGCTGGCCGCGCTCGCGCAGGTCGGGGTCGACGAACGCCGCGATGGGGTCCATGCCGACGGCCCGGTCGGCCGGGATGCCGAACAGCTGCTCGGCGCGCAGGCTCCACTGGTCCACCAGCCCGTCCGGGCCGATGGAGAAGGAGGCGACCTTGATGTAGTCGTAGATCGAGCCGGGCGGACTGCTCTGCCACAGGGCTCCGGCGGGCGGCAGCTGTGCGGAACCGTCCGCGGCACCCGCGGCCCCCGCCCTCGCGCCGTCCGACGGGTCCTCGGACTCCGTGGCCTTCGCTGGTATCTCGCTCACGCGAACCGTCCCCTCCAGCTCACCGCGTCCGGCACCGGTCACCGGGGGCGGCTGCCCGCAGTATCCAGCACTACGGCGCCGCACAACACGGTGTTCACGATCACAGCACAGTCCAAGTGCTTTTCGGACCGTACTGCGCGAACACTTCCAGTCTTCTAACCAGCGGACATGCCCCCGAATCCCGCTGCCGGGCACGGGCGGTCCGACCGGCTGCGCGCACCCGGGCGGCCGTACGGCGAGCGCGGCGCCGTTCGGGCTCGCCGTACGGCCTCAGGCCGGCACCGCCAGCTCGAACCAGACCGTCTTTCCGGTGCCGCCCGAGCGGCTGCCCCAGCGGCGCGAGGCGGAGGCGACGAGTTGCAGTCCGCGGCCACTCTCGTCATCGGGGCGGGCGGCGCGCTCCAGCGGCAGGTCCGGGAGGGGGTCGGAGACCTCCACCAGCAGCACGGCGGGCGGCCCGGCGGGACGCACCAGGCGCACGCCGATCGGGCCGGTGGCGTGCCGCAGGGAGTTGGTGACGAGTTCGCTGACCAGGAGGACCGCGAGGTCACCGAGGCTGTCCAGGCCCCAGTGGTGGAGCTGGCCGCGGACGGCGGCCCGGGCGGTGCGCACGGCTCCCGGGTCCGCGGGGAAGGTCCACTCGGCGCGGTCGCCTTCGGTGTCGAGCACGCCGATCACATCCCCGGCAAAGCAAGCCCACCCATGTCCGGTTTAGTGGGGTTACTGGCCCCATACCCGATATGCGGGGGGTGCTACCGCGTGAGGGGGCGCTCTGTGGCACGAACGGCGTACGAGGCGCGGGAGTCGCGCGGCGGGCGCTCCCGCCCCCTCGCCGGACCGTGCCGGCACCACCTGGCTCCGCCCGGACCTAGCCCGCGGCGAGGCGGGCGGCGATCTCCCGCACCGCCGGGACGTCCTGGTCCAGCCAGTCGACGTCCCACATCTCGGCCGGGGTCAGCCAGCGCAGCGCGTCATGGTCCTGGAGTGCCTTCGGGGCGGCGGAGCCGGGGCGCAGCCGAGCGGTCCAGACGTGCAGGACGTACGGATTCCTCAGGGGCCACTCCCCCGGCACCCGTTCGACGGCCTCGCTCTCGACGCCCAGCTCCTCGCGCAGCTCGCGCACGAGGGCGGCGTCGGGGGACTCGCCGGGTTCCACCTTGCCGCCGGGCAGCTCCCACCGGCCGGCCAGCTCCGGGGGCGCACTGCGGCGCGCGGCGAGCAGGCGGCCGTCGTCGAGCAGGGCGGCTCCGACCACCACGGTGCGTTGCGTCATGCACCGGAGCCTATCCAGGGCCGGTCAGCCGAGGGGGTCCTCCCCGCCCGGGCCGTTCTGGTCGATCCGCTGGACCCAGTAGAGCTGCTTGTGTCCGCGGCTGTCGAGGCTGTCCGCGATCTTCTGGGCCTCGGCGCGGGTCGCGTACCGGCCGACGCGGTAGCGATTGCCGTTGTCGTCCTGGCGTATGACGAGCCAGGGAAGAGTGACCGTGCTGTCGTTCATCGCGCCCCTCCGCTGCCCGTCCTCGCCCCGCGCGCCCCGCCCGGTAAGGAAACCGCAATCCGCATATGCCCGAGCCTACGCCTAACCTTCACTGAGCGAATACGGCTTTTCACGAAGAGGTACACAACAAGCCGACCACCCAGGGGGCGCACGATATCGAACGCGCCGTCGAGCCGGACCACTACATCCGGTCAGCGTCATCTCGGCCGCCCGGGGGCGACCTGCGGGGAAGGCCGGATCGCGCCCGGCGCGCGGCACCGGCCCGGCCCGCGCCGGCCACGCGGGCGCCCCCGGCGACCGCCGTGAGGGCGTGCGCCGCCGGACACGAGTGCGCTCCCGTGGCGCACGGGGTTCCCCGGAACGGGCGGACGGGTCGGGGGCGAGGGGGCGTGCGAGCCGGGACGAGCGGGCGTGCGGAGCGCGGGACACCGGGCGGGGAAAGGGCGGGCGGGAACGCGGGGCCCGGAGCCCGGCGCGCCCCGCGCGGGAAAGGGCGGGCCGGAAGCGTTACTTGACCGGCAGGTGGTAGGCCACGCGGTAGCGGTCCGCCGGGATGACCACGTCGGCGGTCTCCACGGGCCGGCCGGAGGCGTAGAAGGTGCGCTGGACGACGAGCACGACGTGGCCAGGGACGCCGCCGAGGGCGTGCAGTTCCTCGGCGAGGCCGGGGCGGGCACCGACCTCCTCGGTGACGTTGTCCACGACCACGTCGATGGCGGCCATGCGCTCGACGACGCCCATGCCGCCGAGCGGTCCCTCCTCGGGCAGCATCACGGGGGTCCGGCCGGTGACGGCCAGGGGCTCCCAGGAGGTGGAGAGCATCATCGGCTCCCCGCCCTCGCGGTAGAGGTACCTGGTGCGCATCACACGGTCGCCGGGCTTGAGGCCCAGCCGCTCCGCGACGGGCACGCTCGCCTCCGCCTGCTCGCTGCCGGACTCCCAGGTGCCGCGCGCCGTGGTGTCGGCCTGCTCCTGGCGGAAGGGGGTGGGGGTGTCGGCGGGGCGGAACCCGGAGCGGGCGATGCGCCGGGGCACGGGCCGCTCCCGCACATAGGTGCCGGACCCGGAGCGCCCCTCGACCAGCCCCTCGGCCATCAGGACCTTGCGGGCCTCCAGCGCCACCGTGTCGGAGACCCCGTACTCCTCGCGGATGCGGGCCTGGGACGGCAGCCGGGTGTGCGGTGGCAGCAGACCGTCGACGATCTTCTTGCGGAGATCACCCGCGACACGCAGGTACGCCGGCTGCTCACCGAATGTCACTGGCCGCTCCCATCAGGTTGTACGGACAGCAACAGCGTGGCAACCGTAGGTTGTCCCGGGCAAGCAAAGGCCAAGGAATCACTCGATGTGATGACTTGCCCCCAGGACACCCTTTACGCAGGCACTTTCTCCCGCTATAGCCGGTCTCACACCTCGTCCACCGGTCCGCCGTGTTACACGTCGAGGCCGGTGTCGCCGTGGCCGCCGCTCCCCGTGTCGCCGTCGTCCTCGTAGTCGTAGTCCGGCGGGCTGGTGTCCAGGCCCAGCGCCTCGCGCACGTCGATCGTCCGGGCCCCGTCGTAGAACGCGTACCCGGCGTCGTAGTGCTCGTAGAAGGTGTCCGCGTCGCTCGCGGAGGCCGCCTTCGCCCAGTGGCCGCGGGCCGTGTCCAGTTCCTTCAGCAGGGCGGCCACGGGCTGCTCGGCACCGGCGGGCCAGGTGTGGCCGCGCAGTGCCCCGGCCTGGGCGGCGACCCCGTCGCGGACCTCGGCGGCCCACTCGGTGTTGGCGTCGAGGTCGTCCTCGGCGTACTCCTCGGGCTCGCCCTCCAGCACGGCGTCGAGGTCGCGCACCGACTCCAGGTAGGCGAGCTGGTCGGCGTCGAGCGTGGTCGCGTCGTTGCGCAGGGACCCGGTGAGGGTGCCCTTCCCGTCCGTGTGGCCGAAGACGCAGGTGATCTCGCGGTCGCCGAGCCGCCAGCTCTGCTCGGTCGGGGTGAGGTAGTAGAGGTCGACGTGCTCGGGCACGGCCCAGGCGTCCAGGGCGTAGTCGCTCTGGAGCGTGTAGCACCGGTCCTCGGCCACCGTCGACAGGCGGGCGTCCCCGGGGAAGGAGCCGTCCGGCACGGTGACCGTGGCGAACACCTCGCCGTCGTGCTCACCGCCGCAGGGGACGATGTCGAGGTCGTACGTCACGCCCTCCAGGGAGCCGCCGGGCGCGTCGAAGCACTGGCCCTTGTGCACGGAGAGGGTCTCCTCGGCGGCGCCCTCCTTGAACCCCTCCCAGAAGTCGGCGGCCACGCCGGTGGGCACGGCCACCGCCCACAGCGCCAGTCCGGCCGACGACAGCACGGAACCGGCGATCGCCATGCCCTTGCCGCGCTCGCCCTTCTTCCCGATCTGCCGCAGCGCCACCACTCCCAGCACCAGCCCGACGGCCGGCAGGAAGCACAGCACGCCCAGGACGAGCGCGGCGATGGCGAGGCCGTTGACCGGGGGTTCCGGCTGGTAGGGGTACGGGCTCCAGGCGCCGTGGGGCGCGGGCCCGTACGGGCCCTGGTACGGCCCCGGCTGGTAGGGGCCCGGCTGGTAGGGACCCGGCTGGTACGGCCCGGGCGGCTGGGGAGCGGGGTACTGGCCGGGGCCCTGGGGCCGGTCGGGCCCGGGAGGCGGCGGTGTGGACACGGGTACCGTGCTCCTGACTCGGATCGTGAGGAACTGACGTACGACTTGGCGCATGGTAAGCGGGGGGACGGTGGGCGGGGCATGCGGGTCACGAACACGACGATCCGGGCGGTCAACGCGCTGACGGCGCGCTGGGCGCGGACGGTCCGAGGCGCCACCGTGTTCTCGGCGCCCGGGGTGTGGCCGCTGCTCGCCCTGCTCGCGGACGGCGCCGGGGGCGCGGCCCGGGCCGAACTGGCGGACGCCGTGGGGCTGCCCGCCGCGCGGTCGGCGGCGGCGGCCCGGGAACTGCTGGCCGGGCTCGCGGCACTGCCCGGTGCCGGGGCGGCGGTGGGCCTGTGGACGGCGCGCACGCTGGAGCTGCGCGAGGCGTGGCGGGCGGGGCTGCCCGGCGCGGCGCACGGGGTGCTGAGCGGGGACGCCGAGGCCGACCGGGCCGCCCTCGACGCCTGGGCGGCCGAGCGGACCGGGGGCCTGGTGCCGGGCATGCCGGTGCCGCTGGCGGAGCGGCCCGAGCTGGTGCTGGCCGGCGCCCTGGCCCTGCGCACCCGGTGGCTGCGGCCGTTCGAGGAGTACGCGCTGTGCCCGGAGGACGGGCCGTGGGCCGAGCGGGTCCTGGCCGGGCTGTGGCGGCGCGGCGAGGTGCTGGACCGCGTCGGTGTCGCGGACACCGCGCACGGCTGCGTCACCGAGCTGAAGGTGCTGGGCGGCGGCGCCCTCGACGTCCATCTGCTGCTCGGTGAGCAGCACATGACGCCCGGCCGGGTGCTGGCGGCCGGCGTGGACGTGCTCGCCCGGCGCTGTCCGGTCGTGCCCGGGCCCGCCCTGCCGTACGGGGACGCGGGGCCGGGACTGTCCGTCGTCCGGGAGCTGTCGGAGCGGCCGCGGCCGCCGGTGCTGGAGGTGACCGTTCCGGCGTACGCCGTCTGCGCGAGCCACGATCTCCTCCAGCGGCACGCCCTGTTCGGGCTCACCACCGCGCGGGACGACACGGCCGGCCACTTCCCCGGCGTGAGCGCCCGCCCGCTCGCGGTCGGCTCCGCCGGACAGGCCGTCACGGCCCGGTTCGCAGCGCTGGGCTTCGAGGCAGCGGCGGTGACGGCGCTCGGCGCGGTCGCCGGTGGGATGCCGCGGCTGCGCTGGCGGGTCACCACCGTCGAGGCCCGCTACGACCGCCCGTTCGGCTTCCTCGCCGTGCACCGGCACACGCGGCTCGTCCTCGCGGCGGGCTGGGTCACGGACCCGGAGCCCTTCCGCGAGGACGAGGACGATCACTGAGGAACTGCCGGACGGCTGCCGGGGAAAGACGGTCCCGGGATCAGAACTGGAGGGCCCAGGTGTCGATCCGCCCGGTGTCGTAGGACGCGTTGTCGCTCACCCGGAGCTTCCAGGTGCCGTTGGCGGCCTCCGAGGAGGCGTTGACCGAGTAGGTGGTGTTGATGTTGTCCGAGCTGCCGCCGGTGCCGTAGCCCTTGAGGGTGTAGGCGGTGCCGTCGGGGGCGATCAGCTGGACCTGGAGGTCGCCGATGTAGGTGTGGACGATGCCGACCTGGACGGCCAGCGTGGCGGGCGCGTTGCCGGAGACGCCGGAGACCGTGATCGGGGACTCCACGGTGGCGTTGTCGCTGATCGGGTAGTCGGAGGTGTTCTCGAACCTCGGTCCGGGCGGGGTCGTGCCGCCGCCGCCGACGTACAGCAGCCGGTTGGGCGAGCCGGTGCCCGGGTTGGTGACCACGTCGGGGGTCGCCGCGGTGGTCAGTGCCGAGGACACCTGGGCGGGCGTGGCCGTCGGGTTGTCGGCCAGGTAGAGCGCCGCCGCTCCGGCGACGTGGGGGGTCGCCATCGATGTGCCGGAGATGGTGTTGGTGGCGGTGTCGCCGGTGTTCCAGGCGGAGGTGATGGAGGAGCCCGGGGCGAACAGGTCGAGGACCGTGCCGTAGTTGGAGTAGCTGGCGCGGGCGTCGGAGGAGGTGGTGGCGCCAACCGTGATCGCCTCGGTGACCCGGGCGGGCGAGCGGGTGGAGGCGTTGGTGCTCTCGTTGCCCGCGGCGACGGCGAAGGTGACGCCGGAGGCGATCGCGTTGCGTACGGCGGTGTCGATCGCGGTGTCCGCCCCGCCGCCGAGGGACATGTTGGCCACGGCCGGCTTGACCGCGTTCCTGGCGACCCAGTCGATACCGGCGACGACCTGGGCCGTCGTGCCGGAACCGGAGTTGTTCAGCACCCGGACGCCGACGATCCTCGCCTTCTTGGCGACGCCGTACGCGCTGCCCGCGACCGTGCCGGCGACGTGCGTGCCGTGGCCGTGGCCGTCCTGGGCGACGTTGTCGTTGTCGATGGCGTCGTAGCCGTTGAAGGCGCGGCCCCCGAAGTCGCTGTGGGTGATGCGGACACCGGTGTCGATGACGTACGCCGTCACGCCCTGCCCGGCGGAGTCCGGGTAGGTGTAGGAGTTGTTCAGCGGGAGGGCGCGCTGGTCGATGCGGTCCAGGCCCCAGGAGGGCGGGCTGGGCTGGGTGGCGTCGATGCTGAGGGTGCGGTTCTGCACGACGGAGGCGACGGCCGGGTCGGCGGCGAGCCGCTCGGCCTCGGTCTCGGAGGCCTCGATGGCGTAGCCGTTGAGGGCCTTGGTGTAGGTGCGCTCGATGGTGGCGCCGTACTTCCTGGCCAGGGCGCGCCCCTCGGCGGAGCCGGAGCGGGCCTCGCCGGGCTTGAGGGTCACGATGTAGCTGCCGGGCACGGCGTTGGCCGCGTCCTCGTACTGGATGCGGCCTTCGGCGGCAGCCTGCGCGGCGCCGGCGGGCAGCGCGGAGACCAGGCCCGCGGCGAGCGCCGCGGTGCTCGCGACGGCGATCGCGGCCAGTCTTCGCCGGGTGGTGCGGTGGGGAGTACGCATCACTGCCATCTGAGGGGTCCTCCTCGATCGGTGGTGCGCCGGTGGGGGGCACACGCGTACGGCAGGGTCATGTCAACCCGGTCGCGTACGGGGTGCGTCAGCCGAAAGATTGAGCCCTCCACAGGAATTGCACAAGGGCCCTGCACCGACCGAAACAGCGAGCGGTGCGCGCCGAGTGACGGACCGTCACCGCCGCCGGAGGTGTGTCGTGCCTCCGGCGGCGGCGCCCGTCAGGCGTCGAACCCGGTGTGCCGGGTGCGCTTCTCCCACCCGGTGACCTCCCCGCGCACCTGGTCCAGGTGGTCGAGGACGGCCGTGACCGCGTCATCGCCGAGCGGCAGACGCAGCGGCGTCTCCTCCGCCTCCAGGGCGGCCAGGATCAGCGCCGCCGCCTTCGCCGGGTCACCGGCCTGGGTGCCGTCGCCCCCGGCGACGTACGCACGGGTCTGCGTGACCTTCGGATAGGCCCCGCCGTCCTGGCTGAAGCCCGCGCGGTTGCCCTCGAACAGCGAGGTGCGGAAGGCCCCCGGCTCGACGACGAGCACCTTGATGCCGAACTCGGCCACCTCGTCGGCGAGCGCCTCGGACATCCCCTCCAGGGCGAACTTCGTCCCCGAGTACGCCGCGAACCCCGCGAACGACAACTGCCCGCCCACGCTGCTCATCTGCACGATCGCACCCGACCGCCGCTCCCGCATGAACGGCAGCACCGCCCGGGTCAGGGCCGCCGGCCCGAAGACGTGCAGATCGAACAGGGCCCGCAGTTCGTCGTCCGTGGTCTCCTCGAACGCGCCGACGTGCGTCCGGCCCGCGTTGTTGACCAGGACGTCGATCCGCCCGTGCCGGTCCACCACGTCCCGCACCGCCGCCTCGGCCGCGCCGATGTCGGTCACGTCCAGCCGCAGCGCCTCCATCCGCTCCGGGTGCGCGGCCACCAGCCCCTCCAGCGCCTCCGTACGCCGGGCGGCTCCCACCACCACGTCCCCGGCGGCCAGCGCCGCCTCGGTGATCGCCCGCCCGAAACCGCTGGTCGCCCCCGTGATCAGCCAGACCTTGCTCATGATCCCCTCCATGCACGGCAGTTGTGTCGCCCACCACCTTGCGCGAAAAGGATGTTGCTCGCGCGGCTTTTCCCATGGTGAGACCGGGTCCGGCGGGCACACGGCCGAACCCGGACACGCGGTGGCGAGAAGACAGCCCCCGGACAGCCCGCAGGTTCCCCCGCGACACGGCCCTCCGCGTCTCAAGCGCACGACCACACGGTGCAGCGGCACTCCATCACAACCTGCTCGACCTGCGGGTATGTGGGCGCGCCCCAGCACCGTCCCAGCGGGGAATTCGCGACATTCGGCGCCGAGAACGCTACCCAACATCTGCGGGCGCCGGTGCCTGGTCCAGCTCAGTCGGCGGTGCCCGGCTCCACGACCCACTCGGCTTGCAGACCGCTCACCGAAGCGATCATGTCGAAGTCGCCGTCGTAGTGCAGGACCGTGGCTCGATGCCGCTCGGCGGTTGCCGCGATGAGGACGTCGGCCAGCGACAGCGCCCGGTGAAAGCCGGCGTTCAGGGCCAGGGCCTGGATCTCGAGCGCCCGCTCGAACTCTTCGTCGTTGCAGGGCAGGTAGTCGAGACCGCGTAGCAGGGTGCGCAGTCGCAGCGCCTCGGGCTTACCGCGCGCCGAGTACAGAACCTCGTACTCGGTCGGAGCGCACACCGCCAGGAGCCCATCGCGGTCCAGCGCGTCCAGCCGCGCCCGCACCGCCGGTCTGACCCGGCGGGCCAGCGCGGACTTGTCGACGAGGTAGCGCCCCTTCACGCCGCCGAGGCCCCGCCTTCGCGCTTCAGGGTGCCGTCCGGATTCCGCGGCCCCGTCTGCGAACGGATTTCCGCGAAAACGTCCTCGAACTCGCCGTCATCCATGGCGTCGAACAGCTCCCGGCGCAGCCGCAGCTTCACCCCCTCCTCCATGGCCGCCCGCACTGCGGCGGCCTTGGTCTTCACGCCGTACAGCCGCATCGCCTGCTCGACGATCTCCTCGTCGAGATCGATCACAGTCCTGGCCATCAGTCATTCCTCCACAACCCGACGACCCAATAAGGATATCAATCGAGCCTGAAAAATGACATCAGAGGGCGGAGGTGCGTCGATGACGCCTCCACGGTGCGGATGCCCTTCGGTTGCCCGTCGCCCACGAGTGGGATGTCGACCGGGTCGGCTTGCCGTCAGGCCCCTTGCGACCGAACACTTGATGGCGAACCACTTGCCCTTACGGCCCGCGTCGGTCCGTATCTCGTCCAGCGTGTGCGGGAAGGTCTGCACCGTCACCGATTGGCCCGCGGGGTTGCCGGGCGCGGCAAACTGCACTCCTCGCGACGATCGTCTCGTGATCACGGGCGACTCTCACGAGAGTGGAACCAGCACCGGCAGACCATCCGCATACCTGCGCGATCCCAGCACGATACGGATGACCGGGGATGACGACAGATGACGAGAGGCCGGCTAGCTACACGTTGAAGCGGAGCATGCATCACAGGGCTCCCCCCTGCGGAAACGCGGTACCGAAGGTGTCCATCCAGCACCTGTCCAGCACGGTGAGAGGTCATCCAGCACATCCAGCACGACACAACCCGCTCAACAGCACCGCGCTCGAGTCACAGCCAGAACGCCGTCGACTGCGGGTCGGCGACTACCGAGTCGTCTACACGAGCGACGGCGGGGAGCTCGTAGCGTGGGCCCTCCATGTCGGGCATCGCTCCACCGTGCACGACACCTGATCCCGACTGATCCAACGTCTGAACACCCAGCGCGAATCAGCACGGTAATGACGAAGGGGCCGGCTCCTGGAGGAGCCAACCCCTTCTGACCTGCATGCCTGCCACATCAACGATGTGGTGTCATCTCATCCGGTCACACGTTGAACCGGAACTCCACCACGTCCCCGTCCTGCATGACGTAGTCCTTGCCCTCCATGCGGGCCTTGCCCTTCGCGCGGGCCTCGGCGACCGAGCCGGCCTCGACGAGGTCGTCGAAGGAGATGACCTCGGCCTTGATGAAGCCCTTCTGGAAGTCGGTGTGGATGACACCGGCGGCCTCGGGGGCGGTGGCGCCCTTCTTGATGGTCCAGGCGCGGGATTCCTTCGGGCCGGCCGTCAGGTAGGTCTGGAGGCCGAGGGTGTCGAAGCCGACGCGGGCGAGGGTGGCGAGGCCGGGCTCGGTCGCGCCGACCGACTCCAGCAGCTCCATGGCGTCCGCCTCGTCCAGCTCGGCGAGGTCCGCCTCCAGCTTGGCGTTCAGGAAGATCGCCTCCGCCGGGGCGACCAGGGCGCGCTGCTCGTTCTTGAAGTCCTCGTCCGTGAGCTCGTCCTCGTCGACGTTGAAGACGTAGAGGAAGGGCTTGGTGGTGAGCAGGTGCAGGTCGTGCAGCAGCTCGGCGCGCTCGCTGCCCTGGACGACGCCGTGCGCGAAGAGCGTGTCGCCCTTCTCCAGGATCTCCTTGGCCTCCTCGACCGCCTTGACCTTGGGCGCGACGTCCTTCTTGATCCGCGACTCCTTCTGGAGCCGGGGCAGGACCTTCTCGATCGTCTGCAGGTCGGCGAGGATCAGCTCGGTGTTGATCGTCTCGATGTCGTCCTTCGGCGAGACCTTGCCGTCGACGTGGACGACGTTCTCGTCCTTGAAGGCGCGGATGACCTGGCAGATCGCGTCCGACTCACGGATGTTCGCGAGGAACTTGTTGCCCAGGCCCTCGCCCTCGGACGCGCCGCGGACGATGCCCGCGATGTCGACGAAGTCGACGGTCGCCGGGAGGACGCGCTCCGACTTGAAGATCTCGGCCAGTTTCGCCAGACGGGCGTCGGGGACGCCGACCACGCCGACGTTGGGCTCGATGGTGGCGAACGGGTAGTTGGCCGCCAGCACGTCGTTCTTGGTCAGGGCGTTGAACAGGGTCGACTTGCCGACATTCGGCAGGCCGACGATTCCGATCGTGAGCGACACGTTGCGACTTCCCGTACGTGAGATGAGGACTGGCGGAGTGGGCCGATCCACCAGTCTACGGGGTGCCCGCCCCGGCCCGGCGATGCCTCGGACGCTTGACCGAGCGGGGACGCCCGGCGTGTCGGACGGGCTATTCGGCACATAAACCGACCTAAGTTGGGTCAGTGGAGCAACACAGGACACGCCCCCCGCAGCCAGGACCGCGCCGCGGCGTCCCCGCGCACCTGCCGCCGCAGGCGGCCCGCGGTGGCGTCCGCACGCCCCGGCAGCCCCCGCAGGACGTCCAGGGCCCTCGGGCACCGCGGATCCCGCCGGTCCGGCAGGCGCGGCCGGCCGGGCAGCGGCGCGCCCGGCCGGAGCGTCCCGGCCGCGCCCCGGCGCCCGCCCGGCAGCCCGCCTCCACCCCCGGCCGGGCGATCCGCCGGCCGCCCGGCCCACGGCTGACCGGACTGGGGTGCGGTCTGTTCTGCGCCGCCGTGATGCTGGTCCTCGCCTTCCTGGACCGGCTGCTGTTCGGCGCCTCCCAGCTGGTGTACGGCGTGCTGTTCCTTCCGGTGTGCGTGCTGACCGCGTTCTGGGTGCGCCGGGGGGACCTGGTGAGCGCGCCGGTCGTGGTGCCGATCGCCTTCCTGCTGGGCCTGCTCCCGCTCGCCGGGGGCGACGGGCTCGGCGCCCGGCTGATGGCCCTGTTCACGGCACTGGCGACGCAGGCCGGATGGCTGTACGGCGGAACCCTGCTCACCGGCTCCATCGTGACCGTGCGCAAGCTGAGGCTGATGGCCCGGCGGGCCGCGGCCGCCCGCGTCCGCCCGCCCGTGGGCACCTGACCGGGCAGACGTCCCCTAAGGGCACCCGGCCCGCGGTGGCCGGATCCTGCCGGGCCGCGCGCCCGGGTGCCGCTGCCCGCCCGGGGCGGGCTCAGCCGGCCCCGGGCGCGTCCCCGGTCGGGCCGTCCGTCGCCGCGTGCATCGCCGCGCCCACGATGCCCGCGTTGTTCTGGAGCTGCGCGGGGACGATCTCGGCCTTGATGCCCTCGATGAAGTGCAGGAACTTGTGCGCCTTGCGGCTCACGCCGCCACCGATGACGAACAGCTCCGGGGAGAAGAGCATCTCCACGTGGGCCAGATACCGCTGGACCCGCTCGGCCCACTCCTGCCAGGACAGGTCGTGGTCCTCTTTGGCCTTGCTGGAGGCCCGCTTCTCCGCGTCGTGGCCGTCCAGCTCCAGGTGGCCCAGCTCGGTGTTGGGCACGAGGGTGCCGTCGACGAACAGGGCGCTGCCGATGCCGGTGCCGAAGGTGAGCAGGACGACCGTCCCCTTGCGGTCGCGTCCGGCGCCGAAGGACATCTCGGCGACGCCCGCGGCGTCCGCGTCGTTCACCACCGTGACGGGGAGCCCGCCGAGGCGGTCGGAGAACAGCGCGCGGGCGTCGGTGTCGATCCAGCTCTTGTCGACGTTGGCCGCCGTGCGGACGGTGGATCCGCCGGTGACCACCCCCGGGAAGGTCAGCCCGACCGGTCCCGTCCAGCCGAAGTGGTCGATGACCTGCTTGACGCCGTCCGCCACGCCGTCGGGGGTCGCCGGGTGGGGGGTGAGCACCTTGTGGCGCTCGGCCGCCAGGTCGCCCCTGCCGAGGTCCACGGGGGCACCCTTGATTCCGGATCCGCCGATGTCCACGCCGAAGATCTGCATGGCTCCACGTTACGACGGACGACTGACGGTCATGCCCCCGCGGCGCCCGCGCCGCCCCGCTCGGCGACCAGCGCCGCCGCTTCCTCGCGCAGATCGCGGCGCAGCTCCTTGGGCAGCGAGAAGGTGATGGACTCCTCTGCGGCCTTGACGATCTCCACGTCCTCGAAACCGCGCCGGGCCAGCCACTCCAGCACCTGCTCCACCAGCACCTCCGGCACGGAGGCGCCCGAGGTGACGCCGACCGTGGTCACGCCCTCCAGCCAGGCCTCGTCGATCTCGTCGGCGAAGTCGACCAGGTAGGAGGCGCGGGCGCCGGCCAGCTTGGCGACCTCGACGAGCCGCTTGGAGTTGGAGGAGTTGCGGGAGCCGACGACGATCACCAGGTCGGCCTCGGCGCCCATCTGCTTCACGGCGAGCTGGCGGTTCTGCGTGGCGTAGCAGATGTCGTCGCTGGGCGGGGAGATGAGCTGCGGGAACTTCTCCTTGAGCGCGTCGACGGTCTCCATGGTCTCGTCGACGGAGAGGGTGGTCTGGGACAGCCAGACGACCTTGGAGGGGTCGCGCACCTCGACCTTCGCCACGTCACCCGGGCCGTCGACGAGCTGGATGTGGTCGGGGGCCTCGCCGGAGGTGCCGATGACCTCCTCGTGGCCCTCGTGGCCGATCAGCAGGATGTCGTAGTCCTCGTTGGCGAAGCGGACGGCTTCCTTGTGCACCTTGGTGACCAGCGGGCAGGTCGCGTCGATGGTGGCGAGGCGGCCCTGCCTGGCCTCCTCGTGGACGACGGGGGCGACGCCGTGCGCGGAGAACATGACGATGTTCCCCGGGGGGACCTCCTCGGTCCGCTCGACGAAGATCGCGCCCTTCTTCTCCAGGGTCTGCACCACGTACTTGTTGTGGACGATCTCGTGGCGGACGTACACGGGGGCCCCGTACTGCTCCAGGGCCTTCTCGACGGCGATCACGGCGCGGTCCACACCCGCGCAGTAGCCCCGGGGGGCGGCGAGCAGGACACGGCGGCCAGGCGAAGCAGTCATGGCACCCATCGTAAGGCCGCGTTCGGGGGGTCAGAGATCGCGGCCGGGTCACGTCGCCGGGGAGACTGGCCCTGGGCGGGGCGGGGCGGTACGGAACCGGACGAACGCGACGCGCGGAGGAACCGATGTCCGACACCGGCACGGCGGTCCCCCGGTCCGGCGACCACCATGGCCTGTGCCGCAGCCTGGGCTTTCGCGACCTGGTGGTCTACGGGCTGCTGTTCATCGCCCCCATGGCCCCGGTGGGCGTGTTCGGCACCCTGGACGCGCGGTCGCACGGTGCGGTGGCGCTGGTCTATATGGCCGCCACGGTCGCGATGGCGTTCACCGCGTTCAGCTACGCGCAGATGGTGCGGGTCGTCCCCCAGGCGGGCTCGGTGTTCGCCTACGCGCGCGTGGCGCTCGGCGACGGGGCCGGTTTCGTCCGCTGACCGCGTTCACCCTGCTGCACGCGAGCGTGCTGGCCTGGTTCGCGCTGTGGCGGCGCGGCGGGCCGGTGAGCCGGTGGCGGCATGTGCTGGTGCCGCTGCTGGGGGCGGCGGTCACCGTCGCCGTGATCGTGGAGGCGTCGGGGGCGGCGCAGGTGGTGGGTGCCGGGTGGCTGGCGGCGGGCCTGCTGGTGCTCGCCGTCCAGCGGGGCCGCCGCCGCCCCGGGGAGGCCGGCTGATGCGGCACTCCGCGCCCGGCGCAGGCCGCACCGGATTGTCGGTGGGTGCCGTTACGCTCACGAGCATGGCTGTGAACACGTCCCCGGAATCCCCGCTCCCCGTCGGTGAGGTGTCGCGGCTCATCGGGGGGTGGATCGACCGGCTCGGCGCGGTGTGGGTCGAGGGGCAGATCACCCAGTTGTCCCGGCGGCCGGGCGCGGGCGTGGTCTTCCTGACGCTGCGCGACCCGTCGTACGACATCTCGGTGAGCGTCACCTGCTACCGGCAGGTGTTCGACACCGTGGCCGACGTCGTCAGCGAGGGCGCGCGGGTGATCGTGCTGGCGAAGCCCGAGTGGTACGCGCCGCGGGGGCAGCTGTCGCTGCGGGCGGCGGAGATAAGGCCGGTGGGCGTCGGCGAGCTGCTGGCGCGGCTGGAGCAGTTGAAGAAGGCGCTGGCGGCCGAGGGCCTGTTCGCGCCGGAGCGCAAGAAGCCGCTGCCCTTCCTGCCGCAGCTGATCGGCCTGGTCTGCGGTCGCGCCTCGGCGGCGGAGCGGGACGTGCTGGAGAACGCCCGGCACCGCTGGCCGCACGTCCGCTTCGAGGTGCGCAACGTCGCGGTGCAGGGTGTCCACGCGGTGCCGCAGGTGGTCCAGGCGGTGAAGGAGCTGGACGAGATCGACGACGTGGACGTGATCATCGTCGCCCGGGGCGGCGGCAGCGTGGAGGACCTGCTGCCGTTCTCCGACGAGCAGCTGGTGCGGGCGGTCGCCTCGTGCCGTACGCCGGTGGTGTCGGCCATCGGCCACGAGCCGGACAATCCACTGCTGGACCATGTGGCCGATCTGCGTGCCTCCACCCCGACGGACGCCGCCAAGAAGGTGGTGCCGGACGTCGGCGAGGAGGCCGAGCGGGTGCGGCAGCTGCGCGACCGGGCGCGGCGCTGTGTGGAGGCGTTCGTCGACCGGGAGGAGCGCGGGCTGGCGCACGCGCTGGCGCGTCCGGTGATGGAGAATCCGCACCGGATGATCGACGAGCGCTCGGACCTGGTGGACTCGCTGACCGGGCGGGGCCGCCGTTGCCTGGGGCATCTCCTGGACCGCGCCGAGTCGGAGCTGACCCACACCCACGCGCGCGTGGTGGCCCTCTCGCCCGCTGCCACGCTCCAGCGGGGGTACGCCGTGCTGCAGGGGGCCGACGGGCACGTGATCCGCGATCCGGGCGAGGTCTCGCCGGACGAGGCGCTGCGCGCGCGGGTGGCCGAGGGCGAGTTCTCCGTACGAGTCGAACCTAGGGTGAGCGGATGACCAGCAAGGTGGAAGAGGCGCTCGGCTACGAGCAGGCCCGGGACGAGTTGATCGAGGTCGTCCGGCGGCTGGAGGCGGGCGGTACGACGCTGGAGGAGTCCCTGGCGCTCTGGGAGCGCGGGGAGGAGCTGGCCAAGGTGTGCCGCCGTTGGCTGGAGGGCGCGCGGGCCCGGCTGGACGCGGCGCTGGCGGAGGAAGCCGCTGCGGAGGAGGCCGGGACGGCGCCCTCCGAGGGCGAGCCGCGGTAGGCGGTCCGGCGGCGGGCCCGGGCCACGGTCCGGGGTCCAGGGCCGGACCACCGTCCGGGTACGGGTCCGGGCCACCGTCGAGGTCAGGTTCAGGTCACCCTCCGGGTGCGGGTGGCTCCCCGGGCACGGGTCACCGTCCGGGCGGGGTGCACCGGCTGTGAAGCGGATCACCACGGCCAGCCTTTGGTTGAACGTTGAACTTAAAGTCCGTAGGGTCGGGGACGTTCACCACCCCGTCCGAAAAGGTTCAGCCATGTCCCTCGTTCTTGACCCCGCCGCCCAGGACCTGCTCTTCCGCGAGGCCCGCACCGCGAACACGTTCACCGACGAGCCGGTGACCGACGAGCAGGTCCAGGCGATCTACGACCTGGTCAAGTACGGCCCGACCGCGTTCAACCAGTCCCCGCTGCGCATCACCCTGGTCCGCTCCGCCGAGGCCCGTGAGCGGCTGGTGAAGCACATGGCCGAGGGCAACCAGCCGAAGACGGCCACCGCCCCGCTGGTCGCGATCCTCTCCGCGGACAACGAGTTCCACGAGGAGCTGCCCGAGCTCTTCCCGCACTTCCCGCAGGCCAAGGACGCCTTCTTCGCCGAGCGCCCGGTCCGCGAGAACTCCGCCCTGCTCAACGCCGCCCTCCAGGCCGGCTACTTCATCGTCGGCGTGCGCGCCGCCGGTCTGGCCGCCGGGCCCATGACCGGTCTGGACTTCGAGGGCGTGCGCAAGGAGTTCCTGGACGACGACCACACGCCGCTGATGGTGGTCAACATCGGCAAGCCGGGCCCGGACGCCTGGTTCCCGCGCTCCCCGCGGCTGGCGTTCGAGCAGGTCGTCACGACCGTCTGAGGTCCGCAGCGCCCCGCGCGCACACCGCCCGCACGCAAGGGGGGCCCCGGCATCGTCCGCCGGGGCCCCTCTGCGTGTCCGCGGCGGCTCAGCCCAGCTTCAGGGCCGCCGCCATCTGCTTCAGCTGCGCGAACGAACCGGTACCGGCCACCACGGTCGTCGCACCCCGGGCACCCGCCCCGTCGGCGCCCTTCGCGCCGTCCGCGCCGTCCGCGCCGTCCGCGCCGCCCGCCAGCAGCACCAGGGCGTCGTAGCGGCCACCGGTGTAGCGGGTCCAGGTGCGGCCGCCGATCTCCTCGGTGGCCTTCGTCGCGCGCGCGCCGTCCGTCGTCTCGTCGATGAACCGCGACGGCTTCTCCGTGGACTGCTTGATCTCGACGTACTGGCCGTCCGGGGTGTGGAAGCCCAGGTGCCAGGTGTCGTTCTCGATGCCCTGGTACCGCACGGAGGTCGCCTTCCAGCCGCCCGGCAGCCCCTCGGGCGCGGCCACCGGGTACGGCGCGGCCCGCTGTGCCGTGAGCAGCTCCACGCGGTAGTCGACCGGCTTGAGGTCCGGCTCACCGTCCTCGTGCGGGATGAAGAGGTACATGACCCCGCCCGCGAGCAAGGTCACGCCCAGGGAGAGCACCATGCTCCGGGCCGTCTTCTGCTTGCCGTTCGTACCTGCCACCCCCCTATGGTCGCAGGTGCCCCGGTCCGCTCATCCGTGGGGTGCCCTGCTCATTTTGTCGGTCTGACGATAGAGTCATGGCCAACACCCTCATCCGGCCGTCGTCGTATCAGAAAGGTGCGCTCCGATGACCGAGCATCATCTGCCGTCCGAACTCGATGTCCCCTCCGAGGCCCCCGACCGCAACCTCGCCCTCGAACTCGTCCGCGTGACCGAGGCGGCGGCGATGGCCGCCGGCCGCTGGGTGGGGCGCGGTGACAAGAACGGCGCCGACGGTGCCGCGGTGCGCGCCATGCGGACCCTCGTCTCCACCGTCTCCATGAACGGCGTCGTCGTCATCGGCGAGGGCGAGAAGGACGAAGCCCCGATGCTCTTCAACGGGGAGCACGTCGGCGACGGCACCGGGCCCGAGTGCGACATCGCCGTCGACCCGATCGACGGCACCACCCTGACCGCCAAGGGCATGCCGAACGCCATCGCCGTGCTCGCGGCGGCGGAGCGCGGCTCCATGTTCGACCCGTCCGCCGTGTTCTACATGGACAAGCTGGTCACCGGCCCCGAGGCGGCCGACTTCGTGGACATCGACGCCCCGGTGGCGGTGAACATCCGCCGGGTCGCCAAGGCCAAGCGGGCCACGCCCGAGGACGTCACCGTCGTCATCCTGGACCGGCCCCGGCACGAGGGGATCATCCAGGAGATCCGGGAGACCGGTGCGCGGATCAAGCTCATCTCGGACGGCGATGTCGCCGGGTCGATCCTGGCGCTGCGCGAGGGCACCGGGGTGGACCTGCTGCTCGGCATCGGCGGCACCCCCGAGGGCATCATCTCGGCCTGCGCGGTGAAGTGCCTCGGCGGCACCATCCAGGGCAAGCTCTGGCCGAAGGACGAGGAGGAGAAGCAGCGGGCGATCGACGCGGGGCACGACCTCGACCGGGTGCTGACCACGGAGGACCTGGTCACCGGGGAGAACGTGTTCTTCGTGGCGACCGGCATCACCGACGGTGAGCTGCTGCGGGGTGTGCGGTACCGGTCGGAGACGGCGACGACCGACTCGATCGTCATGCGGTCGAAGTCGGGGACGGTGCGGCGGATCGACTCGGAGCACCGGCTGAGCAAGCTGCGGGCGTACAGCGCGATCGATTTCGACCGGGCGAAGTAGGGGCCGCGGGCGGCGGCCCGCGGGGCGGGGCCGCGGATCGCCGGAGGCCGCGGGCCGTCCGTGCCCGGCCGCCGGGTTCCGCGCCCCTCGGGTGAGTCTCCCGGCCCGGTACGGCGGAAGGGCGCCCCTGTGCGGAGGGGCGCCCTTTTCCGTGCGTGTCGTCCGGGTGCGCGGTCAGCCCGCCGCCGCTATCTGGCTGGCCGCCCTCGCCGCCTTCTTCAGCTCCACGTCGCGGCGGCGGCGCCGGGCCAGGACGACTCGGCGTTCGGCTGCGGTCAGGCCGCCCCAGACGCCGTAGGGCTCGGGCTGGAGCAGGGCGTGCTCGCGGCACTCCACCATCACCGGACAGCGGGCGCAGACCCGCTTGGCCGCCTCCTCGCGGGAGAGCCGCGCCGCCGTGGGCTCCTTGGAGGGGGCGAAGAAGAGGCCCGCCTCGTCGCGCCGGCACACCGCCTCGGTGTGCCAGGGAGCGTCTTGATCCCTGTCTCGCGCCGGCACCCGCGGGGCCGGAACGGCAGCTACCTGCAGGGACGAATGCGGCGGTTGCAGCACGGTCTACTCCTGACGACGGCTTCGCGAGCGAGAGACGATGCAGCAAGGTCTACCCGCTGTACGCGCGCCTATGCAGGGAGTCCCCGACCGCCGGGTCGGCTGGCGCGCAGGCGGCCGAGGATGTCGGCGACGCGCCTGCCCCGCCTGGGCCGGGCCTCCACGCCGCCGAGGACCGCCCAGCCGTCGACGTAGACCACGGGCGCGTCGGGGTCGTCCGCGTCCAGCGGCTCCACGTCGAAGCCGCCCAGGACGGCGCCGCCGGTGCCGCGCAGCGACACGTTCTCCGGCACAGTGATCTCCACGCCGCCGAACAGCGCGAAGGCCTTCACGACGACCTGCTGGTACTCGAACAGTGCCTCGCTGAGGTCGATCTCCACCCCGCCGAAGATCGCGTACGCGTGGATGCGGCGCCCCGCCCGCCAGCGGCCCTTGCGCATCGCGCCGCTGAACACCGCGACCACGTTGTGGTCCGGGTCCGCCGGTACGGCGCCGGCCGTGGGGCGCTCGGGCGCGGGACCGTACACCGGGGCCGCGCGGTGCTGGTGCGCGCCGGGCAGGTCGCGGACGAGGGGTTCCAGCTCACCGACCGTCCTGGCCCGGAAGACCTCCTCGACCCGCTCGGCATGCTCCTCGGCGGTGAGGCGGCCCTCGGCGAGGGCTCGGCCGAGGAGGTCCGCGACACGGTCGCGTTCGGCGTCCGAGGCGCGCAGTTCGGAGGCGGGCGCGGTCTGCTTCTGAAGGTCCACGGCAGCAGCGTACCGAAACACGATAGATCGCGATAGCCCTCGCGGGATCCCGCGGGCGGCCAACTGAGCCTTACCTCACAGGCTCGCCGTCAGTGGCAGGTCCTACGCTGGTGGACGCTGCCAATGGAGGCCAGCCGCTGTCTGTCGTGAGTGAGGAATGGGCGAGATGCCTGAGTTCGCGTACACCGATCTGCTCCCCATGGGAGAGGACACCACCCCGTACCGGCTGGTGACCTCCGAGGGCGTGTCCACGGTCGAGGGGCCGGACGGGCGGACGTTCCTGAAGGTGGAGCCGGAGGCGCTGCGGAAGCTGGCGGAGGAGGCGATCCACGACATCCAGCACTACCTGCGCCCGGCCCACCTGGCCCAGCTCCGCCGGATCATCGACGACCCGGAGGCGAGCTCCAACGACAAGTTCGTGGCGCTGGACCTGCTGAAGAACGCCAACATCGCCGCGGCGGGCGTGCTGCCGATGTGCCAGGACACCGGCACGGCGATCGTCATGGGCAAGCGCGGGCAGAACGTGCTGACCGAGGGCCGCGACGAGGAGGCGCTGTCCCGGGGCATCTACGACGCCTACACCAGGCTCAACCTGCGGTACTCGCAGATGGCTCCGCTCACCATGTGGGAGGAGCGGAACACCGGCTCCAACCTGCCGGCGCAGATCGAGCTGTACGCCACGGACGGCGGCGCCTACAAGTTCCTGTTCATGGCCAAGGGCGGCGGCTCCGCCAACAAGTCGTTCCTCTACCAGGAGACCAAGGCGGTCCTGAACGAGGCCTCCATGATGAAGTTCCTGGAGGAGAAGATCCGCTCTCTCGGTACGGCCGCCTGCCCGCCGTACCACCTGGCGATCGTCGTCGGCGGCACGAGCGCCGAGTACGCGCTGAAGACGGCGAAGTACGCCTCCGCGCACTACCTGGACGAGATCCCCGCCGAGGGCTCGCCGCTCGGCCACGGCTTCCGGGACAAGGAGCTGGAGGAGAAGGTCTTCGAGCTGACGCAGAAGATCGGCATCGGCGCGCAGTTCGGCGGCAAGTACTTCTGCCACGACGTGCGCGTGGTGCGGCTGCCGCGGCACGGCGCGTCCTGCCCCGTCGCCATCGCCGTGTCCTGCTCGGCCGACCGGCAGGCCGTCGCGAAGATCACCGCCGAGGGCGTCTTCCTGGAGCAGCTGGAGACCGACCCGGCGCGGTTCCTGCCGGAGACCACGGACGAGCAGCTGGAGTCGGAGGGTGACGTCGTCAAGATCGACCTCAACCAGCCGATGGACGACATCCTGGCCGAGCTGACGAAGTACCCGGTCAAGACCCGGCTGTCGCTGTCCGGCCCGCTGGTCGTGGCGCGGGACATCGCGCACGCGAAGATCAAGGAGCGGCTGGACGCGGGCGAGGAGATGCCGCAGTACCTGAAGGACCACCCGGTGTACTACGCCGGCCCGGCCAAGACGCCCGAGGGCTACGCGTCCGGCTCCTTCGGCCCCACCACGGCCGGGCGGATGGACTCCTACGTCGAGCAGTTCCAGGCGGCGGGCGGCTCGAAGGTGATGCTGGCGAAGGGCAACCGGAGCAAGCAGGTCACCGACGCGTGCGCCGCGCACGGCGGGTTCTACCTCGGCTCCATCGGCGGCCCCGCGGCCCGTCTCGCCCAGGACTGCATCAAGAAGGTGGAGGTCGTCGAGTACGAGGAGCTGGGGATGGAGGCGGTCTGGAAGATCGAGGTCGAGGACTTCCCGGCCTTCATCGTCGTCGACGACAAGGGCAACGACTTCTTCCAGAACCCGGCACCCGAGCCGACCTTCACGCACATCCCGGTGCGGGGTCCGGGCCTCGGCTGACCAGCCCCTCCGGGGGGCGGAGCGCCGCCCCCCGGAACATCACGCCGCTCCCGATCGCTATAGCCGGTATGAGCGAATACCGCATCGAGCACGACTCCATGGGCGAGGTCCGGGTCCCCGCGGACGCGAAGTGGCGGGCACAGACGCAGCGGGCGGTGGAGAACTTCCCGATCTCCGGGCAGCGCATCGAGCGGGCGCACATCGAGGCGCTGGCGCGGATCAAGGCCGCCGCGGCGAAGGTGAACGCCCGGCTGGGGGTCGTGGACCAGGAGATCGCGCGGGCCGTCCAGGAGGCCGCGGAGGAGGTCGCCGAGGGGCGGTGGGACGAGCACTTCCCGGTGGACGTGTTCCAGACGGGGTCGGGCACCTCGTCCAACATGAACGCCAACGAGGTGATCGCGACGCTGGCGAGCGAGCGGCTGGGCCGGCCCGTCCACCCGAACGACCACGTCAACGCCTCGCAGTCGTCCAACGACGTCTTCCCGTCCTCCATCCACATCGCCGCCACCGCCGCCGTCACCCGTGATCTGGTCCCCGCCCTGGAGCACCTGGCCGCCTCGCTCTCCCGCAAGGCCGAGGAGTTCGCGGACGTCGTGAAGTCCGGGCGGACGCATCTCATGGACGCCACGCCGGTGACGCTGGGCCAGGAGTTCGCGGGGTACGCCGCCCAGGTGCGGTACGGGATCGAACGCCTCCAGGCCTCGCTCCCCCGGCTGGCCGAACTGCCGCTCGGCGGGACGGCCGTCGGCACCGGCATCAACACGCCGCCCGGCTTCTCCGCCGCCGTCATCGAGGAGGTGGCCCGGGCGACCGGACTCCCGCTCACCGAGGCACGCGACCACTTCGAGGCGCAGGGCGCCCGGGACGGGATCGTGGAGACCAGCGGGCAGCTGCGGACCATCGCCGTGTCCCTGACGAAGATCGCCAACGATCTGCGCTGGATGGCGTCCGGGCCGCGCACCGGGCTCGCCGAGATCTCGCTGCCCGACCTCCAGCCGGGCTCCTCGATCATGCCCGGCAAGGTCAACCCGGTCGTCCCCGAGGCCACGCTGATGGTCGCCGCGCAGGTCATGGGGAACGACGCGACGATCGCCGCCGCGGGCGCGGCCGGCAACTTCGAGCTGAACGTGATGCTGCCGGTCATCGCGAAGAACGTGCTGGAGTCGGTCCGGCTGCTGGCCAACGTGTCGCGGCTGCTCGCCGACCGGACCGTGGACGGGATCGTCGCGCACCGCGAACGCGCCCGCGAGTACGCCGAGTCGTCACCCTCGGTGGTCACGCCGCTGAACAAGTACATCGGGTACGAGGAGGCCGCCAAGGTCGCCAAGAAGGCGCTCGCGGAGCGCAAGACGATCCGTCAGGTCGTGCTGGAGAACGGGTACGTCGAGCGGGGCGCGCTGACCGTGGAGCAGCTCGACGAGGCACTGGACGTGCTGCGGATGACCCGTCCGTGACGTGCGCCCGGGGCGCGTGTGAACCGTGACGCGCACCGCAGCGTCGTATGCCGGTGACACCTAATATCTGTCCATGGCAGACGACGGAACGGTGACGGAAGTGGAAGCGGGCGGGGCGACGGCCTTCTGGGCGCCGGGCAGCCAGATCCTGTGGCGGTACCGGGAGAACGCCGGCGACCGCTTCCACATCGTGCGTCCCGTCACCGTCGTCCGTGACGACGAGGAACTGCTGGCCGTGTGGCTGGCGCCCGGCACCGAGTGCGTGAAGCCGGTGCTCGCCGACGGCACCCCGGTGCACCTGGAGCCGCTGGAGACCCGTTACACCAAGCCGCGCGCGGTGCAGCGCGACCACTGGTTCGGCACCGGGGTGCTGAAGCTGGCCCGGCCCGGTGAGCCGTGGTCGGTGTGGCTGTTCTGGGAGCCGGGCTGGCGGTTCAAGAACTGGTACGTCAATCTGGAGGAGCCGCTGACCCGCTGGGCGGGCGGGGTCGACTCCGAGGACCACTTCCTGGACATCTCCGTGCACCCGGACCGCAGTTGGCACTGGCGGGACGAGGACGAGTTCGCCCAGGCACAGCGGGACGGCCTGGTCGACGCCGGGCTCGCCGAGCGGGTGCGGGCGGCGGGACGGGACGCGGTGGAGGTGATCCGTGCCTGGGGCCCGCCGTTCCCGGACGGCTGGCAGCACTGGCGCCCGGATCCGTCCTGGTCCGTCCCCGTCCTGCCGGACGACTGGGACCGCACGCCCGCGCACCTGTCGTCATGAGACCCTTGATGCGCCCCCGGGCAAGAAACGTAGGATCGTCCTCCGCAAGGGCGCGCGGCGGCAACTCCCGGGGCGCGCGACGGGCCTGACCACATGTCACCGAGGGGCGGCAGGACGTGAGCGAGGGGTACGAGCGCAGCACCCGTGCGGGCCGCGACCGGTCCGTGAGTGGCACAGGAACAACCTTCGACCACGCGGGAAATCCGTTCCCCGGGCACGTATTCGGGGTATCGGCCTTCCTGCGGGACGAACTGCAACGGCGCACGCGGTACGCGCGGCGCGCAGCCCCGGACGGATGGATTCGACACGCGTGACGGAGCAGCCGACATCCTTCGAGCGCCCCCAGGCGGGCGCCGCCCCCGTGGATCCCCGCGGGGCGCTCCTGCGTACGCCGGGGCAGCAGCGCAGCACGCCCGGCGGCTCCGGGTTACCCCAGGCGCAGGCCCGTGGCACGGGCGAGGCTCCCGCGGGCCCGCCGGTGCCGCCCGGTCCCGGCGGCACCGGCCCCGAGCACTCCCAGCCGGCCGCCGCAGAGCACCTGGAGGCGCCTCCCGTCCGGGCGAAACCGGGCGCGGGGGACCACCGGCCGCGTCCCGCCGCGGAGGGCATCCCGGCCCAGCCGGGTCTGGAGCAGGAGCGCCGCAGCGGCCAGGGCCTGCCGCCCGGCCGGCCCACGCCCATGCGCCGGGACGGCGACCGGCTGCGCTTCGTGGGCGCCGCGACCCGGCGGATCGCCCGCGGCATCGACCTGGACGAGATCGTGATGGGGCTGTGCCGGGCGACCGTGCCGACGTTCTCCGACGCGATCCTGGTCTATCTGCGCGACCCGCTGCCGGTCGGCGACGAGCGGCCCATCGGCCCGGTGGTGCTGCGGCTGCGCCGCACCGACCGGATCCCGGAGGAACGGGACACGGACGGCGGCTTCCTGCCCGTCTTCCATCCCGAGCCGTCCGAACTGTCCGCGCTCACCGCTGAACTGTGCGAGGTGCGGCCCGGCGGCGCCCTCAACGAGGTGCTGCGCGGCGTCCGCCCGGTCTTCGCCGACGCGCCCGCCGCCCGCGCCGCCCTGCCCGAACTCCTGGGCGAGGACGGCGAGTCGCTCGTTCCCGGCGGCCAGCGGGCCATCCTGGCGCCGCTGCGCGGCCGGCGCCGGGTGATCGGCGCGGCGGTCTTCCTGCGCCGTCCGGAGCGGATCGCCTTCGAGGCCGACGACCTCCTGGTCGCCGCCCAGCTCGCCACGCACAGCGCGCTCGGCATCGACAAGGCGGTGCTGTACGGGCGTGAGGCGTACATCGCGGACGAGCTGCAGCGCACGATGCTGCCGGAGACGCTGCCGCAGCCGACCGGTGTGCGGCTGGCCTCCCGCTACCTCCCCGCCGCGGAGACCGCGCGGGTGGGCGGTGACTGGTACGACGCGATCCCGCTGCCGGGCAGCCGGGTGGCGCTCGTGGTGGGGGACGTCATGGGCCACTCCATGACGTCCGCCGCGATCATGGGCCAGCTGCGGACCACGGCGCAGACCCTCGCCGGCCTCGACCTGCCGCCGCAGGAGGTGCTGCACCACCTCGACGAGCAGGCCCAGCGGCTGGGCACCGACCGCATGGCGACCTGCCTGTACGCGGTCTACGACCCGGTGTCGCACCGCATCACCATCGCCAACGCCGGCCACCCGCCGCCCGTGCTGCTGCATCTGGGCGGGCGGGCCGAGGTGCTGCGGGTGCCCGCGGGCGCGCCGATCGGGGTCGGCGGGGTGGACTTCGAGGCCGTGGAGCTGGACGCGCCCGCCGGGGCGACCCTGCTGTTGTACACGGACGGCCTGGTCGAGTCCCGGTTGCGGGACGTGTGGACCGGGATAGAGCAGCTGCGCGAGAAGCTGGCCGCGACCGCGCAGCTGACCGGGCCGGACCATCCGCCGCCGCTGGAGGCGCTGTGCGACGAGGTGCTGGACATGCTCGGGCCCGGCGACCGCGACGACGACATCGCGCTGCTCGCCGCCCGGTTCGACGGGATCGCGCCGAGTGACGTGGCGTACTGGTTCCTGGAGCCGGAGGACGCCGCTCCCGGCCGGGCGCGGCGGCTGGCCCGGCGCGCGCTCGCCCGGTGGGGCCTGGAGGAGCTGACCGACTCGGTGGAGCTGCTGGTCAGCGAGGTCGTCACCAACGCGGTGCGGTACGCCTCGCGGCCGATCACCCTGCGGCTGCTGCGGACCGACGTGCTGCGGTGCGAGGTCGGTGACGATGTGCCGCAGCTGCCGCGGCTGCGGCAGGCCCGGGCCACCGACGAGGGCGGGCGCGGGCTGTACCTGGTGAACCGGATGGCCCGGCGGTGGGGGGCCACCCGGCTCAGCACCGGGAAGGTCGTCTGGTTCGAGCTGAACCGGATATAGGCGCGCACCCGCCGTACCGACGACGGTCGTCCGGCGGGTGCGGCTCGTGGCTGGTGCGCGCGGGTGCCCGCGCGCACGCGTGCGAGCCGGGGCGTGCCTACTCGTCCTGCACCGGGTCGAACGGGTTGTCCGGGATGCCGCCGCCGTCCGGCGGTGGAGTCGTGGTCACCGGCGGAGTGGTGGTCGGCGTCTGCGACGGGGTCTGCGACGGCGTCTGGCTGGGGGTCTGCGACGGGGTCCGGCTCGGGGTCTGCGACGGCGTCTGCGACGGGGTCCGGCTGGGGGTCTGCGACGGGGTGCGGCTCGGGGTCTGCGACGGCGTCTGCGACGGGGTCCAGGTCGGCTCCACCGCCGCGCCCTGGGCGGTCTCCAGGTCGAACTCGGTGACCTTGCCCATCGCGCCGAAGGTGTACTGGGCCCAGATCTGCGCGGGGAAGCCACCGCCGTTGATGCGGTCCTCGCCGAGCGCGTTGTACATCGGGACCTGGCGGTGCGGGGGCTTGTCGTCCTCGCCGAACAGGCCGACGGAGGTGACCAGGGTGGGGGTGTAGCCGGTGAACCAGGCCGACTTGTTGTCGTCGGACGTACCGGTCTTGCCCGCGACCTGCTGGCCGTCGCGCATCGGGTTGTCGCGGACCGACCTGCGGGCGGTGCCGTCGTCGACCACGCCGGTCAGCACCGAGGTGACCGTGTCGGCGGCCTCCCGGCTGATGACCTGCTCGCCGACCGGGTCGGGCAGCTCGACGGTGGTGTCCTTGTGCTCGGCGGAGGCCAGCAGGGTCGGGGTGACCTTCTTGCCGTGGTTGGCGAGGGTGGCGTAGGCGCCGGCCATCTCCAGCGGGCTGGCGCCCATCGAGCCGAGGGTCTGGGCGGGGACCGCCTCCAGGCCCTCGGTGTCCATGCCGAGCCGGCCGGCGGTGTCCAGCACCTTCTGCATGCCGACGTCCACGCCCATCTGCGCGAAGACGGAGTTGACGGACTTGTTCATCGCCTGCTGCACGGTGATGTCGCCGTAGTCGGCGTGGTCCTCGTTCTCCGGGGCGAAGCCGACCCGGACGCCGTTGTCCACGACGGGGCGTTCGCTGTCTCCGTCGTAGAGGGTGTTGGCCCTGATGGGGGTGCCGTCCTGGGTGGTGGCGCCCTCCTCCAGGGCGGCGGCCAGGATCATCGGCTTGAAGGTGGAGGCGGGCTGGTAGTCGTCGCGGGTGGCGTTGTTCGTGTAGTGCTCGACGTAGTCCGCGCCGCCGTACATGGCGAGGACCTTGCCGGTCCTCGGGTCGACGGAGGCGGCGCCCGCCTGGACGTCCGCGTCGACCGTCCGCCGCTTGGGGTCGAGCCTGCCGGTGAGCTGTTCCGCGACGGCCTTCTCCAGCTGCTTCTGCTTCTTGCTGTCGATGTTGACCGTGATGGTCCAGCCGCCGCGCTTGATCTTGGTGAGCGCCTCCTCCATGTCGGCGGCGGCGCCCTGTGCGACGAGCTGCCGGGCGAGTTCCCGGTTGGCCTCCTCGACGATGTAGCCGTTCTGGCCTTCCATGCCGGGTGCGGCCTTGGGCTCCTTCGGAACCGGGAACGTCATGCCGGCGCGCTTGCCGGCGTCGAGCCAGCCCTCCTCGACCATGTTGTCCAGGACGTAGTCCCAGCGCTCGCGGACCAGCTTCTTGCCGGTCGGGGAGGCGATCGACCAGTCGTAGGAGTTGGGGGCCTGG
Source organism: Streptomyces glaucescens (assembly GCF_000761215.1). Classification (GTDB taxonomy): domain Bacteria; phylum Actinomycetota; class Actinomycetes; order Streptomycetales; family Streptomycetaceae; genus Streptomyces; species Streptomyces glaucescens_B. The sequence goes on along the minus strand of NZ_CP009438.1, from coordinate 4,923,118 downwards.
AGCAGGGCGGCGAGGTAGGCGCCCTGTTCGATGGTGAGGTCCTCGGCGTCGACGCGGTAGTAGGACTGGGCGGCGGCCTGGATGCCGTAGGCGTCGCGGCCGTAGAAGCTGGTGTTCATGTAGCCCGCGAGGATGTCGTCCTTCGACATCCGGCGGTCCACCTTCAGGGAGATGATCAGCTCCTTGAGCTTGCGGCTGACCGTCTGTTCCTGGGTGAGGTAGTAGTTCTTGACGTACTGCTGGGTGATGGTCGAGCCGCCCTGCTTGCCCTTGCCGGAGAGGGTGTTGAGGACGCCGCGGGCGGTGCCCTTCAGGTCGACGCCGGAGTCGCTGTAGAAGGACTTGTTCTCGGCGGCGACGAACGCCTTCTGGACGGGCTTGGGCACCTCGGCGAGGTCGACGACCTCGCGGTTGAGGCCCTTGCGGGCGAGGGTGGTGCCGTCGCTGTACCGGTAGACGTTGCCCTGCTCCTTGGCGAGGGCGTTGCCCTTGGGTATGTCGATCACCAGGTACAGCACGACGAAGGCGCCGATCCCGAGCAGGCACACTCCGAGGAACGTGCCGAGGATCTTCTTCCAGGTGAACAGCCGGCGTATGCCGCTCTTGCCGGCCGCGCCCGACGAACGGCGGCGCCGGGGCGCCGCGCGGTGGCCACCGCGCTGTCGCGCTCGTCTCTCTTCCGCTCGTCCCATGAGTCCGTCTGCTCCGCTTCGTTCTCGGTTGTCACACAAGTGCGCATGGCTCAGGTCAGCTCTGAAAGCTAACACCGCTCTATGTGACCAAGTCGGTTCGATCCGGTCTTTTACGGACGTGACAATCAGCACCCGTCCCACCGGAACCGACGCCCGAGAGGGGTTCAGGGTTGCCGCGCCGGGGTAAAGTGATATCAGTTAGCTAGACGAGTGCTAGGCAGTACGAGAACGGGGGACCACCCATGTCCGCACACGACGCCGCGGCCACCGCCGACCTGCCCGAGATGCCCGAACCCCGGGTCCGGGAGTTCACCGCGCACAGCATCGGCGGCGGGCTCGCCCTGCTCCTGGGGCTGCTCGGACTGCTGGCAGGTGTCGCGATGGTGGTCGCCGCCACCGCCGTCACCGCGACCGGCGTCAAGGCGGCGCTGATCGCCGGCGGCATCCTGGTCGGCCTCGCGGCGTTCGTCGCGATGTGCGGGCTGAACATGGTGGCGCCCGGCGAGGCCCGGGTCGTGCAGCTCTTCGGGCGGTACCGCGGCACGATCCGGCAGGACGGACTGCGCTGGGTGAACCCGCTCACGTCCCGGACGAAGATCTCGACGCGGGTGCGCAACCACGAGACGGCCGTCCTGAAGGTCAACGACGCCTACGGCAACCCGATCGAGCTGGCCGCGGTCGTGGTCTGGAAGGTCGAGGACACCGCGCAGGCCACCTTCGAGGTGGACGACTACATAGAGTTCGTCTCCACCCAGACCGAGGCGGCCGTCCGGCACATCGCCATCGAGTACCCGTACGACGCCCACGACGAGGACGCCCTCTCGCTGCGCGGCAACGCCGAGGAGATCACCGAGAAGCTGGCCGTCGAGCTGCACGCGCGCGTGGAGGCGGCCGGTGTGCAGATCATCGAGTCCCGCTTCACCCACCTCGCCTACGCGCCGGAGATCGCCTCCGCGATGCTCCAGCGGCAGCAGGCCGGCGCGGTGGTCGCGGCGCGGCGGCAGATCGTGGACGGCGCGGTCGGCATGGTGGAGGCGGCCCTGGACCGGATCGCCGAGCGGGACATCGTGGAACTGGACTCCGAACGGAAGGCGGCGATGGTGTCCAACCTGATGGTGGTGCTGTGCGGGGACCGCTCCGCGCAGCCGGTCCTCAACACCGGGACGCTCTACCAGTGACGGACTCTCCCGAGGGACCCGCTCCCCGGCGGCGGCCGCAGCAGCAGCGCAAGCAGGTGCTGCTGCGGCTCGACCCGCTGGTGTACGAGGCACTGGCCCGCTGGGCCGGCGACGAGCTGCGCTCGGCCAACGCGCAGATCGAGTTCCTGCTGCGCCGGGCGCTGGCCGAGGCCGGCCGGCTGCCCGGGGAGGCGAGGCCGATCCCGCGCCGGGGCCGCCCGCCACGGGGGCCCGCGGGCGACCAGGGCAGCTGAGGCGCCGGGCGCGGGACGGCTGGTCGCGCCGGGCACGGGACAACTGGACACGGCGCGTATACCCGGGACGTATACACGCGACGTATACATGGTGTGTAGAGTGGCGCCATGTCCATCGGTCACACCCTTCTCGGCCTCCTGGAGTCCGGCCCGCGCCACGGCTACGACCTCAAGCGGGCCTTCGACGCGAAGTTCGGCCAGGACCGGCCCCTCCACTACGGGCAGGTCTACTCGACGATGTCCCGCCTGCTGAAGAACGGGCTCGTCGAGGTCGACGGCATCGAGCCCGGCGGCGGGCCCGAACGCAAGCGGTACGCGATCACCGACGCCGGGATCACCGACGTCGCCCAGTGGCTCGCCACCCCGGAGAAGCCCGAGCCGTACCTCCAGTCGACCCTCTACACCAAGGTCGTCCTCGCCCTGCTCACCCGGCGCGACGCCGCCGGGATCCTCGACACCCAGCGCGCCGAGCACCTGCGCATGATGCGGATCCTCACCGACCGCAAGCGCAAGGGCGACCTCGCCGACCAGCTGATCTGCGACCACGCCCTGTTCCACCTGGAGGCCGACCTGCGCTGGCTGGAACTCACCGCCGCCCGCCTCGACAAGCTCGCCCAGACGGTGGTGACCGCATGAGCGCCCCCGCCGGTGCCCTGCTCGTGGCCGAGGGGCTGCGCAAGACGTACGGGCCGACGACGGCGCTCGACGGCGCCGAGTTCTCCATCCACCCGGGCGAGGTCGTCGCCGTCATGGGCCCCTCCGGGTCCGGCAAGTCGACCCTGCTGCACTGCCTCGCCGGGATCGTCACCCCCGACGCCGGATCGATCCGCTACGCCGGCCGGGAGATGGCGACCATGAGCGACGCCGGACGCAGCGCGCTGCGGCGCAGCGAGTTCGGGTTCGTCTTCCAGTTCGGGCAGCTGGTGCCGGAGCTGAGCTGCGTGGAGAACGTGGCGCTGCCGCTGCGGCTCAACGGCGCGCCCCGCAAGGCCGCCGAGCGCACCGCCCGCGAGTGGATGGCCCGCCTGGAGGTCGACGACATCGCGGGCAAGCGGCCCGGCGAGGTCTCCGGCGGCCAGGGCCAGCGGGTCGCCGTGGCGCGGGCCCTGGTCACCGGCCCCCGGGTGCTGTTCGCCGACGAGCCGACCGGCGCCCTCGACTCGCTCAACGGCGAACGCGTCATGGAGCTGCTGACGGACGCGGCCCGGTCCACCAACGCCGCCGTGGTGCTCGTCACCCACGAGGCCCGCGTCGCCGCCTACTCCGACCGCGAGATCGTCGTACGGGACGGCAGGTCGCGGGACATGGAGCGCGTCGTATGAGCGCGCGGCAGTGGTCCAGGGACCTGGGCCTGGGGTTCCGGTTCGCGTTCGCCGGAGGGCGGGAGGGATGGACACGCACCCTGCTGACCGCCGTCGGCGTCGGGCTCGGGGTGGCGCTGCTGCTGCTCACGACCGCGATCCCGAACGCGCTGGCGGTGCGCCACGACCGGGAGAGCGCCCGCTCGGACCTCATGTTCAACCAGACGGAGCCGCAGAAGGGCGACGACACCCTGCTCGTCGCCAACGCCGGCACGACCTTCCGCGAGCAGGACGTACGGGGGCGGGTGCTGGAGCCCGAGGGCCCGCACGCCCCCGTACCGCCCGGCGTCGACGAGCTTCCCGGCGTGGACGAGATGGTGGTCTCCCCGGCGCTGAAGCGGCTGCTGGAGTCGGACGAGGGGAAGCTGCTGCGCGACCGGCTGCCGCAGCGGATCGTCGGCACCATCGGCGAGAGCGGCCTGGTCGGCTCCCAGGAACTCGCCTTCTACCGCGGCGGCGAAGGACTCGCCGCCCGGCTCGACGACGGAGTCTCCCGGCTCGAACGGTTCGGTGATCCGCTGCCGTCGACGGAGCGGATGGACCCGGTGCTGCTCCTGCTGGTCCTGGTCGTCTTCGTGGTGCTGCTGATGCCGGTCGGCGTCTTCGTCGCCACCGCCGTGCGGTTCGGCGGCGAGCGCCGCGACCGGCGGCTCGCGGCGCTGCGGCTGGTCGGCTCCGACAGCCGGATGACCCGGCGGGTGGCCGCGGGCGAGGCGATGGCCGGGGCGTTGCTCGGACTGGTCTTCGGCACCGGGTTCTTCCTGGTCGGCCGCCAGTGGGCGGGATCGGTGGAGGTGTTCGGGTTCAGCGCGTTCCCGAGCTACCTCAACCCCTCGCCGCTGCTGGCGCTGCTGGTCGCCGTCGCGGTGCCGGTCGCCGCCGTGCTGGTCACCCAGTTCGCGCTGCGCGGCGTGGTGATCGAACCCCTCGGCGTGGTGCGCACCGCGCGGCCCGCGCGGCGCCGGCTGTGGTGGCGGCTGCTGCTGCCGTTCGCCGGCCTCGCGATGCTGTACCCGATGGTCGGCAACGGCCGGGACGAGGGCGAGTTCAACCAGTACCTCGTCACCGGCGGCGTCCTGCTGCTCCTCGTCGGCGTGACCGCGCTGCTGCCGTGGATCGTCGAGGCGGTCGTCGCCCGGCTCGGCGCGGGCGCGGTGTCCTGGCAGCTCGCCGTACGCCGGCTCCAGCTCAGCAGCGGCACCGCGGCCCGCATGGTCAACGGCATCGCCGTCGCGGTGGCCGGGGCGATCGCGCTCCAGATGCTCTTCGCGGGCGTCGACGAGGACTACACGCAGAGCACCGGCCAGGACCTCACCCGCGCCCAGATGCAGGTCGGCGTCCCGGCGGGCCTCTCGCTCGACGCGGCCCGCGCCCGCCTGGAGGCGACCGAGGGCGTACGGCAGGTGTACGGCTTCTCGGAGGGCATGCTCGACAACCGGCCCGAGGACCCGGACCGGTTCACGCAGGTCGCCGTCGGCGACTGCGGCTCCCTGCGGGAGCTGGCCGCGCTGCCCTCCTGCCGGGACGGCGACGTGTTCGTGCTGGAGGGCGCCGAGTACGACACCGAGGGGCCCGCGCTGGCCCGGCCGGGCGGCACGCTCTACTTCGACGCCTCCCCCGGCGGCGACGAGTCGAAGCCGGTCGCCTGGACGGTGCCGGAGGACGTCAAGCGGGCCCGCTCCGTCACCGACCCCACCGGCACCCGGCGCGGCGGCGTCCTGCTCACTCCGAGCGCCCTGCCCCGCGCGGCGGCGACGGCCGTGCCCGGCCAGCTCTACCTGCGGCTGGACGAGTCCGTGCCGGACGCCCGCGAGCACGTGCGCAACACCGCCGCGGACATCGACCCGTTCGTCGAACCCATGACGTGGGTGTCCAGCAAGCAGAGCGGCCGGTTCACCGCCGTCCGCACCGGCCTCTTCGTCGGCGCCACCTGTGTGCTGCTGCTGATCGGGGCGAGTCTGCTCGTCTCCCAGCTGGAGCAACTGCGCGAACGCCGCAAGCTGCTGTCCTCGCTGATCGCCTTCGGCACCCGGCGCCGCACGCTGAGCCTGTCGGTGCTCTGGCAGACGGCGGTCCCGGTCGCGCTCGGTCTCGCCCTGGCCTGCGCGGTGGGGCTGACCCTGGGCACGGTGCTGCTGAAGATGACGGACACCGCGGTCCGCGTGGACTGGGCGAGCGTGCTGACGATGACCGGCATGGGCGCGGCCGTGGTCCTCGCCGTCACCCTGCTCAGCCTGCCGCCGCTCCTCCGGCTGATGCGCCCGGACGGGCTGCGCACGGAGTAGCCCGCGTCACCCTGCACCCGGTGGCCTGCCGTACCCGCGCGGCCTTTCTTGCCCCGTGCCGCGCTCGGGCGGCAGGCGCCGTGCACGTCCCTGGGGGCACCCCCTGCTCGCGGAGGTCGGGGGAGGGGGCCGGGCGTCGCGGGGCAGGCGGGACTTCACGCCCCCGGGCGCCGCGCTCAGTCCGGCCCCTCCAGCACCCGCACGGGCAGCGGTCGCAGTGCCCCCCGCAGCGCGGTCGCCAGCTCCTGGTACTCCGCTCCCCGCGCCGCCCCCGTCCGCATCGCCAGGGCGATCCGGCGGGTGGGGGCGGGGTCGGCGAAGCAGCCGGTGAGGAGCTGGCTGCTGCGGCTGGTCTCCACCTTGAGCGCGGTGCGCGGCAGCAGGGTGCAGCCGAGGCCGCCGGCGACGAGCTGGACGAGGGTGGACAGGCCGGCGGCCGTGGTGGTGACGGGGGCGTCCTCGCGGCCCGCCTCGCGGCAGATGTCGAGCGCCTGGTCGCGCAGGCAGTGCCCTTCGTCGAGCAGCAGCAGGTTCAGTTCCTTCAGCGCCTCGCGGGGGATGCCCTCCCGTCCGCCGAGCTCGTGGTCGAGCGGTGTGACGAGGACGAAGTCCTCGTCGAACAGCGGCAGTTCCACCACCCCCGGCACACCCAGCGGGACCGCGAGCAGCAGCAGGTCGAGCCGGCCGGTGGTGAGGCCGTCGAGCAGGTTGGCGGTCTGCTCCTCGTGGACCTGGAGATCGAGGTCGGGGTAGCGCTCGTGGACGAGGCGGAGCACGGTCGGCAGGAGGTACGGCGCGACGGTGGGGATCACCCCGAGCCGCAGCGCCCCGGTGAACGGCGCCCGCACCGCCTCGGCCTCCTCCAGCAGGGCGCCCACCTCCTCCAGCACCGCCTTGGCCCGCACGGCCAGCCGCTCGCCGGCGGGCGAGAGCAGCACCTTGCGGGTCGTACGCTCGAGGAGGGTCACCCCCAGCACCTCCTCCAGCGCGGAGACGGCGCCGGAGAGGGCGGGCTGGCTCATGCCGATCGCCGCGGCGGCGTCCCGGAAGTGGAGGTGCTCGGCGACGGCGGCGAAGGCGCGCAGCTGGGCGAGACTGGGCTGGCGGCGCTTGCCGACGTGATTCACGTTACTGGCGGTCACTAATAACTACCTCCGATCAACACGACCGAGTGTAGCTATTTCACTAATCAATGCGCGCTGTGCCACCATCAGCCACGTCCAACCCATGGGAAACACCCGTCAAAAGCGGGTGTTTCTTCGCTGCGCTGCAAGGAGAGCTAGTGCTCACTGTCGGTGACAAGTTCCCCGAGTTCGAACTGACCGCCTGCGTCTCGCTGGAGAAGGGCAAGGAGTTCGAGAAGATCAACCACAAGACCTACGAGGGCAAGTGGAAGGTGATCTTCGCTTGGCCCAAGGACTTCACCTTCGTGTGCCCGACCGAGATCGCGGCCTTCGGCAAGCTGAACGACGAGTTCGCCGACCGTGACGCCCAGGTCCTCGGCTTCTCCGGCGACTCCGAGTTCGTCCACCACGCCTGGCGCAAGGACCACGACGACCTGCGCGACCTGCCCTTCCCGATGATGGCCGACTCCAAGCACGAGCTGATGCGCGAGCTGGGCATCGAGGACGAGGACGGCTTCGCCAAGCGCGCGGTCTTCATCGTGGACCAGAACAACGAGATCCAGTTCACCATGGTGACCGCCGGCTCCGTCGGCCGTAACCCCAAGGAGGTCCTGCGGGTCCTCGACGCTCTCCAGACGGACGAGCTGTGCCCCTGCAACTGGAGCAAGGGCGACGAGACCCTGGACCCGGTCGCGCTGCTGGCCGGTGAGTGACCCATGTCCCTCGACTCCCTGAAGTCCCGCATACCGGACTACGCCAAGGACCTCAAGCTCAACCTGGGCTCGGTCATCGGCAACTCCGACCTCCCCGCCCAGCAGCTCTGGGGCACCGTGCTGGCGACCGCCATCGCCTCGCGCTCCCCGATCGTGCTGCGTGAGCTGGAGCCGGAGGCGAAGGCGAACCTCACGCCGGAGGCCTACACCGCGGCCAAGTCCGCGGCGGCCATCATGGCGATGAACAACGTCTTCTACCGCACCCGCCACCTGCTGTCCGACCACGAGTACGGCACCCTGCGCGCCGGTCTGCGGATGAACGTCATCGGCAACCCCGGTGTCGACAAGGTCGACTTCGAGCTGTGGTCCTTCGCCGTGTCCGCCATCAACGGCTGCGGCATGTGCCTGGACTCGCACGAGCAGGTGCTGCGCAAGGCGGGCCTGGACCGTGACGTGATCCAGGAGGCGTTCAAGATCGCCTCCGTGGTGCAGGCGGTCGGCGTCACCCTCGACGCCGAGGCCGTCCTCGCCGAGTGAGGCGCTGAGCGCCCGGCGACACCGGCAAGGCCCCGTCCACCCAGCGGTGGACGGGGCCTTCGCCGTGTCCGGCCCGGCCGGCGGTGTCTGCCCCGCCCGCCGGCCCCCGCTCAGCCGGCCGGGTCCGCCGGCGGCTCGGCCGGGGACGCGTCCGTCGACGTGGCGCCGTGCGGCGGCGGCGATTGCCGCAGCGCCGCCTCCTGCGAGTAGGTCCGCAGGTACCCGACGACGGTGTTCGTCACCGCCACCAGCGGTACGGCGACGACCGCGCCGCCGATCCCGGCCACCATGCCGCCCGCCGTGACGGACAGCACCACGGCCAGCGGATGCACCCTCACCGCCCGGCCCAGGATGAACGGCTGGAGGATGTGCCCCTCGATCTGCTGCACGGCGAGCACCACCGCCAGCGTCATCACCGCGGTGAACACCCCCTGTGTGACCAGCGCCACGACCACCGCCAGCGCCCCGGAGACCACGGCGCCGACCAGCGGGATGAAGGCGAACAGGAAGATGAAGACGGCCAGCGGGACGGCCATGGGCACATCGAGGAAGTAGATGCCGAGGCCGATGAAGATCGCGTCGATCAGGGCCACGATCACCGTGCCGCGCACATACGCGGTGAGCGTGCGCCAGGCCCGCGGCCCCGCGCCCGCGACCCCCGGCCGGGCGGCGGCCGGGACGAGCTTCAGCGTCCACTCCCAGATGCGCCGGCCGTCGTAGAGCAGGAACAGCGTGGAGAACACGGCGAGCAGGATGCCGGTCAGCGTCTCGACGACGACCGTCACGCCCTCCAGGCCGGCGGAGGTGATCTGGTCGGTGTTGGCGCCGATCGCCTCGCGCAGGTTCTCGGCGATGTCGTTGATCTGCTTGTCCGTGACGTGGAAGGGGCTGTCCAGCAGCCAGCGGCGCAGTTCGTCGATGCCGTCCTGGACCTGGCCGGAGAGGTTGTCGATGTTCTCCATGACCTGCCAGGTCACGAACCAGCCGACGAGTCCCATCACCACGAAGCCGAGCAGCGCGGTCAGCGCGGTCGCGAGCCCGCGCGGCACGCCCAGCCGCCGCAGCCGTCCCACTGTCGGCTGGAGCAGCGCCGTCATCAGCAGCGCGGCGACGAACGCCAGCACCACCAGCTGGACGGCGCTGATGACGCGCATCAGCACCCAGAGGGTGCCGGCCAGCACCAGCAGCCGCCAGCCGGCCTCGGCGGCGACCCGGACGCCCCACGGCACGGCCTGCGCCGGGTCGGGGCGGGGTGCGACGGCCGGGGCGTACCCGGGGGGCGGCGGCACGTACGCGGGCGAGCCGGCCATGTCCTGCTCGGCGTCCGTGTGCTCCCGCTCCGCCGCCGCGCGGCGCTCCTCCCACTGCCTGCCCATGCGGTTCAGACCGGCGCCCAGCCGGCCGAGCCACCCTGGCACTCGCGACATGATCCGTCCCTCTCCCCCGTCGGTCCCCACCACTCCCCCCTGGAGTCGTCCCGTCAGACCGTACATGGCGAAAGCCCCTCGCCGTAGGACGGCGAGGGGCTGCGCGGGGTCGAGCGGGCTGCGGGCCGCTGTCTGCGGGCGCCGCGGCCTAGTACCAGTGGTTGGCCTGCCAGAACGACCAGGCGCCGCAGGGGCTGCCGTAACGCTCGTTCATGTAGTTCAGGCCCCACTTGATCTGGGTGGCCGGGTTGGTCTGCCAGTCGGCGCCGGCGGACGCCATCTTGGTGCCGGGCAGCGCCTGGAAGAGGCCGTAGGCACCGGAGGAGGGGTTCACGGCCCGGTAGTTCCAGTCGGACTCGTGGTCCACGATGTTGCTGAAGCACTGGAACTGGTCGCCCGGCACCATCTGCGCGGCCATCGACTGGATCTGCGCGATGGAGTACGAGCTCTGGACGGCGAAGGTGGCGGCGTCGGCCCGGGCGGCGTCGCGGCTGGCCTTCTGCTCGGCCTCCTCGCGCTCCTTGGCTTCCTTGGCCTCCTGGGCGGCCTTCTCGGCCTGCGCCTTCTTCGCGATCGCGGTCTCGGCGGCCTTCTTGCGGGCCGCCTCCTCGGCGTCCTTCTTCGCGGTCGCGTCCGCGGCGATGGCCTGCACGTCGGCCTGCTGCGTCAGGGACGCGGTCTGCACCTGGGCCTGCTGGCCCGCGGGGATGTCCGCGAGGAACGTCAGGTCGGTTGCCGCCGCCTCGGCGTCGTTGTTCTGCGCGGTGCTGCCCGAGGCAACGCCGACGACGCTCCCGACTGCGGTGACCGCGGTGGCCGAGGCCACTGCGAATCCCCGGACCGAAATCCGGCTCACACGGTTTCCTTCCAGCATCGCCCGCTTCGGTGACCCTGGCGGACGCAATCGTGCCCCTGACACTGGCCTCCCCAACTGCGGGTCACGGGAGGCGCGGGCCCGGTGGGCAACTCCCCCGAGGGGAGCGCCGCATGGTGCTCGGGCGGCATACGACGGCTGCTATGGAGTTGGTGGTGCCGTATCGCTGGGGATACAGGTGTGTCGTATGCGGGGCCTGACAGGAGTGAGACTCTGCCGCACGGTGACGCCGGTAGGCAATTCCGAGTTGCGTGTGAAAGCTCACATCCCGTTTGCGCCGGGGGATTTCCTCGTTCCCGCACACGCGAAGGCGCCGCCCGGCTAGGCTCTTGGCCTTTCCGAACGGCGCCAACTCATCCGCAAGCACCGCGAGATGGGGCGAGCGGAGCAGACGATCGCAAGCGGATCAGATCTGCCCGTCCTCCAGCATTTCGGTCACAAGTGCAGCGATCTGGGATCTCTCCGACCGGGTGAGGGTGACGTGCGCGAACAGCGGATGCCCCTTCAGCTTCTCCACGACGGCGACGACACCGTCGTAGCGCCCGACCCGCAGGTTGTCGCGCTGTGCCACGTCGTGGGTCAGCACGACCCGCGAATTGGCGCCGATCCGGGACAGGACGGTCAGCAGGACGTTGCGCTCCAGCGACTGCGCCTCGTCCACGATCACGAACGCGTCGTGCAGCGAGCGGCCGCGGATGTGGGTGAGCGGCAGCACCTCCAGCATGCCCCGCGCGGTGACCTCCTCGATGACCTCACGGCTGGTCACCGCCGAGAGGGTGTCGAAGACGGCCTGCGCCCACGGGCTCATCTTCTCCGCCTCGGTGCCGGGCAGATAGCCCAGCTCCTGCCCGCCGACCGCGTACAGCGGCCGGAAGACCATCACCTTCTCGTGCTGACGGCGCTCCAGCACCGCCTCCAGCCCCGCGCACAGCGCCAGCGCCGACTTGCCGGTGCCGGCCCGGCCGCCCATCGACACGATCCCTACGTCCGGGTCGAGCAGCAGATCGAGCGCGATGCGCTGCTCGGCGCTGCGCCCCTTGATGCCGAAGGCCTCGCGGTCGCCGCGCACCAGCCGGACGTTCCCCTCCGGGGTCACCCGGCCGAGGGCCCGGCCGCGCTCGGAGTGGATGGTCAGGCCCGTGTGCACGGGCAGCTCCGCCGCCTCGGGGACGTGGATGTGGCCTTCCTCGAAGAGGATGTCCACCTGTTCGGCGGGCAGCGTCAGCTCGGCCATCCCGGTCCACCCGGAGGAGTCCGTGATGGCGAGCTCCGCGCGGTACTCCTCGGCCAGCAGACCCACGGAGGAGGCCTTGATCCTGAGCGGCAGGTCCTTCGACACGACGGTGACGTCGAACCCCTCGGCCTGCAGGTTGCGGGCGACCGCGAGGATGCGGGAGTCGTTGTCCCCCAGGCGGTAGCCGGTGGGCAGCACGCTGGGGTCCGAGTGGTTGAGCTCGACACGGATCGTTCCGCCCAGGTCGCCGATCGGGATGGGGGCGTCGAGACGGCCGTACCGCACCCGGTAGTCGTCCAGCAGGCGCAGGGCCTGCCGGGCGAAGTAGCCGAGCTCGGGATGGTGCCGCTTGGCCTCCAGCTCCGTGACCACGACGATGGGGAGCACGACCTCGTGCTCGTCGAAGCGGCTCAGGGCGTTCGGGTCGGACAGCAGGACGCTGGTGTCGAGAACATAGGTGCGCCGGTCTGGCTTGTGGCGCTGTGCGCTGGTCACCACGGAAGGACGTACCCCCTCGGATGAGGTCGGGGAGCGACGGAGCGGAGCTGGACCGGTCGTCGGCCGCCCTGCACGCACAGGGGGCGAGAACCGGCCCCCCGCTGCTTCTTCCGTGCCGAGGACCGCACGGTCGGGCTGGTGCAAAGGGCCTCCCGGGCGGACGGCCCCGTGCCGCCCGCTGAGATCCGACACCCGTGGTTCGGGCATCGACCTGTCTGGTCTATGCCCTCGAACACGCGATGCCATGCCACGGCATATGACGGCGCGCCGGTGAACTCCACGTGACATGCGCCGTCTTGCCGCCCTTTGCCCCCGCCGGAAGGGGTACCCGTACGCCCGCTCGGGGGGCGTTTATGGGTCAGCCGCCGTAACGGCGGTGGCGCGCCGCGTAGTCACGCAGGGCGCGCAGGAAGTCGACCTTGCGGAAGGCCGGCCAGAAGACGTCGCAGAAGTAGTACTCCGAGTGGGCGGTCTGCCACAGCATGAATCCGGACAGCCGCTGCTCGCCGCTGGTGCGGATCACCAGGTCCGGGTCCGGCTGGTCACCCGTGTAGAGGTGCCGGCCGATCATGTCGGTGTCGACGGCCTCGGCCAGCTCCTCGACCGAGGTGCCCTTCTCGGCCGCCTCGTTCAGCATCGAGCGGACCGCGTCGGCGATCTCCTGCCGGCCGCCGTAGCCGATGGCGACGTTGACCAGTATCCCGTCGATGTGGGCGGTGGCCTCCTCGGCCTCCTTCAGGGTGGTCTGCATGCCCGCGGGCAGCAGGTCCATGGTGCCCACGTGATGCACCCGCCAGCGGCCGTCGGCGGCGAGGGTGCGCACGACGTCCTCGATGATGCCGAGGAGCGGGCCCAGCTCCTCCTGCGGCCGGTCGAAGTTGTCCGTGGACAGCAGCCAGAGGGTGACGACCTCGACGTCCGTCTCGGTGCACCAGCCGAGGAACTCCTCGATCTTCTCGGCGCCGGCCCGGTGGCCGTGCACGGTGCTGGAGCCCGCGGCCTTCGCCCAGCGGCGGTTGCCGTCCATGATCACGCCGATGTGCTTGGGCACCTGAGCGTGGTCCAGGTGACCTTCCACCCGGCGCGCGTAGAGCCTGACCAGCAGGCCGCGCAGCTTGTCGCGCAGGTTCACGTGATTGTCAGCCCCTCCGGTGCGGATCGGACAGGGGATGGGCACGGCGCTCCTGCGGCGGCTGGGCCGGGAGCGGGTCGGGTGCGTCCCTGTCCGTATGGCGGTCCCCGGGGCGAAGCCTACCCCCGCTGCGCCGAAGTGCCGTTCCCGGGCCGGGACGCGCTCCGGACGGGGGAGCGGGGGCCGGCCCGGGGAGGGGCGGGGTCACCCAGGGGGGACCCTGAGGCGGGCCGGGGGTGGAAGCGAGGCGGGCCGGGGGTGGAAGCCGGGGCCGGCCGGGGGTGGAAGCCGGGGCGGCTTCGGAACACAAGAGAAACGGGCCGGTCCGTGGGGGGGGAGACGGACCGGCCCGAGGGGGGGTTTCCACCATAACCCTTCGTAAGGGCCACCGCGCACATCGGCGCGCCACAACTACGCTCCGAAGTCGCCCGGCGACGCCGCGCTCGGCGCCGGAAGTGCGGTCCCACCGGGGCTTCAGGCCGGTCCGCGGGGTTTTGCGGGCCCGTTCGGGTGTCCCCCGTGCGGGCGACCCCGGCGGGTCGGCGTCCGCTTGACGACCGAGCGGGTGGGGTCGGTCCGACGACCCCTGGGAGCGATCCGCCTGACGGCCGGCCGGGCTGTCGTGCCCGAAGGCGCGTCCGGGCGGGAGCAGGGTGCGCCGCGCAGCCCCCTCCACTGCGCGGTGCCGCCGCGCAGCTTTGCTCACGCGAATTCCCTTGGTCTGAACTTACTCGAGTGAGCGCCCGTGAGGCGAGCCGCAGGCGATAACGATGTGGAAACACGGAACGGGCACGCGAGCGGGTGAGCCGCGCCGTGGCCCCAACACCCTTACGGCCCACACCGGTTCACTCCTTCACCGCATCCGCACGGATGCGAGGGAACCGGGCGGCTTCCGCGACGGACCAGCACGGCGCCCCGGTACGGCGGCGCGCCCCCGGCGGCGCACCCCCGGCGGCGCGCCGCCGGGGACGGCGGATCCCGGGTGGCGGGAGCCCTGTTGGGCGGCGCCCGGGTGCCTACCCGGGCTTGCGCGCGACGAAGAGATGCCGGGTGCTGTGGGCGACGAACGGGCCCTCGTCCCGGATCCGCTCATGCAGGGCGCGCAACCGCGGCTCGTACGCCGCCACGGTGAAGCCCGGCACCATCCAGACCACCTTGCGCAGGAAGTGGACCACGGCGGCGATGTCGTGGAACTCCATCCGCAGCCGCTCGGCCCGCAGTTCCACGACCCGCAGACCCGCCGCCTCGGCATCCGCCCGCTCCCGTTCCGGGTCGCGGCCCCGGCGGACCTCCTCCGGCTGGGGTCCCAGGAAGTACTCGACGAGTTCGAAGACGCTGTGCGGCCCGACGTGCTGGGCGAAATAGGTGCCGCCGGGCTGGAGCACCCGGGCGATCTCGTCCCAGTGCGGCTCCACGGGGTGCCTGCTGGCGACCAGGTCGAAGGCGCCGTCGGCGAACGGCAGGGGCGCGTCCTGCGGGGCGGCCACGACCGCGACACCGCGCGGCCGGAGCAGTGCGGTGGCCTTGGCGACGTTGGGCGGCCAGCCCTCGGTGGCCACGGTCAGCACCGGGGCGGTCGCGGCCCGGCCCAGCGCGAAGTCGAGGACCTCCCCGCCCCCGGTCTGGATGTCGAGGACGGCACGCGCCGTGCCCAGCCGCCCGGCGAGCGACTCGGCGTACCGCCACGAGGGCCGCGCCTCGGTGGCCCGTCCCTCGAACCAGGAGAAGTCCCACCCCTCGGTGGGCACGGAGGCACCCTCGTCGACCAGTTCCTCGAAGGTGGGGGTGTGCTGGGTTTCCATGACGCGACCGCCTCGGACTCTCTCTCTTCGTGTGTTGCGTTGCTTGCCGTTCACTCTTCAGGACACCAACGGCCGTACCCGCTCCGCCGCGAACCGCACGAACCCCTCGGGGTCGGGCTCGTCGGCGGTCGGCTGGAGTACGACCGAGTCGGCACCGGCCTCGACGAGCCGCCCGACCGCCCCGGCGACATCGGCGGCGTGACCCGCGACCCCCAGCCCGGGCACGTCCCCGAGGCCTTCGGCGGCCAGCTCCGCCCGCAGCCGGGCGGAGGCGTCGGGACCGGTCGCGGTCAGCAGGTAGACGACGACGCGGTGCGGCCCGGTCCGCCCCGCCGCCGCGCGCCCCTCGTCGATGAGCCGCCGTGCCCGGCGTACGCCGTCCGGGGGCGTGGCCGCGGTGAGGACGGTGCCGTCGGCGGCCTCCCCCGACAGCCGCAGCGAGCGCGGACCGGTGACCCCGGCCAGCACTTCCGCCGGTTCGAGGGGCGGCCAGTCCAGGGCCACGCCGTCCAGCCGTACGTACCGGCCGTCGGTGCTGACCCGCTCCCCTCGCAGCAGGGCCCGCAGCGCCGTCAGGTACTCCCGCAGCAAGGTCACCGGCGACTCGGCCCGCGCCCCCACCTGGCCCATCCAGTCCTGCACGCCGTGCCCGACGCCCACGACCGCGCGGCCCGGGAACATGCGGTGCAGGGTCGCCGTCTCCATCGCCGTGACGGCCACGTTGCGCAACGGGACGGGCAGCAGCCCGACTCCCACCCTGACCCGCTCGGTCCAGGCGAGCGCGGCGGCGGCCGTGGAGATCCCGCCCTCCAGGAAGCAGTCCTCCCACAGCCACAGCTCGTCGAGCCCGGTGTCGTCGGCGAGGCACGCGAGGGCGCGCAGTCGCTCGGGCGGGAGCTGCGGGCGGAACACGGCGCCGAGTGCGGTCATGGGACCACCTAACGGCGCACCGGGTCCGGGGGACAACCGGTTTTCACCGGATCCCTGAGGCCGGCGCCCTCGCCTCGTACCGCGCCCCGTCGCCGAACCCACGGTCGAACTCATGGCCGAACGCGTGGCGCTCCAGGAGCCGGTGGGCAGGTCGGCGAGGACGGCGCGCGTTCTGGCGCATGGGCCGCCTCCGGGTGGGGAGGGTGCGTGTCATGACGCGGCGTTGGAGTGACGGACGGGGACGGCTGCTCGTGCACGGACCGGGCGGTGACGTGCCCGTGCCCGTGCCCCTGGAGCTGGCGACCTCCTGGCGCGCCCGCACGAAGGGCCTGCTGGGCCGCGACACGGTGGACGGCGCCCTGCTGCTCTCCCCCGCGTCCTCCGTGCACACCTTCCGCATGCGTTTCCCCATCGACGTCGCCCACCTCGACCGGCACCTCCGCGTGCTCGCGGTACGCACCATGCGACCGGGCCGCCTGGGCCTGCCCCGGCTGCGCGCCCGGCACGTGCTGGAGGCGAGCGCGGGGGTCATGGCGGAGTGGGGCGTACGGCCCGGCGTCCGGCTGTCGATCGAACAGGATCCGGCCGAGTAGCGTCGCGCCTCCCGAGGCGCGGCAGGCGCGCGGTACCGCGTCACGGGGACCGTCAATGGTACGGGCCGCCCCGTGGCGTACCGCCCGGCCCGGGCGGAGTGAGCCGACCGCCGTCGTACGGGCTCCGCTGCCCGGGGGCGACGGGCGGTGGCGGGACGGCCCCCGGGCGCGGGCGCCTGCGGAGCACGACGACCGCCGCCGCGAGCGCCGCGAGGACGACGGCCGCGCCGATGCCCAGCACCGCCCACAGGCGGCCGCGCCCGGAGTCCTCCGTCACCGAGCGGCTCGGACCGCTGCCGCCGTCCGCCTCGGCCGGCGTCTGCGCGGGCTGCCCCGCGGGCGCGCCCGCCGAGGGGGACGCCGGGCCGCTCCCGGCGGCCCCGAGGTCGGGCAGCGGATAGACGTCCGCCGGGCCCGGGTCGCCGGGATTCCGCAGGGCGATGCGGGGGCGGACGATGCCGTACCCGATGGAGTCGTTGCGCTCGGCGCCGTCCGTGGGAGCGCCGATGGTGTTCAGCATGACGCGGAGGACCTGGTTGTTGGTCCAGGTGGGGTGCTCGGACCAGATGAGGGCGGCGCTGGCGGAGGCGAGGGCGGTGGCGTCGCTGGTGCCGTGGCTCTTGCAGAGACCCGTGCGGCCTCCACAGGCGTGGACCATGTCCTCACCCGGGGCGGCCAGGTCGACGTGAGGTCCGAACCCGGATTCCTCGGTCCTGGACAGATCCCGGCCCACCGCCGCCACAGCCACCACTCCAGGCGTGGCCGCCGGGTAGAACACCGGATTGCCCTCGTCGCCGCTGTTGCCGACGCCCGCGAAGACCAGCGAGCCACGGTCCAGGGCGTACTTCACGGCGGCAGTGAGGTCGTCACTCGTGGTCGTCGAGGCCAGGGAGACATTGATGATCTGCGCATCCGCGTCCGCCGCGAGCCGAATGGCCTTGCCGAGGACTCCGGCGAAGGCGAAGCCCGCCGTCGGGTCGTCGCCCTGGCTGGGTACTCGGACCGGGAGGATCTCGGCACCCGGCGCAAGGCCGTACGCGCCGTTTCCGCCTCCGTAGCCCCCGGTGCCGGCGATCAGCCCGGCCATGGACGTGCCGTGACCGAGGTAATCCGTGTGCTCGTCGCCGGGCCGGGACGTCGCCAGGTCCCGCCCGTCGAGGACTCGCCCTTCGAGGTCGGGGTTGCCGGGGTCGACACCGGTGTCGATCACCGCGACGGTGATGCCCTCGCCCGTGCTCGTCCGCCACATCTCCTCGGCGTGCATGGCGTCCAGATGCCACTGCTGTGAGCGGGTCGAACCGGCCCACGCGGGAGTGGCGGCACCACTCATCAGCAGAAGGCCGGCGACTGCCGACACGGCAGCCCGGAGCCGGGTGTGCCGTGTCCTGTTGGTCGGCATGCGGGTCCCTCTTCCGTCCTTCGCGCGTCAGTCGGTTGCCGAAGCTCCGTCGCGACGGCCGGTCTGCTGCCGCCCGCCCTGTCGAGATCTGGTGGGGCTGAGGGGCCGTCGGCCGCCGGCACGATCGCCCTCATCGCTCGGCGTGCCTCCGGTGATGCCGCCTCGGGTCGGTGCGGAGGGTACCGGGGCACCGGGGCGGGCCGGCGCTCGGCCCGCCCGCTGCGGAGTGCCGCCGACCACGCCGCTCCGCGGGGTGGACGGGGCCCGCACCGCCAGGGCGGGCCCCGTCGGTCCACGGTGTGCGGCAGGGTCTCCGCCCACGACTGTCCCACCAGGCAGGCGGCCGGACGGCGTCCCCGCGGCAGGCGTCACCGAAGGACGTCCCCCGGCGACGGCCTGGTTGACCGGATGTCCGCCCATGACGCCAGGGCTTGCCGGCCGTGCGCCCACGGCACCCGGGCCCGTCGGACGTCCGCCTGTGACGGCCGGTCCGGTGGGCCTCCCGCCCATGACGCCCGAGTCGGTGGGCCGCCCGGCCGGAGCTCCGGAGGCAGCGGGCACGTCGCGGCCGGGGCCCGCACCCGGCCCCGCGAGGGTCCTGCCGGCAGCCGTACCGGAGATCGACCGGTGCGGGAACGGACCACCTGCCGCGATGTCGCGTCCACGCGGAAGGCCCGTGCCTTCCTGCCGCGGCGCGAACGGTACGCGCCCACCGGTGGTCGGCCTTCCTCCGCCCCCGGAGACGGTGGGCCTACGCCCTCCGCCGCGGTCAGAAGTTGGCGGGATCATCCCTGTCGCAGCCGGAAGCACGGATGGATCCGGGCGGGTCGGGGCGGTCGGTCCCGGTGCCGTGACGGGGATGTGCCTTTCGGGAAGCGTGCCGGCCGAGTCGATCTCGACGTGCACCGGGCGGCCCGTGGTGGCCGGTCGGTGCGGATCGGCCGGCGCACCGGTGAAGGACCCCGCCTCGTCGGGCCGCCCTGCTGTGGCCTGCCCGGCCGCCTCGCCGGCCGGCCGGGCCACGGGTGACGCGGCGTCACCCGCATCCTCGCCCCGGGCACGCCCGCTGCTCGGACGGGCCAGGTCCTCGGGGGTGCCGATGCTGATCGCGGCGGGCGGCGGCGGGAACTCGGGCCGGGGCAAGCTGTCCATCTGCGACGACGACAGGGCATACGCCTGCGCGAGCTTGCGCATCTCGGCCGCCGCCTCCTGGCGCACCTTCTCCTTGCGCGCCTTCAGCGCCGCGAGCTCGGCACCGGACCTCGCGGTGAGGTGGGCGCGGGCCGCCGTGGGGCCGGCCGAGGTGCCCGACTCGTCGCGCGGTACGGCGGCCTGGGCGGTGGCAATCGCGCCGGATGCCAGGGAGAGCCACGTGCCCGAGTCGCCGCTGAAGTCGGCCAGCCGCAGGGCGGAGTTGGCGAGATCGCCCGCCCAGGTGCGGAAGGCGTCCGCGCCCTCGCCCTTCCACTCCACCCACTGCGGCCGGATCTTCAGCTCCTCCGCGATCTCGCGGATCTGCTCGGCGGCGGCGACGAGCTTCCGGGCAGCGGCCTGGACGGTCCCGCTGTCCGCCTGGTCCAGCCAGGCGAGCATCTGCTCGTGGCTCATGCCCTCGAAGGACGTGCCGCCACGGGAGCCACCGGATCCCTCGCCTGCCATCAGCCTTCTCCCCGTCCTCGTACCGTTTCCTGGCGCCTGGCTCAGATCGTGCCGCCGGCGTCGCCGTTCGGCGGCTTCCGGACGCCGGCTGCGGTGCCGCCGCCCGTCGCGCCGTGGTGCTTCGCGCGCTCCGGGTCGTAGGGGCCGCCGTAGTGCTCGGTCGTCTCGGCGGTGATCGCGGCCATGCGGTCACGGACGTCCACGTCGATGTTCTCGTAGCCCTTGTGCGAAGCCAGGACAGCGATGGACATGGCCTCCATGCAGTCCGAGAGCAGCTCGGAGAAGTTCTCCAGGTCGGTGATGACCTTCTCGTACGACGTGTACAGGCCCGCCGCCTCGGTCCAGGATCCGTCGCCGCCGCCGAACTTCCCGCGTCCGAGCTGCTCCCGGCCCACACGGGTGGGACCGGCCTGTGACTCCTTCAGGTCGCGGACGAGTTCGTCGACCCGCTTCCGGAACGTCGTGAACGACGACAGCTCGGTGGACAGGTCCTGGACCGCGTCCCTCGCCGTGTCGAACACACCGGACAGCCAGGGCGAGCCCGTCCCCCCACCGTCGCTCGGCAGCACTCGGTGCCTCCCCGTTCCCCCGTACGGCCTCCGGAAAGCGAGACCTCTCCGCACACTCTAGTCACCGGCAGTGACACTCGGTTCCTGAGCGACGTCGCAGCGTGAACATCCGGCCATCCTCGACGGGCGGTCAGCGGGCGCCGTCAGCCCTCCCCCCGCGGGAACGACACCTCCACCCGGCGGTTCTTCTTGCGGCCCTCCTCCGAGGTGTTCGAGGCGATCGGGTAGTCCTCGCCGTAGCCACGGACCTCGAAGGTGACGCCCGGGTCGTTCAGCTCCGCGTCCAGCACCGCGTGGACGGCGTTCGCCCGCTGCTTCGACAGGACGTCGCCGTGGGCCGAGGAGCCGAGGTCGTCCGTGAAGCCGAAGACGCGGATGCGGGTCGCGTGCTGCGCCTTGATCTCCTGTGCGATCGCCCGGAGGCGTGCCTTCGCCTCCGCGCCGAGCCGAGCGCTGTCCTTGGGGAACAGCACCTCGGCCTGAAGGGCGAACTTCACGTCCGCGTTCGTGTCCTCCCGGCGCTCCTCGCCGCTCTCGTCCTCCACGACCTGCTTGATGTCGAGGACCTTCGGCTCGGCCAGTGTGGCGCCCTCCGGCAGCTTCAGGTCGGGGTCGTTGGCGTCCAGCTCGACCGGGGCCGCGGCGGTGGCCTCCGTGCCCGGCGGGACGCTGGGGCCGTCGTCGGCGTGGGCGGTCGTGGCGGTGTAGAGGGTGGTGGTGAGGAGGAGGGTGGCGGTGAGGGCTGCGGTGAGTCGTGAGGTCATCGGGGGCTCAGCCGGAGATCTTGATCGGGGCAGTGGCGAACATCGGGAGCTGGAGGGTCACCTCGGTGGTGTCGGCAGGCGGCGCCGGGAACTGCATGAAGACGGGGAGGGTCTCACCGGACTTCAGGGCCGGGAAGTTCGTCGTCGTGAGCGGACGCCCATCGGTGTCACGCAGCACGTAGTAGCGCTTCTTGCCCTGGGAATCCACCAGCGTGGCCCCGCCGAGCGACCGGCCGTTGCGGATGATCTCCGTCTCGTTGCCGCTGAGCTGGGCCGGAACGTTCACCGTATCGCCGCCGTCGTTCTTCAGGGTCCCGCTCACCGTCACGAACCCGCCCGAGTCACGTACGGCGGAGGTGATCTGCAGCAGCAGGCTGTCCGGCCCCTTGAGTTCGGTGAGTGGTTCGTCCGACTGCCCCTCCTGGGCCCGCTGATCGGAACCGCCCGGCTGTGAGGCGGATGCCGACGTCTGCGGCTTCTCGTCCTCGCCGTCCCCGCCACCGCATCCGGCCACGCCGAGGGCCAGCCCGGCCACCACGGACAACGCGGCCATCCCCCTGCGGGCCTTCGCTGTGAACCGAATGCTCATGCCTCTGCTTCCCTTGGTCACTCGTCGTTCGCCTGTCAGTCGGCCAGATGGACCTCGAACAGGTCCTCCGGGTCCGGTAGGTCGGTGAGGTCGTCCGGCGACAGGTCCCACTCCTCGCCCTCGCAGCTGAGCGGGGGCAGCTCCACGCCTTCGGCGTCCTCGGCCGGCAGTTCGAAGGTGCATCGGGACTCGATGACGGCCCTGGCCGAGGCCTTGGCGTGGATGTCCTCGGTACCGGGGACGATGCTGTCCCCCACGGTCCCGTCCGTCTCGACCTCGACTTCGTAGCCCAGCAAGCCGTCCGGACCGCAGGCCCGCACCTGAGCGTCGTTGGCCGCGGCCAGCTCGTGGGCGCGCCAGCAGGAGTCGGCCACCTCCACGTCACCGTCGAAGATGCGTCGCCAAGCGGCCGGGTCCTTCACGTTCTCCAGCCACTCCCCGGCCAGCTGGTCCCTGGTGTCGAGGGCCGCGGCGAGTGCTGCCGCATCGGCCGCGGTCTGGGCGTCGCTCCTGGTCGCCGCCGCTTGCCCGACCGCAAGGTAGGCGAACGCGAGAAAGAGCAGGCCCGCCACCACCGTGATGTAGATGGGAAAGGCCTGCCCCGCGTCGTCGAGCCTCCGGGACCGCGTCAACCGCCGGTGACTTCGGTGATCTTGTCGGTGATCGCGTTGTAGATCGACTGTCCGATGTCCGTCCCCGTGATGGCCAGCACGATCGCCACGACCACCGCGATGATGCCCAGGTACTCCACCGCGGTCTGGCCCTTGTCGTCGCTCCACTTGGTGCGCATGGTGTTTCCCTCCGGGTGTGCCGCTGTCGGTGCCGGAAGGGTAGGGCGGGGTGGGGGCTGTCATCGAGGGTCCGTGGGCCCAATCGTGGGCCCAACGCGGGGCGGGCGGGGTCATTGCCGGCCCCTGGGGGAGCCGGGGGTCGTGCCCAGCCACTTGGCGGTGGCCTCGGCGCGGCTGGTGCTGTGCAGTTTGGCGAAGATGCGGTTGATGTGGTTCTTGACCGTCTTCTCGCTGATGAAGCAGGCGGCGGCGATCTGCTGGTTGCTCATGCCGGACGCGATGAGGTCCATGATCTCCGCCTCCCTCGTGCTGAGTTGGTACCGCGACTGTGCCACAGGCGGTTGCATTCGCGAAAGCTGTTCGGGGGAAGTCGGCTTTCCGGCTAGTGCAGTTGGCGTAGTCGAGGCGTTTGCAGCCGCATCCCTGGCGGCACCCTCCGCTCGGAGTCTGGTCAGCAGCGCGCCCGCCGCGGTCGCGGTGAGGTGGGCCTTGCCCTCCTTCACGTCCCGGATCGCCGTGACGAGTTGGTCCGGGGTGAACTCGCCGTGGACCAGATAGCCGCCCGCCCCGAGCCGCAGGGCCTCCTGGACGATCTCCGACTCGCGGCTGTAGGTGAGCATCAGCACCGGGGCCAGCCGTACGAGGTGCGGCAGGGCGGACAGGCCGTCCACGCCGGGCATGCGGACGTCGAGCAGGATCACGTCGGGCCGGCGGGTGCGGGCCGCCTCGTACGCCTCGCGGCCGTCCGCCGCCTCGGCCACCACCGTGATGCCGGGGCGGCCGGAGAGCAGGGCGGTCAGTCCCGCCCGGACGACCGGGTTGTCGTCGGCCACGATCACCCGCAGGGGTGCCGGGGGCGGAGGCGCGTCGAACGGGGACGGCGTCTCGGGGTTCCTCATGCCGTGTCGCCCGGGCTCGTCGGCGCCTGCAGCGCCGCCAGGGGGAGGTCCACACGGACCTCCGTGCCCCGGGGGTGTGTGCCGCGTCCGATGCGGATGCGGGCGCCCACGGACGCGGCGCGTTCGACCATGCCGAGGAGGCCGAAGTGGCCGGCGGCGCGGAGTTCTCCCAGAGTGGTGCCGGGAGGCAGCCCGCGGCCGTCGTCGTGGACGCTGAGGTGGAGCCGGTCGCCCGTCACGCCCGCGCTCACCCGCACGCGGGTGGGGGCGGCGTGGCGGTGGGCGTTCTCCAGGGCTTCGGCGGTGATGGTGAGCAGCTGACGGGCCACCGCGGGCGGGACGGGGGGCGGGGGGCGGTCGCCCGTGGGGCGGCAGGTCGCCGGGATGGCGGTGCGGGCGGTGAAGTCGGTGGTGCGGGCCGTCAGCTGGGCGAGGAGGTCCGTGGGTTCCGGGGGGTCCGGGTCGTGGCGCAGGTCGGTGAGGAGCCGGCGGGATTCCGTGGCGGCCCTGCGGGCCGAGCGGGCGACGAGGTCCGCCTGCCGGCGCAGCACCGCCGCGTCCGGCTCCGGCGCGTTCGCCGAGGCGGCCAGGCCCTCCGCGGCGAGTGCCACGCCGTGCAGGGTCTTGGCCACCGAGTCGTGCAGTTCGCGGGCGAGGCGGGCGCGTTCCTCGGCGACCGCCTCCGTGGCGGCGAGGCGGGCCTGGACGGACGTCAGGGCCTGGGTGGCCGCGCCGAAGCGGAGCATGAGGCCCCGCAGCGCCGAGCCGGCCGCGCCGGCGATGACGCACAGCCCGGGCAGCAGCAGGGCCTCGGCGGCGGTGCGGTGCTCGGAGCGGGCCAGGGTCGCCTCGACCAGGAGGAGGATCACCGACTGGAGGGAGGCGAAGCAGGCGGCGCCGCGCCAGCTGTAGGCGAGGCCGGCCAGCAGGGGGGTGCAGACGCTGACGTAGGCGAGGGTGGTGTCGGGGCCCGCGGAGACGAGGAGGAGTGAGCCGAAGAGGGTGTCGGCGGCCAGCAGGGCGGGGTGGCGCAGGAGGAGGGGGCCGAAGCGTTCCCAGTCGCGGAACAGGGCGTAGGACGCCATGAAGGTGACGACGACCGCCGCGCCGACGAGGTTGGCCCCCAGGCCGGGGGCGGCGTTGAGGAGCGCGGCGGGGGCGGCCAGGGCGATCATGGCCAGCCGGAAGCCGAACACCTGACGGCAGAGCGCCTGGAGCGCGTTGACCTGGAGGGAGAGGGTGGGGGCCGACACGTCCGGTGCGGAGGCGGCAGCCGTCGTGGGGGTGGCCGGCGGTGTGGTCCGCCGCGTCCACACCGGCCACCGTGTCCACGCCGGCCGGCGCGTGCTCCGGCGCGGCCGCGGCCCCGCCGCCCGGCGGCCCGTGGGAGTCGAGATCGTCGCCATGTGTCACTCACCCGTGATGGTGCCGAAGTCCGTGCCCGAGCCCAGCAGGAGGCCGGCGCCCAGCAGCAGCATCGTCGCCGGGACCATGAACGTGGTGATCATCATGGTGGCCTTGGGCACGGCGCGGGCGGCCTTGCGGCGGGCGTTCTGCGCGTCGGTGCGCCGCATGTCCTTGGCGAGGGCGACGAGGGTGTCCACGATCGGGGCGCCCAGCTCCTCCCCCTGCTGCAACGCCGTCACGAACATGGCGACCTGCTCGGAGTCGTTGCGGCGGCGCAGTTCGGCGAAGGCCTGGCGGCGGCTCATGCCGAGGTCCATCTGGCGGAGGGTGATGCGCAGCTCGTCGGCCCAGGGGCCCTCGTAGCGCGAGGCGACGCGGTCGAGTGCCTGGCGGAAGCCGAGGCCCGCGCTGACGACGACGGCGAGGACGTCCAGGAAGTCCGGCAGGGTGCGTTCGATGACGTCCTTGCGGACGCGGATCGCCGACCAGATGCCGACTTCCGTCCAGAACGCCCCGAAGGCGAGCAGGAGGAGGGTCATGAGGAGGTTGCCCTGGAGCAGGAAGACGAGGGCGCCGGCGCCGCCCAGGGCGCCGTACACCGCGCGCCTCGCGGCGTAGCGGTCGATGGTGAGGCCGCCGGGGTTGCCCGCCAGGTCGATCTTGCGGCGGTACCGGGCGACCTGCCTCGGGCCCATGAGGCGCAGCACGGCGGGCGCGTACCGCATGCCGAGGCGGTCGACGAGCGAGTCGACGGCGCCCGTGCGGGTGGCGCCCACCTCCAGGGCGAGCGCGAGGTCGGTGGGCAGTTTGGCGTCGGCCCGGTACATGCGGATCCCGGCGAAGACGCCCCCGACGCCGACGGCCGTCAGCAGGGCCAGCAGCAGTGCCATGTCCCAGGTCTCCCTTTCCTCACAGACTCAGGTTCCTCAGACGTCGATCCGGGACATCCGGCGGATCAGTACGAATCCGACCGCGTACAGCGCGAACGCGATGACCACGCAGGCCTGGCCGACGGGTGAGCCGGTCATGCGTTCCAGGGCTCCGTCCTTCACCCCGTTCATCAGGAAGAGGGAGCCGATGCCCATGACCGGGACCGCGTACGAGGTCATGTTCACCTGGGAGAGCTGGGTGCGGATCTCGCGCCGGGTCTCCTTGCGCTCCTCCAGCGTCTCCGTGAGGTTGCGCAGCGCTCCGACCAGCTGCCCGCCCGCGCGGTTGGCGAGGACGAGGGTGGTGACCAGGACCACCAGTTCCCGGGAGGGGAGGCGTTCGGCCAGCTCGCCGAGCGCGTCGTCCATCGAGGCGCCGACGGCGAGCTGGTTCGCCACCTTGGCCAGTTCCTCGCCCGCCGGGGCTTCGAGTTCCTCCGCCGCCATGCCGATGGCGGTGCGCAGGGCGAGCCCGGCGTGGGTGGCGTTGGCGAGGATCCGGGCCAGTTCGGGGAGCTGGTTGATGAAGCGTTCGATGCGTTTCTGGCGCTGCCAGTTGAGGAACTGCAGCGCCGCCCACACGCCGAGCAGGCCCGCGATCGGGCCGAAGAAGGGCGCGAGGGCCGCCTGCCCGACCAGCCACAGTCCGGCGACCGCGGCGAGCATCGCGGCGAGGAACTCGCCCGGGGTGACGTCCAGTCCGGTCGCGGCCAGCCGCAGTTCCAGGCGCCGGCCGGCCTTGGTACGGCGCACCCGGCGGTCGAGGCCGGGGAAGCGGCGCCGGCGGCCGGTGACCGGGACCTGGCCGGTGGCCGTGAGCCGGTCGACGAGGGCCTGGCGCTGGGCGCGGCCCGTGGCGTAGGCGTGTACGCCGACGACGGCGAGGACGCAGGTCAGCAGGGTGATCCCGGTCGTCAGGGAGACGAGGGTGGTCAGTTCCATGGCGTTCTACCTGGCCTCTCGGGTCGCGAGCTGGTCCGCGGTGCGGGCGACGCCGTAGGCCTGCGGGACGGGCTGGCCGGCCAGGTGGAGGCGGTCGGCGGTGCGGCGGGGCAGCGGGAAGTGGCGGAAGGCGCCGTGGACGCGGCCGTCGGGGGTCATCGGCTGTGCTTCGAACCGGGCCACGGTGGCCAGCCGGTACGGCTCTCCGCCGTGGCTGTCGAGGACGGCGACCTCGGTGACGCGGCGGGCGCCGTCGGCGAACCGGGTGAGCTGGACGATCACGTCGACGGCGCTGTTGATCTGGTCGTGCAGGGCGACGAAGGGCACTTCCACGTCCGACATGGACGCCAGGGTCTGCAGCCGCATCAGCGCGTCCTCGGCGCTGTTGGCGTGGACGGTGGCCAGGGAGCCGTCGTGGCCGGTGGACATGGCCTGGAGCATGTCCAGGGACTCGCCGCCGCGGACCTCGCCGACCACGATCCGGTCGGGCCGCATGCGCAGGGAGTTGCGGACCAGGTCGCGGATGGTGATCTGGCCCTTGCCCTCGACGTTGGGCGGGCGGGACTCCAGGCGGATGACGTGCTGCTGCTGGAGCTGGAGTTCGGCGGAGTCCTCGATGGTGATGATCCGCTCGGTCTCCGGGATGAGGCCCGAGAGGGCGTTGAGCAGGGTGGTCTTCCCGGTGCCTGTGGCGCCGGAGACGATGATGTTGAACCGGGCCTGCACCAGGCCGGCGAGCAGGTGGAGCATGGGCTCGTCGAGGGAGCCGAAGCCGATCAGCTCGGGGAGGGTGAACGAGCGCGGGAAGCGGCGGATGGTGAGGGTGGGGCCGGTGAGGGAGAGCGGCGGGATGATGACGTTGACGCGCTCGCCGGACGGGAGCCGGGCGTCGACCATCGGGTTGGACTCGTCGACCCGCCGGTTGACCGTGGACACGATCCGCTCGATGGTCTGCATCAGCTGGTCGTCGGAGGCGAAGCGCAGCGGGAGCTGTTCGACCCGGCCGCCGCGCTCCACGAAGATCGCGTCGGGGCCGTTGACCATGATCTCGGTGATGGAGGCGTCCTCCAGGAGTGGTTCGAGGATGCCGAGGCCGAGTGCCTCGTCGACCACCCGGCGGATCAGCTGGGCGCGCTCCACCGTGGACAGGACGGGGCCCTCGCGGCTGATGATGTGCCCGAGGACGCGCTCCAGGCGGGCGCGGCGCTCGGCGGCGGCGAGCGCGCTCATCTCCGCGAGGTCGATCTCCTCCAGGAGCTTGGCGCGGTAGGAGGCGACCAGGTGGCCGTCCTCGCCCCGGGTGCCGTGTTCCTCGGGGGAGTTGATGCGTGCCCGCAGGCTCATGGTTCCGTGCTCCTCGGTGCGTGGTCGCGGGGCATGGTGGCGGACTTGCGGGCGTCGCCGAAGTCCCAGCCGGGCACGACGGAGGGGATGCCGACGGTCGCGGTGACCTCCACCTCGTCGCCTCCTCCGCCGCCGGCGCAGGACGTCGCGTCGGCCAGCCACCCGCTGACCGCGGCCCGGCAGTCGGCGGCGTAGGGCCCGCCGAGGGAGGCGCTGCGGGCCCCGGCGCGGGCCGCGGTGCCGGCCTGCTGGGCGGCGTAGGCGATCAGCCCGAGCTGGACCCCGGCCAGCGCGACGAGGACCAGGACGGGGATGAAGCCGAGGTATTCCAGCGCCACCTGGCCGCGGTCCCGGGCTCTGCTGTCGTACGGCATCTCAGTCCGTCTCCTCCTCGACGGCGCCCGCGTGGCCCGTCACCTCGAAGGGGAAGTCGACCGTGCCGGGGAAGAGGACGGGCACGCTCAGGGTCACGTCGGCCGTGACGTAGCCGCCCCCGCCCGAGCAGCTCACTCGCGCTCCTCCCTGCCAGGCGGAGGGGAGTTTGTCCCGGCCCGCCGCCTCGCAGGCTCCCTGGCGCTCCCCCGGGCCCGCCTCGGTGGCGGCCCGCACCGCCTCGTCGGCAGCGTTACCCGCGAGCACGTAGGTGTATCCCAGCAGCACGAACTGCCACAGCAGCACGAGCGTGAGCAGGATGAGCGGGGTCATCCCGAGGAACTCCACGGTGACCTGGCCGCTGTCCGCCGCTCCCCGCCGCCGCACGGCCGGGCCGGGCGGTGGAGCGGACGCCGCTGCCGCCGGTCCCCCGCCCCGGTGACGCGGGTGCCGTGACCCGGTGGGCCGCATGGTCAGCCCCCCGAGTCCCGGCGCCTGCGCAGGCTCACCGCGCCCCGGTCGACGCGCAGCCGGCCGCCCGCCCGGCGGTCCCCGGGTGCCGCCTTGACCAGCCCGAGTTCCCCCGCGAGGGCCCACAGGGCCTGTTTGACGGTGCTGCGGTTGTCCAGTTCGTGCAGGCGGCCCGCGTCCACGGCGGCCTGGAGTTCCTTGAAATGGGCGGGGACGGTGGTGGCGGCCACCGCCGTGCCGGTGATCCTGCGGACCAGCGCGGGCTGGATCTCGGCGGCGCGCGTGTGCCGGTTGACGACGATCGTGGTCTCCTCCGCCTTGCGGATCTGGAGCCGGTCCCACATGCGCACCGTGCGTTTGGCGCCGCGTACGGCGATCACGTCGGGGGTGGTGACCAGCAGGGCGGTGTCGGCCATCTCGACGGCCGCCGCGCCGGCCCCGGTGAGCTGGGCGCCGCAGTCGACGACGACCGTCTCGTAGCGGGAGCGCAGGGCGCTGACGATCTGCCGGGCGGCGCGGTCGGTCACCTCCTCGCCGCGTTCGCCCTCGCCGGGGGCGAGCAGCAGGGCGAGGCCGCTGTCGTGGCGGAAGACGGCGTCGGCGAGGACGCGCGGCGAGATGTCGGTGATGGCGGAGAGGTCCACGACCGAGCGGCGGAACTGGACGTCGAGGTAGGAGGCGATGTCCCCGGTCTGGAGGTCCATGTCGAGCAGGGCGGTGGCGCGCCCGGATGCCTGGGCGGCGAGTGCCAGCTGGACGGCGGTGACCGTGGCGCCGACGCCGCCCTTGGCCCCGCTGACGGTGACGACCGTGCCGCCGGCGCCGGTGAACACGTCACCGCCGTGGCCGAGGTGGCGGCGTACGCCGGTGGACCACTGGGAGACCGCCTGGACGCGGCTGGCGAGTTCCTCGTAGCCGAGCGGGAGGGTGACCAGGCCGCGGGCGCCGCAGTCCATGGCCGCCTGGAAGAGGCCGGGGCTCGCGTCGGAGGTGACGAGGATGACGCCGACCGCGGGGAAGCGCAGGGCGACCTCGCGGATCAGTTCCAGGGCGGGCACGGGTCCGATCCGCTCGTGCACGACGACGACCTCGGGGAGTTCGTCGACGGATTCGGCGGCGTGCCGGGCGAGGGTGTCGACGAGCTGGGTGGAGTCCGCCACCGGCGGGACGGGCTCGGCGTCCGGGAGCTGGCTGAGCAGGGTCGTCACGGAGCGGGCCGCGTCCGCGTCACCGACCGCCGGCAGGATCCTGGTGGGCATGCGGGCCTCTCACTTGTCCTTCGCGAGTTCGTACGTCCGGTCCTCGTCGGGGACCGCGGAGTCGCCGCCGGGCGCGACCAGGGCGAGCCGGACCCGCTCGGCGAAGGACTCGGCGTAGGTGATGCGCTGGGCGTCCAGGGCGGAGAGGGCGAAGGTGATCGGGACGGCGTCGGTGGGCTCCCGGCCGCGGTCGTTCTCGTCGGGCTTCAGCGCGGTCAGCTCACCCACGTCGAGGACCCGGGCGTTGGTCACGATGA
This sequence comes from Streptomyces glaucescens, assembly GCF_000761215.1. GTDB lineage: Bacteria > Actinomycetota > Actinomycetes > Streptomycetales > Streptomycetaceae > Streptomyces > Streptomyces glaucescens_B. Next base: position 4,892,833 of record NZ_CP009438.1, on the reverse strand, counting down.
TCTTGGACTGGTCGGGGGCGCCCTCGCGTTCGCCCTCGAAGGTGGCGTAGACGTTCACCCGGGCACCGGCGGTGATCTTCCCGGCGACGCCGGTCGCCGCGTCGATCAGGATCGCGACCTCCTGCTCGCCCGGCTGGAGGGCGGGCCGCTCCACGATCATGTCGGTTTGGAGCAGGGAGCCGGGCCGGAGGGTGGTGACGGCGATCTTGCCCCGGATCTCCGCGAGGTCGCGGACCGCGGTGGGCGACAGCCACCGTTCCGGCATCGAGATCTTCTCGAACTGGGCGGCGGTCAGCGGGGTGTAGGGCTCCACCTCCGCCCTCAGGCGGTACGCCGTGACCTCGGGGCCGACCTTGGACTTCACGTCGTTGACGACGGAGAGGACGCCCGCGAACGCGCCCAGGGCGCACAGGACGGACAGGAGGAGCAGTATCACGCCGCGGCGCTGACGGGAGTTCATGACGCGGGGGACCTCATCGGGGGGGGGTGGCGGTCGGGGCTTCTCGGGTGCTCGTCGGGGGACGGTGGGGGCTTTTCGGGGCTGGTCGGGGGCGGTCGGGGCTTCCCGGCGCTGTTCGGGTGCGGTGGGTGGCTGCGGGTGCTCACCCGGCGGTGGGCTGGTGGTGCCGTTCGGGTGGGGGTGCGGGGGCGGTCGCCGAGCAGAAGACACAGCGGTCGCCGATGACGTCCATGCCGCACCAGTGGCAGACGGTCTGCCGCACCGAGCCGACGAGCTGGTAGAGGACGGACAGGTCGGGCAAGTAGGAGCAGAACTCGATCAGTTTGCCGGTCCCCCACCAGGCGGCGGACTCGGCGGGCAGTGCCGTCTCGCGCAGGCCCTGGACCTTCCAGGACGGGCCGAGGGTGCCGGTGATCCAGTCGGACTGGAGCTGGCCCTTGGCGGTGAGCATCCAGGTGGCGAACTCGGGGCCGGTGAGGGAGGCGCCGGGGCCGAGCCGCACGAGCTGGGGCTGCGGGTGCGCCACGACGGCGAACTGGCTGCTGGGCAGCCAGGACTTGGCGTGCGCCTTGAGGTCGACGGGGATGCGGTCGAGGCGGGCGACCGAGCCGAGCAGGGCGCCGGCGTGGAGGTAGTGGGTGAGCAGCCGGCCCGCGCAGGCGAGGACGCCGGGGCCGAGGTCGCAGGAGGCGAGCTGGCGTAACTGGCGGGCGAGGACGGCGACGCCGAGCGGCGGCAGAGCGGGAGTGAGCAGGGCGATCCGGTCGGTCTCGAGCAGGGAGCGGACGGTGCGCAGCCGGCGCTCGACGGCGGCGGGGACGGCCGCGGAGTGGACGACGACGAGGTGGCCGTGGGCCTCCAGGACGGCCGTCACCTCGGCGAGGACCTGGTCCAGGGGACGCCGGTCGAGGTCCTTCAGGACGGTCGCGGGCAGCGTCCGTTCGTCCTGCGGTGGCAGCGCCAGGTCGGCGCTGGTCACGGCAATGGCAGTTGGCACGCGCAGCTCCCCGTCTCACGCCGGTCGGTCCGCCGGGGCTACTCCGTCGCACCGAGGTGACTTCATTGCGTGACTACCTCAGCACTGTATCCACGGCCATGTGACCGGAGAACAGCGTTTGTCTAGCTCGCGGACAACTGCCAGCGCGCAAGTCCCGTCAAATCCGGGCACGGTGGACAGGCTGTCGCGCGAAGCCGCACCCATCGGGTGAACCGGGACCGGAGGTCCCCGTCGCCGCCCGTCCGAGCGGCCGTGCCGGCGTGCCCCTGCGGCCGTCTCGCGCCCGCCCCTTGACAACTCAATTGGTCTGGACCAACTTGGTGGCCAGCGGTGGCCACCGTCGTCCGGAACGACCCCACTCCCCACCGGAGGCCCCAGTGGACCCCGTACGCAGACGCAGCAGGCGCATACGCCTCTGGTCGGGCGCCGCGACCGCCGCCCTCGCCCTCTCCCTCACCACCGCCACCCAGGCGTCCGCCGCTGACGTCAACAACGTGCGGAACGCCGGCTTCGAGGCGGGCCTCGCCGACTGGACCTGTTCGGCGGGCAGCGGTACGGCCGTCTCCTCCCCCGTGCACGGCGGCACGGCCGCGCTGAAGGCCACCCCCGCCGGCCAGGACAACGCCCGCTGCACCCAGACGGTCGCCGTCCGGCCCGACTCCACGTACACGCTCAGCGCCTGGGTGCAGGGCGGCTACGCCTACCTCGGCGCGACCGGCACGGGCACCACCGACGTGTCGACGTGGACCCCCGGCAGCACCGGCTGGAAGCAGCTGACGACCACCTTCACCACCGGCGCGTCCACCACCTCGGTGACGGTCTACACCCACGGCTGGTACGGCCAGGCGGCCTACCACGTCGACGACGTGTCCGTCCTCGGCCCGGACGGCGGCGGAGGCGGCGGCCCGGCCCCGACGGTTCCCGGCGCCCCCGCCGGCCTGTCCGTCGCGGGCACCACCTCCTCCTCCGTCTCGCTCAGCTGGAACACGGTCTCGGGCGCGACCGGTTACACCGTCTACCGCAACGGCACGAAGGCGACCGCGGTGACCGGCACCTCGGCCACCGTGACCGGGCTCGCGGCCTCCACGGCGTACTCCTTCCAGGTCACCGCGACCAACGCGGCGGGTGAGTCCCCCAAGTCGGCGACCGTCACCGCGACGACCGCACCGGCCGGCGGGGGCGGCGGCGGCTCCCTGCCCAAGCACGCGGTGACCGGCTACTGGCAGAACTTCAACAACGGGGCGGCCGTCCAGCGGCTCTCCGACGTGCAGGCCCAGTACGACATCATCGCCGTAGCCTTCGCCGACGCGACGAGCACGCCGGGCGCGGTGACCTTCAACCTGGACTCGGCCGGACTCGGCGGGTACACCGTCGACCAGTTCAAGGCCGACATCAAGGCCAAGCAGGCGGCCGGCAAGAAGGTCATCATCTCGGTGGGCGGCGAACTCGGGCGGGTCGCGGTGAACGACGCCACGTCGGCCGCCAACTTCGCGAACTCGGTGCACTCCCTGATGCAGACGTACGGCTTCGACGGCGTCGACATCGACCTGGAGAACGGCCTCAACGCGACGTACATGACCCAGGCGCTGCGGTCCCTGTCCGCGAAGGCGGGCCCCTCCCTGATCATCACGATGGCCCCGCAGACCATCGACATGCAGTCGACGTCGAACTCCTACTTCCAGACGGCCCTGAACATCAAGGACATCCTCACCGTCGTCAACATGCAGTACTACAACAGCGGTTCCATGCTCGGCTGCGACGGCAAGGTCTACAGCCAGGGCTCGGTGGACTTCCTCACCGCCCTCGCCTGCATCCAGCTGGAGAACGGCCTCGCCCCGTCCCAGGTCGGCCTCGGCGTCCCGGCCTCCACCCGGGGAGCGGGCAGCGGCTACGTGGCCCCCTCGGTCGTCAACGCGGCACTGGACTGCCTCACCAAGGCCACCAACTGCGGCTCCTTCAAGCCCCCGCGGACCTACCCCGACCTGCGCGGCGCGATGACCTGGTCCACCAACTGGGACGCGACGGCCGGCAACGCCTGGTCGAACGCGGTGGGCCCGCACGTGCACGCCCTGCCGTAGTCCGGGGGGCGGAGTCCGCGATCTGATCGACGTCGTGCGGCGAGCGCGAGCAGGACACGCCTCGCCGCACGACGTCTTCGAGGCGTTCGTGGAGGCGCGGGTGTCCGCGGATCACATCCTCGGCCGGTGCCCGCGCTTCGGCGAGGAGGAGTACGGGGAGTGGCACGGCCGACACCCGCCGCGCCCTTCGAGGACGACCGTCAGCCCATCGGCCGGTAGTACCCCAGCACCGCGTGCAACCGGGGCAGCCACTCCCCCAGCCGCGTGCGGGGCTTCGCTTCCACGACGCACTCGTAGAAGCGGCCGTCCAGGTGGATGACGCCCATCATGAGGTGCTTGCCCGAGGGGCTCGGCTGGTAGTGGACGCTGCGGATCTCCGGCCAGGGGAACTCGGCGGTCACGTCGTTGATCTCGAAGGACACGCCCTCCGCGTCGACGACTATGGAGCAGCGGCGGTCGACGGCCATGAAGTCGGGTCCGGTGGGCGGCGGGTGGGGCGCGTACTGAGGAGGGGGCGGGCCGAAGCCCGGTGGGGGCGCCGGCCGGTGACCGTAGGGCGGTGGTGGTGTGGTCATCGTCGGTGGGCCCCCGGGAAGGTGTGGAGAGCCACGAGGATAGTCGGCCGGCGCGGGCCGGGCGGTCCGCCCCCTCACGGATTCAGAGCAGCGTGAGCCACTGCTCGCTGAGGGCGATCTCGCGGAGCTGGCCGATCGTCAGCGCTGGGGTCTCGCGGGTCGCGGGGGTGTGCTGGGCGCCGGAGTTGAAGGCGCTGATCACGACGCGGCGGCCGTCGGGGCGCAGGGTGTCGACGGTCCACATGACGACCCCTTCGCCGCCCTTCTCGCCGGGGCCCTGCCGGACCGCGACCTTCGTGCCGTCGGGCAGGGTCTCCGCCTCGGGCCCGAAGAGCTGGTCGGCGACGTCCGACATGTCGGGCTGGACGTTGATCTGGACGAGGGTGGCGCCCCGGCCGTCGTCGACGACCACGTATCCGTACTCGGTCTCCTGACCGCCCTCCGAGACCACCTTCAGCCCCTTCGGCATCAGCTTCCGGAGGGTCTTCACGACGGTGGTGCCGTCCGCGCCGGGGGGCAGGTCGGTGCCCGACGTGGGCTTGCCCTTCGGGTCCACTGGGATGGCGTCGGCCGCGCCGCGCCATGCGGGGGCCGTGGCGATCTTCCCGAGTTCCGCCGGGGTCAGCGGCGGTTCGGGGCGGGTGACCGGGGCGTCCTTCTCGGCCGCCGCGTTCCACTCGCTGACGCTGATGTGCCGGCCCTCGGGGGTGACGAGTTCCGCCTGCCAGCGCTTGGTGTCCACGCGCCGGTCCGGATACTCGTACCCCTGGAAGATCATCAGGAAGGAGCCGTCCGCCAGCCGGGTGGTGCGGCAGGCGTCGTGCGGGAACACCGCCTTGTCGGGGCAGGTGGTCATCTCGCGGGCGCTCTGGCTGTCCGGCTCGACGCGGCCGAGGCCGACCGCGACGGCGCCGGCGCCCTGGCCGTCGTCGTAGACCACGTTCGCGTACGGCGTCCCGGTGCTCGTGCCCTGTGCGGTCGCCCCGGTCACCTTGCCGGCCGGGAGCAGCGACCTGAGCGTGGCGATCATCTCCTCGCCGGTGAGGGGGGTGGGCGCCGCGGTGGCGCTCGCGACGGCGGCCGTGCCGGTGCGGCCGGCGGACCGGGTGCGCTCCTCGTCCGTGCCCTGCCCGGCCCCCGGCAGGACCAGGGTGGCGCCCACGCCGACCAGGGCGAGGCTCGCCGCGCCGCCGAACACCGCGGCCCGGCGCCGCACGCGCATGCGGCGGCCGCGGGTGTGGCCCGCGGCGACGAGTGCGGGGCGGTCGGTGTCGAAGGTGTCCCCGGTCTGGCGCAGGGCGGCTCCGAGCCGGTCCTCGAAGGGGTCCTGGGTGGGTTCCACGGGCATGGCGAACCGCCGTTTCGGTAGGTCGGGACGTGAGGTGTGGTGGGGGCGCGTCAGGGCGGGCGGGTCAGGCCGCCGCGTACTCGGCCAGGTCCTCGCCGAGCAGTTCCCGCAGCCGGGCGAGGGCCCGTACGCAGCGGGTGCGTACGGCGGCCGAGCTGACGTGCAGGGCGTCGGCCGTCTCCTGGATGCTGCGGTCCTCCCAGTAGCGCAGGACGACGACCGCCCGGTCCTTGGCGGGCAGCCGGGCCAGCGCCTCCAGCAGGGTCAGGCGCAGGGAGGCGTCACCGGCGGCGGTGTCCGCCCGCTCGGGGAGGACGTCGGTGGCCCGCTCGGTGCTGCTGCGCCGCCGCTTCTGGGCGAGGAAGGTGCGGGTGAGCACGGTCTGGGCGTACGCGGCCGGGTTGCCGGCCCGGCTGACGCGCTGCCAGCTGACGTACAGCCGGCCCAGGGTCTCCTGGACCAGGTCCTCGGCGTGGTGGGTGTCACCCGCGGTGAGCAGGCACGCGGACCGGTACAGGTGCCCGGCGCGTGCCGCCGCGAACTCCGCGTACTCGTCCGCCCGGCCCCGTCGCATCCACGCCCCCGCTCTCCCGCACCAACGCCGTCACCTCATCGATGCGGTGGGGGCCGGGAAATGTTTCATGCCGCGTGGAGCTCTCTCTCCCGCCGCTGCCGCGGAGCCTAGAAGAACTCCGACCACGGCTGGTCCCAGATCTGCTTGACGCACAGGACGAGGAAGAGCAGGCCCGCGAGGGCCAGCATGGCGTTGCTCAGCCGGCCGTTGCGCCATTCGCGGGGGGTGCGGGAGGAGTTGAGGAGCCACAGCAGGGTGCCGGCGAGGAAGGGGAGGAAGGCCGCGCCCAGGACGCCGTAGAGGATGATCAGGCGGAAGGGCTGGCCCTGGAAGAGCAGGACGATCGGGGGGAAGGTCAGCCACAGCAGGTACGCGCGGAAGGGCCAGGACCGTTCGCGGGTGCCGGCGGCGATCCGCTCGCCCTTCGCCTGGTCGCCGCTGCGGAAGCGGGCCACGAAGTCGGCGAACATCAGGCTCACGCCGTGCCAGACGCCGATCAGGGAGGTGAAGGAGGTGGCGAAGAAGCCGATGAGGAAGAACTTCGCGGTGGCCGTGCCGTACTCGGCCTCCAGGATGTCGGTCAGCTGGATGAGGCCCTTGTCACCGCCGGCGATGGCCACGTTCGCGGAGTGCAGGAGTTCCGCGCCGACGAAGAGCATGGCCACGACGAAGATGCCGGTGGTGGCGTAGGCGACCCGGTTGTCCAGGCGCATGACCTTCATCCAGCCGGTGTCGGTCCAGCCCTTGGCGTTGACCCAGTAGCCGTACGCCGCGAGGGTGATGGTGCCGCCGACGCCGCCGATCAGGCCGAGGGTGTTGAGGATGGAGTCCTTCTCGTCGGGGAGGACCGGGAGCAGGCCCGCGAAGGCCTCGCCGAGGTTCGGGGTGACCCGGATCGCCAGGTACACCGTCACCACGAACATGACGCCGACGAGGACCGTCATGACCTTCTCGAACACCGCGTACTTGTTGAACCAGACGAAGGCGAGGCCCACCAGCCCGCAGGCCACGCCCCACCACTCGAGGTCCATGACGCCGGGGAACAGCGCCTGGAGCGGCAGCGCGCTCGACGACATCGCCGCCGCGCCGTAGACGAAGCCCCACACGACCAGGTAGACGGCGAAGAAGGAGGTCGTCCAGCGGCCGAGGCTCGCCCAGCCGTCGAAGAGGGTGCGGCCGGTGGACAGGTGCCAGCGGCCCGCCGCCTCGGCGAGGGAGATCTTCACCAGGCAGCCGGCGACGGCGGCCCACAGGAGGGTGTAGCCGAAGCTGCTGCCCGCGATGAGGGTGGCCACCAGGTCACCGGCGCCGACCCCGGTGGCGGCGACGACGATCCCGGGACCGATGTACTTCCAGCTCGCCTTGCGGGGTGTGGAGTCCGGCCCGCCGGCCCGTGCCGCCGCTGTGTCTTCCGTCGTGTCCGCCATGAACGTCAAGAAAGCCGATGGTCAGCGTCGCGGCAAGAGGGCGTGCGGGATCTCCACCGTTTGCGCCCAGCCGGTCGAACGGGTGCGGACGGGCCCCGGCGGCCGGGTGTGCCGCCGGGCCCCGGACCGCTCCCGTGCCAGGGCCGGACCGGCCCTACGGCTGTCGCCGGCCGCAGCCGTCGCACGCGCACGTGCCGAGTTCGAACCACACCGTCTTGCCCTGCCCGTCCTGGTGGCAGCCCCAGCGCCGGGCGAGTGCGTCGACCAGGTACATCCCGCGGCCGTTCTCCGAGGTGCCCGCCTGGAGCACCTGCGGCACCCGGCGCCCCGCGTCCGCGACCTCGCAGCGCAGCACGCCGTGGGCGGCGGTCAGGGTGAGCCGGAAGCGGCTCGCGGAGTGCACCAGGGCGTTGGTGGCGAGCTCGCTGACGAGGAGCTGCGCGGTGGCCACCAGGTCGTCCAGGCCGTCGTGCTCCGCCAGCCCCCATCCCTCAAGCTGCCTGCGGACCTCCGCGCGGGCCTCGCCGACCGCGGAGGGGCGGGGGTCGTACTCGGTGCTCGCGTGCCCCGCGCCCATCGGGGGCTGGGGGTACGCGCCGTACTCGGGGTGGGGGTCCGGGAGGAGGCCCCCGGAAAGTCTCGGCATGACTCCAGCCTGTCCCGGGGGCGGGAACGGCACACGGGGAGGACTACCCGATTCCATACCTGCGTGACGGCACGGGCCCCGCCTCGGGCTACGCGTACTGCAGGCGGACGCGGGCCCCCGCGGCATCGTCGCGGACGTCGACGTACGCGCACACCTGCCGCGCGAACCACAGGCCCTGCCCGGGTGCGGGTGCGGTGGCGGCGGGTGGCGGCACGAAGCCGGCGAGCGGGTCGGCGACGCGGCGGGCGGTACGCAGTTCGCAGACGCAGGAGGGCGCCTCGCCCCACAGCAGGACATCGGTGACGGGGTCCACGGCGGCCTCCGCCACCGCCGTGGCGAACAGCTCCGCCTCCGCGGGGGCCAGCCCCCGGGCGAGCGCCCAGCCGCGGACGGCGCCGGGTTCGGGTGCGGGCAGCCGGTGCGCGTCCCGCGGGGGCGGCGGCAGCGGTACGGCGTCCAGTTCGGCGGCGACCAGGAGCGGGTCGGCGTACGCCCCGGTGCCGGGGTGGGCGCGGCGGGCCGCGGCGATCACGGCCGGGCCCGCGGTGCGGGTGTCGTAGACGCACAGGGCGGTGGTGGCGTACGGGGCGAAGAGGAGGTTCGCGAGGGCCTCGTAGCGGATCCACTCGGCGGACTCGCGGGCGGAGCGGCCGGCCCGGCCGCTCCAGTCGGGCTCCATCAAGAGGTGGACGGCGCCGCGCGGCCCGGCGTGCGCGGCGAGGTGACCGGCGGCCCGGGCGATGGCGTTGGCGGCTGAGCCGGTGTACCAGTCGGTGTGCGCGATGGTGACCACCCGCCGTGCGGCGTCCCCGGTGAGGGCGGCGCGCAGCAGCTCCAGTTTGGCGGGGGCGGCGATGGCCACGGGCGGGGGTTCCTCGGGCGCGGCGAGACCTTCGGCGAGGAACGGCACGGCGGTCGCCAGGAACTCCTCGTCGGACCCGTGCACGGCCATGCGGTGGTCGAAGGAACCGGGCAGGCCGGGCGGGGTGGTGCCGTGTTCGGTGGTGGTCATGGGTCTCCTGTCGGGGTGAGCGGGTCGTGCCCGGAGCGGGCCTGTTCGGTGCGGGCGGGTTCGCAGCCGTCCTGTTTCCCAGCCGGCTGCCCGGAGCCGGCTGCTCGAGGCCAGGGCCCTCCGCGCGGTCGTCGTCGGGAGCGGGCCCCGCCGGGGCGGGCGCCGCACCCGCGCCGCGCCGGCACGGACACCGCACCGCACCGCACCGCACCGCACCGCACGCTGCCCGGTGTCAGCGTTGGGCCGTCACCCAGGCGGCGATCTGGCTGCGGTTGCTGAAGCCGAGTTTGCTGAGGATGCGTTCGACATGTCCTTCGGCGGTGCGGCGGGCGATCACCAGGCGGTCGGCGATCTGCTGGTTGGCGAGTCCTTCGGCGACGAGCTGGGCGACCTGGGTCTCGCGCCGGGTGAGGGGGGCGCCCCGGGGGCGTTCCGGCTCGGGCGGCCGGTGTTCCTCCAGGGCGTAGCCGGCCAGGCCGGGGAGGGTGAGGGCGGCGCCGTGGGCGTAGGCGCGGTCGAAGGCAGGGGCGCCGAGGGCCGCGCGGGCCCTGGTCTCGGTGCCGTCGCGGGCGGTGCCGAGGGCGGCGGAGCCCCAGCGGTCGCGGTCGACGCCGGCCCAGACCCGGTCGGCGCCGCCGAGGAGCACGACGGCGCGTTCGGGTGCGTCGTGGTGGCCGGCGATCTGGGCGAGGAGGTCGAGGGTGAGGCCGATGCCGACGATGTCGTGGACGGCGAGCTTGCGGCGCAGCGCCTCGCGGGCGTGGCGCTCGGCCCGCGGCCAGTCCCGTTTCACGGTGTGGGCGAGGGCCAGCATGCGCAGCACGTACGACAGCACCCATTCCTCGCCGTGCGCCTCGCACAGCCGCCGGGTCTCCTCGCAGACGGCGATGGCCTGGTCGGCCCGGCCGAGGAGGGAGAGGGCGCAGGCGAGTTCGACCCGGTCGAGGCCGACGAGGCTGAGGTGCTGGCCGGGGACGCGGCCGCGGGCGACGCCGGCCCGGAAGTGGTCGAGGGCGGCGGTCAGGTCGTCGCTGAACAGGCGGATGACGCCGACGGCGTACTCGGCGTGGGCGGCCTCGGCCTCGTCGCCGAGCCGCCGGGCGAGGGCGGCGGCCTCCTGGGCGCGCCGGCGGCCGCGGGTGAGGTCTTCGGGGCAGCCGGCGAGGAGGGCGGAGACCCACAGGGCGCGGGCGCGTTCGGGGGTGGGTTCGGGGTGGGCGTCGAGGGCGCGGTCGAGCCAGTGGCGGCCTTCGCGGGGGGCGCCGCAGGCGTGCCAGTAGAACCAGAGGGTGCCGGCCAGGCGGAGGCCGGCGAGTGTTTCGCCGGGGGCGGTGAGGCTGTAGTCGAGGGCGGCGCGCAGGTTGTCCTGGTCGGCGCGGAGCCGGGCGACGGTCTCGCGCTGGCCGGGGCCGAACCAGGCGCGTTCGCAGGCGGCGGCGCGCTGCTGCATCCAGTCGCGCTGGCGGCGGCGTGCGGCGTCCTCCTCGCCGGGGAGTTCGCGGAGTCGTTCCAGACCGTAGTGGCGCAGGGTGTCGAGGAGGCGGTAGCGGACGCCGTCGGGTCCGGGTTCCCGGCCGAGCACGCTCTTGTCGACGAGTCCGGCGACGGCCGCGAGGACGTCGTGGGGCCGGACCTGCTCGCCGTCGGCGCAGACGGCTTCGGCGGTCTCCAGGTCGAAGCTGCCGGCGAGGACGCAGGCGCGGGCCCACACCAGTCGCTCGTGCGGTGTGCAGAGGTCGTGGCTCCAGTCGACGGCGGCGCGCAGGGTCCGGTGGCGGGGCGGGACGGCGGGGCTGCCGGCGGAGAGCAGGCGGTAGCGGTCGTCGACGCGGGCGAGGAGCTGTTCGACGCTGAGGACGCGCATCCGTACGGCGGCGAGTTCGATGGCGAGGGGCAGTCCGTCGAGGCGCCGGCAGAGGCGGGCGACGGCGGCCCGGTTGGCTGGGGTGAGGCGGAAGCCGGGGTCGACGGCGGCTGCGCGGTCGGCGAAGAGGGTGAGCGCGGGGCCGGCGTCGGCGGCGGAGAGGTCGCCGTCGGGGTCGGGGACGGGCAGCGGGCGTACGTCCATGAGGTGTTCCTCGGTGAGGCCGAGGCGGTGCCGGCTGGTGGCGAGGACGCGTACGCCGGTGGTGCCGCGCAGCAGGGCGGCGGCGAGGTCGGCGGCGGCGGGCAGCAGGTGTTCGCAGTTGTCGACGACGAGCAGCAGGCGCCGGTCGCGTACCTGTGCCACGAGGGCGTCGAGCGGGGGCTGGGCGGAGTGGTCGTGCAGGCCGAGGGCGTCGGCGGCGGCGAGCGGGACGAGGGCGGGGTCGTGGAGCCCGGACAGGGGGAGGAAGCGCACGCCTTCGGGGAAGGCGCGGGCGACGCGGGCCGCGATGCGTGCGGCGAGGCGCGTCTTGCCGACGCCGCCGGGTCCGGTCAGGGTGACCAGCCGGGCGCGGGCCAGCAGTTCGCGGCCTTCGGCCAGTTCGTTCCGCCGGTCGACGAAGCTGGTCGTCTCGACCGGCAGGTGACAGTCCGGTCGTGGCGCTGATCCGCCCATGATCAGCCTGTCCTCCGGGTGTGAGCGGGGAGTTCGGTGGTCCCGTGGCTCCCGGTGCAGCAGACCTTCACTCTCCCCCGGCTGCCACATATATGCACCTGCCGCTCACCCCCCTGGGTGCACTTCTCCGATGCGGGCTCCGGTGGTGGCCGCCGCGCGTACACTGCGCGGCCGTTTTCCGCCTGGTTCAGGCCATCCACCCCGGATGTGCTATTGACCTGCTCATGCCATCGGCTCAACCATGAGCGCCACACCCGCACCAGCACGTCGTGCGTCGCACCGGAGAACCACCCCCACCGCTCCACTCCCCACGTCCGGAGACCCCGGAACCCCTGGAGAACCGAGGAGACTTCATGCGACTTCGCATCCGCGGCCGAGGCACCCCCTCCCGCCGGGACACCGGGGGCCGAGGCCCCCGCGGCGGCAGACGCACCGCCGCGCTCGGCGCCCTGCTGGCCCTCGCCCTCGCGGCCCCGGTCTCGGCGACGGCCACCGACGCCACCGCCGACAGCGCGGCGGAACCCGCCGCCTCGGCGGACGACATCCGCCAGTACGAGGTCCACCTGCACTCGACGGCGAAGGACCGCACCGCCCTCCAGCGCGCCGGTGTCTCCGTGGACGAGGTCCACGGGCACGGCGTGGTCGTCTCCGGCCGCGCGGACCAGATCCGCAAGCTGCGCGCCCTCGGTTACGACGTCACCGCGCTGAACGCCGTCCCCAACCGGTCGGGCCCGGCGGACGGCGTCCGGCTCTACGACTTCCCGTCGGCCGACTCGCGTTACCACAACTACGCGGAGATGACGGCCGAGATCAACTCGATCGTCGCGGCCAACCCGTCCATCGCGAGCCAGCGCACGATCGGCACCTCGTACCAGGGCCGCAACATCGTCGCGATCAAGATCAGTGACAACGTCTCCGCGGACGAGTCCGAGCCGGAGGTGCTGTTCACCCATCACCAGCACGCCCGCGAGCACCTGACCGTCGAGATGGCGCTCTACCTGCTGCGCGAGCTGACCTCCGACTACGGCACCGACTCCCGGGTCACCAACGTGGTGAACAACCGCGAGATCTGGATCGTCCCGGACCTCAACCCGGACGGCGGCGAGTACGACATCGCGTCCGGCTCCTACCGCTCCTGGCGCAAGAACCGGCAGCCCAACTCGGGTTCGTCGTACGTCGGCACGGACCTCAACCGGAACTGGAACTACCGCTGGGGCTGCTGCGGCGGCTCCTCCGGGTCGACGTCCTCCGAGACCTACCGGGGCTCGGCGCCGGAGTCCGCGAAGGAGGTCAAGGTCGTCTCCGACTTCGTGCGCAGCCGCGTGGTCGGCGGCAGGCAGCAGATCACGGCGGGCATCGACTTCCACACCTACAGCGAGCTGGTGCTGTGGCCGTTCGGCTACACCTACTCCGACACCACCACCGGCATGACCGCCGACGACCGCAACGCGTTCGCGGCCGTCGGGCAGAAGATGGCCGCCAGCAACGGCTACACCCCGGAGCAGTCCAGCGACCTGTACATCACCGACGGGTCGATCGACGACTACCTCTGGGGCGTGCACAAGATCTTCGGGTACACCTTCGAGATGTACCCGAGGTCCAGTTCGGGAGGCGGGTTCTACCCGCCCGACGAGGTGATCGAGCGGGAGACCTCGCGCAACCGGGACGCGGTCCTGCAACTGCTGGAGAACGCGGACTGCATGTACCGGTCGATCGGCAAGGAGGCCCAGTACTGCTAGGGCCTTTCGTTCGGATCAGCCCGGCTTGAGGTCCGGAGCCTCTCGACCGACCCGAGCGGGGTCCGGTGCGTGCAGCTGCACGGCGACCGACGACAACGCCGCGGATGCGCGTGCCAGGCCCCGCGACGCCGGGGTGATCCGAACGACAGGCCCTACGGAGTGTCCTCGCCGGTGCCGTCCTCGAAGTAGGCGTCCAGCACCGCGTCGAGCTGTGACTCCCACTCCTTGAAGCGCGCCCTGGCCGGCGCCTCGATCTCGATCGGGTACCAGCGCCGGTCAGGGGTGTGCACCGTGACGGTGAACCGCCTGCCGAAGCGGGCCGTCTCGGTCTCCACGGCGCCGATCTCGTCCCAGCGGAACTCGCAGGCCTCCTCGTCGAGGCTGAGGCGGACGCCGCGCGCGTCGGCGACGATCCGGGCCCGCCGGTCGGCGGCCTCGAAGACGGGTCCGTCGGCGGGCGGTTCCTCCGCCTCGGGCGCCGCCTTGTGTGCGCTCTCCTCGGCCGCGGCCGCCTCCTCCCCGGCCACGGCCGTCTCCGGTGCCGGCCCGGGCGCCGGCGCCGGAGCCGGCTCCTGCGGCTCGTCGGGGCGCGGGCCCGTGATGCCGGGGACGAACGCCGGGTCGGCCGCGGCGCCTTGCAGGGGCTGAATGCTGGGTCCTATGCGCTGCTCCACGCGGGAAGTATGGACGACGGACCTGTGCGGGCAACAGCCAGCCTCTTCCGGCACCCCGTTGCCCTAGACGAACACACTGACCCCCGCCGCCACCGCGAACCCGGCCAGTGACAGCACCGACTCCAGCACGGTCCAGGTCTTCAGGGTGTCCCGCTCGCTGATCCCGAAGTACTTGGCGACGATCCAGAAGCCGCCGTCGTTGACGTGCGAGGCGAAGATGGAGCCCGCGGAGATGGCCATGATGACGAGGGCGACGAAGGCCTGCGAGTGGTCGCCCTCGGCGAGCAGCGGGGCGACGATGCCGGCCGTGGTCACGATGGCGACGGTGGCGGAGCCCTGGGCGACGCGCAGCACCAGGGAGATCAGGTAGGAGAGCGCGAGCACCGGCAGGCCCACGTCGTCGAAGGTGTCCGCCAGGGCCTGGGCGACCCCGCCGGCCTTGAGGACGGCGCCGAAGACGCCGCCCGCGCCGACCACCAGCAGGATGTTGCCGACCGGCTTCAGCGAGGAAGTCGACACCGCCTCCAGGGACTTGCGCGACCACCCGCGGCGGACGCCGAGGACGTAGTAGGCCAGGAGCAGGGCGAGGGTGAGGGCCACGAACGGGTGGCCGAAGAACTCGATGACCGAGCGCGCGGTGGAGGGGCCCAGCGCGATCGAGGAGAACGTGGCGGCGAGGATCAGGGCCAGCGGCGTGCCGATGACGGCGAGGACGGTGCCGAGGGCGACGGGCTGTTCGCTCGGGGCGCGCCGTTCGTCCAGTACGGCGCGCTTGGCCTCCTCCGCGGCCTCCACCATGTCCTGCGGGACCGGCACGAAGACGCGGCGGCCGATCCACGCGGCGTACGCCCAGGCGGCCAGCACCGCCGGGACGCCGCAGACGGCGCCCATGAGGATGACCCAGCCGAGGTCCACGTGGAGCAGGCCCGCGGCGGCGACGGGGCCGGGGTGCGGGGGCAGGAAGGCGTGCGTCATGGACAGGCCCGCGAGCAGCGGCAGGCAGTAGAGCAGGATCGACTTGCCGCCGCGCTTGGCGGCCGCGTAGACGATCGGCGCGAGGACGAAGATGCCGACGTCGAAGAAGACCGGGATGCCGAAGACGAGGCCGGTCAGGCCCATGGCGAGCGGGGCGCGCCGCTCGCCGAAGAGGTTCAGCAGCCGGGAGGCGAGCACCTGGGCGCCGCCGCTGACTTCGAGGATCGCGCCGAGCATGGTACCCAGGCCGATGATGATGGCGACGTGGCCGAGGATGCCGCCCATGCCGGTCTCGATGGTGGAGACGGCGTCCGAACGCTGGACGGTGCCGAAAAGTTCGGTGACGGACAGGCCCGCCATGAGACCGACGGCTATGGAGACGGCGAGCAGGGCGACGAACGGCTGGAGCCGCACCCTGATGATGAGGAACAGCAGCAGGGCGATGCCGAGGGCGGCGACGGTGAGCAGTCCGGCGGTGCCGTCGACGAGCAGCAGGAGGCCGCCGGTGTGCGGTGGGGACGAAGGGGACATCGGGGGGTCCTCTGGATAAGTGCATACGGCTTTCGGGCAGGGGGGATCGCGGCATGGCGTCCGGGAGCGCGCGGACACCATGCCGGTCGTGTGCGGCGGGCGGTGAGGGGAGGTCAGCCGAGGACGGCGAGGGCGTCGATCTCGATGAGGAGTCCGGCGGGCAGGCCGACGTAGACGGTCGTGCGGGCGGCCGGGGGCTGGGTGAGGCCCTGCTCCTCGAAGTAGGCGTTGTAGATGTCGTTCATCTCGGCGAAGTGGCCGACGTCCGTGAGGTAGACGCGGATCATCATCACGTCGTCCCAGCTCGCGCCGCCCTCCTCCAGGATCGCCTTGACGTTGGCGAGGGTCTGGAGGGTCTGTTCGCGCAGGGTGGGGCCGGCGGGCGTCGGGGGCTTGCCGTCCTCGGCGGGCAGGAAGCCGACCTGGCCGGCGACCTGGAGGATGTTGCCCTTCTTCACGCCGTGCGAGAACTTCGCGGGCGGGGTGGTGTGGGTGCGGGGGGTGAGCGCGGTCTTCTCGGTCATGCGGTGCCCTTCGTGGTGGTTCTGCCGGAGTACTCGCCGCTGATGTCCTCCGCGGTGCGGCGGACCAGCGGGAGCAGGGTGAGGAGTTCGTCGGCGGTGACGACGACGTTCGGCGCGGAGACCGACATCGCGGCGACGACCCGGCCGTCGGCGCCGCGGACGGGTGCGGCGACGCAGTTGATGGACTCCTCGTGGCCGCCGAGGTCGGTGGCCCAGCCCTGTTCGCGCACCTTGGCGAGTTCCTTGAGGAAGGACTCGGCGTCGGGTGTCGAACGGGACGTGTACAGGGGGTAGTCGAGCTTGCCGGCGACGGCCCGCCGCTCGGGCTCGGGCAGGTCGGCGAGGAGCAGTTTGGCGACCGCGGCGACGGTGATGGCGACCGGCTTGCCGATCCGGGAGTACATGCGGACCGGGTAGCGGCTCTCCACCTTGTCGATGTAGAGGACCTCGTCGTCCTCGTAGACGGCGAGGTGGACGGTGTGCCCGCACTGTTCGTTGAGGCGGACCAGGTGGGGGTGGGCGATCTCCCGGATGTCCAGGTTCTCCATGGCCTCCTGGGCGAGGGCGAAGAGCCGGGCGCCGAGGCGGTAGCGCTGGTCGGACTGGCGGTAGACGAAGCCGTGTTCGTTCAGCGTGCGCAGCAGCCGCAGGGCGGTGGACTTGTGCACGCCGAGGCGGTCGGCGACCTGTCCGAGGTCGGCGGGTCCCTCGGCGAGCAGCGGCAGGATGCTCAGCGCGCGGTCGACGGTCTGGCTCATGGCGTACGTACCTCCTCGTCGGCCCCTTCCGTGGCGGCTGTCCAGCCGGGGCCGAGTCGAAGTGTCCCCCACGCGGTGTCGTCGAGGGCGGCGAGCCGGTCGGCGTGGCCGCGGGCGGGTGGTGCGGCGAGGTCGCCGGGGACGGTGAGGGCGGCGGCGGCCCACAGGTGGCCGTGGCGCAGCCGTTGCCGCGGGGGCAGGCCGCGCAGGGCGGCGGAGAGGAATCCGGCGGCGAAGGCGTCCCCGGCGCCGGTCGTCGCGACGACGTCGACGGTGAGGGCGGGGACGAAGGTGCCGGGCGACGGCCGGCGGTGCCCTTCGAACAGGGTGGCTCCCCGGGCACCGTCCTTCACGACGAGCAGGCCGGGTGCGGGCAGCAGTTCCCGGACGGCTTCGGGGCCGCCCGTCACGCCCCACGTCTGTTCGGCCTCGTCCGCGCCGACGAAGACGATGTCCGCGGCCCGGGCCAGTTCCAGCAGCACCGCGCCGGCGCCGTCACCGTCGCGCCACAGCCGGGAGCGGTGGTTGACGTCGAAGGAGATCAGCGGGCGGCCGGGGCGGGGCGCGGTCAGTTCGCGCAGCAGGCCCAGGCAGCCGGCGGACAGCGCCGCCGTGATGCCGGACAGGTGCAGGACGCGGCCGGCGCGGGCGGCCGGCAGGTCGACGGTGGCCGGGCTCATCGCGGAGGCCGCCGATCCGGCACGGTAGTACGCCACCTCGTGCGCGTCGGTGGCGCGGTCGCCCGCGGTGCGGAAGTAGACGCCGGTGGGGCGGGCGGGGTCGCGCCGTACGGCCGTGACGTCGACACCGTACGCCCCGATGGCGCGCACCAGGTGGTCGCCGAACCCGTCGTCCCCCACCCGGCTCACCCACCGCGTGGAGTGTCCCGCGGCGGCGAGCATGCAGGCGACGTTGGACTCGGCGCCGCCGATGGAGCGGTCGAAGGAGGGAACATCGGCGAGACGGCCCGCACGGGTGGGCAGAAAGGTGACCATGGACTCGCCGAGCGCGACGACGTCCACGGCGCCGGGGGTGGTGCACGGTCCGGTGGCGGTCACGATCGTCGTTGCTCCTCGGCGTCGTACGGGTGTCGGCGGCTTTCGTTGACCCCGCGTTGGCCGAGATGTTAGACAGCGGTAAGCGACATACGCAACGGGCGTTGCATTGGATGCAACGCACCTGATCAGGGAGGCTCCATGAGCAACGAAGCGCTCGCCCGGCTCGCCGAGGAACGCGTCGACCACCGCTTCCGGGGCCTTCCGCCGGACGCCGACGGCCTCACCGTCGGCGAGCTGGCCGCCCAGCGCCGCAACCTCTTCACCGGCGGCTTCACCACCCCCGTCCTCACGCTGTCCGCCGAGCGCCTGGAGCACAACCTGCGGCTGATGGCGGAGTACACCGCCCGCCACGGACTGGTCTTCGCGCCGCACGGCAAGACGTCGATGGCCCCCCAGCTGTTCGCCCGCCAGATAGCGCACGGCGCCGTCGGCATCACCCTCGCGGTACCGCACCAGATGCGGGTGGCGCGCGCGTTCGGAGTGGAGCGGATCTTCCTCGCCAACGAGCTGGTCGACCCGGTGGCGCTGCGCTGGATCGCCGCCGAGCTGGCCGCCGACGACGACTTCAAGTTCATCTGCTACGTCGACTCGGTGCGCGGCGTGGAGCTGATGGAGGCGGCCCTGGCGGACGTCCCGGTCCCCCGCCGCCTGGACGTGGTCGTGGAGCTGGCCGCCGGGGAAGGCGCCCGTACCGGGGTGCGCACCGAGGCGGAGGCGGCGCGGGTCGCGGACGCGGTGCTCGGCACCCGGGCGCTGCGGCTGGCCGGGGTCGCCGGTTACGAGGGCGAGGTGCCGCGGGCGACGCCGGAGCGGGTGCGGGCCTGGCTGGACCGGCTGGTGTCGCTGGCCGTGGAGTTCGACAAGGCGGGCCGGTTCGCCGGGCTGCACGAGATCGTGGTCAGCGCGGGCGGCAGTGCCTGGTTCGACGCGGTGGCGGAGGTGTTCGAGCGGATCCCGGACCTGTCGGCGCCGGTCCTGAAGCTGCTGCGCTCCGGTGCGTACGTGTCGCACGACGACGGCCACTACCGGGAGCTGACCCCGTTCACCCGGATCCCGCAGGAGGGCGCGCTGGAGCCGGCGTTCCGCCTCTGGACGCAGGTCGTCTCCCGGCCCGGCGCCGGGCAGGCCTTCGTCAACGCGGGCAAGCGGGACGCCGCGTACGACCTGCACCTGCCGTACGCGCAGGTGGTGCGCCGGGACGGGGCGGAGCGCCCGGCCACGGGCATCGAGGTCACCGCCCTGTCCGACCAGCACGCCTGGCTGCGCACCTCCCCGGAGGCCGATCTGGAGGTGGGCGACTGGCTCGGTCTCGGGCTGTCCCACCCGTGCACCGTGTTCGACAAGTGGCAGCTCATCCCGGTGGCCGAGGCGGACGGCACGGTCGTCGACTACATCCGCACGTTCTTCTAGGGGGTACGGCGGTGGAAGATCTCGTCATCCGGGACGCGGACGTCGTCGACGGCACCGGCGCCCCCTCCTACCGCGCCGACGTGGTCGTGGACGGCGGCCGGATCGTGTCGATCGTCAAGGAGGCCGCCGCGGCGGGCTGCCAGCGCCCGTCCGCCGTGCGCGAGCTGGACGCCGAGGGCCTGGTCCTCTCCCCCGGATTCATCGACATGCACGCGCACAGCGACCTCGCCCTGCTGCGCGACCCCGACCACAGCGCCAAGGCGGCGCAGGGCGTCACGCTGGAGGTGATCGGCCAGGACGGCCTGTCCTACGCGCCGGTCGACGACCGTACGCTCGCCGAGGTCCGCCGGGCGATCACCGGCTGGAACGGCTCCGGCGACGACATCGACTTCGACTGGCGGTCGGTCGGCGAGTACCTGGACCGGCTGGACCGGGGCATCACGGTCAACGCCGCCTACCTGGTCCCGCAGGGCACGGTCCGCGCCCTCGCCGTCGGCTGGGAGGACCGGGAGGCCACCCCGGCGGAGCTGGACCGGATGCGGCAGCTCGTCGCCGAGGGGCTGGAGCAGGGCGCGGTCGGCATGTCGTCGGGGCTCACGTACACGCCCGGCATGTACGCGAAGGACACCGAGCTGACCGAGCTGTGCCGGGTGGTGGCGTCGTACGGCGGCTACTGGTGCCCTCACCACCGCTCCTACGGGGCGGGGGCGCTGGAGGCGTACGCGGAGATGGTGGCGCTCGCCCGGGAGGCGGGCTGCGCGCTGCACCTGGCGCACGCCACCATGAACTTCGGCGTGAACAAGGGGCGCGCGCCGGAGCTGCTGGCCCTGCTGGACGAGGCGCTGGCCGGCGGCGCCGACATCAGCCTCGACACCTACCCGTACACCCCCGGCTGCACCACGCTCGCCGCGCTGCTGCCGAGCTGGGCCGGCGAGGGCGGTCCCGAGGCGCTCCTGGGGCGGCTGGCGGACCCGGGGACGGCGGAGCGGATCCGGCACCACCTGGAGGTGACCGGCGCGGACGGCTGCCACGGGGTGCCGGTGGAGTGGGACACCGTCGAGATCTCCGGTGTCACCCGTCCGGCGCTCGCCGGATACGTGGGCCGCACGGTCGGGGAGTCGGCGCGGGCGCGCGGCGAGGAGCCGTGGACGGTCGCGCACCGGCTGCTGGTGGAGGACCGCCTCGGCCCCACCATCCTCCAGCACGTCGGCCACGAGGAGAACGTCCGGGCGATCATGCGCCACCGGGTGCACACCGGCGGCTCCGACGGCATCCTCCAGGGCGCGAAACCCCACCCGCGGGCCTACGGCACCTTCCCGCACTATCTCGGCCACTACGTCCGCGAGCTGGGCGTGCTGTCGCTGGAGGAGTGCGTCGCGCACCTCACCGGCCGCCCGGCGGCCCGGCTGCGCCTGCCCGACCGGGGCGTGGTGCGGGAGGGCTACCGGGCCGACCTGGTGCTGTTCGACCCGGCCACCGTGGCGGCCGGGTCGACGTACGACCGTCCGCGCACCCTGCCGGCCGGCATCCCCTACGTGCTGGTGGACGGCCGGTTCGTGATCGACGACGGGCGGCGGACGGGCGTCCTGGCGGGCCGCTCGGTGCGCAGGACGCCCGTCTGACCGGTCACGGCTTGGGCAGGGTGCAGCCGCTCGCGTACAGGTCGAGCTTGCTGTCGAGGCCGAAGCAGGCGGCGAACTGGTAGGTCTGCTGGGCGTAGTTGATGCCCTGGCGGACGGTGACGTTGCCGTTCGCGTCGACCTCGCACGGGTTGTTGACCGTGCAGCGCTCGCCGCTCTCGTTGCCGGTGTTGTTCACGGCGACGACCCGGCCGGTGGCCTGGTCGACCACCGGGGAGCCGGAGGTGCCGCCGATGGTGTTGCAGGCGGAGGTGTAGCGGACGGAGTCCTTCCAGGTCCAGTCGCCCTCGCGCATCCGGTAGACGAAGCCGTCTATGGAGCAGTTGTAGATGCGCTTCCAGTACCCGGAGACGACACTGATCGCGGTCCCGGCGACCGGGTGGGTGTCGCTGAGGGTGAGCGCGTTGATGCCGTAGGCGCTGCGGATCTGCCCGTAGGTGCGGGTGAGCTGGTAGACCGCCGCGTCGGTGTCGGTCATGGTCGCGTACGCGATCTTGCTCGCGCGCAGGGTCGCCACCCGGGTGCCGGCGGAGTTCAGCAGGCCGAAGGAGCGGGTGGAGGCCCGGTCGACGATCACCTCGCCGGGCTCCGGGAAGCCGGACTCCAGACAGTGGCCGTTGGTCAGCACCAGCGCCGGGTCGTCGTCGGCGGAGTCCGGCATGCGGATGACCGAGCCGGAGCAGTTGCTGAGCGCCACGGTCCCGGCGAAGTTCACCGCCTTGACGGCGGGCGCCGCCTCGGTGTCCGGCGTGGCCGCGACGGCGGGTGCCGCGCCCGCCCCGGTGATCACCAGGGCCGCGAGCGTGGCGAGGAGAGGCTTCTTCATGTGGGGATCCCCTCTGGTACGACGGGGGCGACCGGAGGTCGTCCGGCCGCCCGCTGTCTTGTCATGCGCATTGTTAATGCGGAGGCGTGAGGGGACAAGGAGGCGTTTCAGGCCCCCCGTGGCGGGATTTCGCGTACGCCGCCGCCACTTGGGCCGTCTGCTGCCGCTACTTGGGCCGTTTGGTGCCGCCCTGACCGTGCCCCGGGTTGCCGTTGGCGTTGCCCGGACCGTCACCGGAGCCGTCGGCGGGGAAGGAGAGGGCCGGGGCCGGTGACGACGCGGCCGGGGACGTGGACGGGTTCACGGGTGCCGTGGCCGCGGGAGTCTCCGCACCGTCCCCGGCATCCTCCGGCGCCGTGGCGCGGGGGGACGGGCCGGAGGAGACGTCCGCGGCGGCGCCGGTCGTCGCCCCGGCGGGCTCGGCGGCCGGGCCCCCGCCGGCACCGCCGCCCGCACCGCCCGCTTCCGTGTCCGCGCCCGCCGCCGACGGCGCCGCCGAGCCCGAGGACGCCGCCGCGCCGGGGCCGGCCGCCGACGGGCTCGGCCGGCTCCGCTCGCCCTGCGCCCCGCCGCCGGTCGACGCGGTGAGGGAGAACCCGGCGATCAGCGCCACCGCGGACGCCGCACCCACCGCACCGGCGGCCACCAGCGCCCGCCGCTGCCGCCAGGGGCCGGGCCTGCGCCGGGAACCCCGGGCACGCCGCGCTCCGGGGGCGGTCACCGGCGGCAGCTCACGCGTCTCGTCGTAGACGTTCTGCCAGCCGTGCGCCACCGCCGGATCGGCGTACTCCTCGTAGGACGGGATCTGCTCCGGTCGCGGCTGCGGCTGGTACACCATCGGCGGACGCTCGTGGTCACCCGTTCTGTGGGGCTCGGACATGGCCGCGCATTGTAGGGACTGGAGTGACTCCAGGGACAGCGTCACCCCAAATCACCGCAAACCACATGTCTCACGTGTCGGAAAACACGACCCACGACACGACACCCGGCCGTAAGCTCCCAGGCATGCAGGTGATCCAGTCGACCAAGCTCGCCAACGTCTGTTACGAGATCCGGGGCCCGGTGCTCGAGGAGGCGATGCGGCTGGAGGCGGCCGGCCACCGCATCCTCAAGCTGAACACCGGCAACCCGGCCGCCTTCGGCTTCGAGTGCCCCCCGGAGATCCTGGAGGACATCCTCCGCAACGTCTCCACGGCCCACGGCTACGGCGACGCCAAGGGCCTGCTGGCCGCCCGCCGGGCCGTCGTCATGCACAACCAGACCCTCGGCATAGAGACGGACGTCGAGCACGTCTTCATCGGCAACGGCGTCTCCGAGCTGATCGTCATGGCGATGCAGGGGCTGCTCGACGACGGCGACGAGGTGCTCGTCCCGGCGCCGGACTACCCGCTGTGGACCGCCGCCGTCTCGCTGTCCGGCGGCACGGCCGTGCACTACCGCTGCGACGAGCAGTCCGACTGGATGCCGGACCTCGCCGACGTCGAGCGCAAGGTCACCGACCGCACCAAGGCGATCGTCATCATCAACCCGAACAACCCCACGGGCGCCGTCTACGACGAGGCCGTGGTGCGCGGGCTGACCGACATCGCCCGCCGCCACAACCTGCTGGTCTGCTCCGACGAGATCTACGACAAGATCCTCTACGACGGCGCCGAGCACACCCCGACCGCCGCCGTCGCCCCCGACCTGCTCACGCTCACCTTCAACGGCATGTCCAAGGCGTACCGGGTGGCCGGCTACCGGGTGGGCTGGATGTCGATCTCCGGGCCGCGCGCCCACGCCGACTCCTACATCGAGGGCCTGACGATCCTGGCGAACATGCGGCTGTGCGCCAACATGCCGGGCCAGCACGGGGTGGTCGCCGCGCTCAGCGGGCGCCAGACGATCAACGACCTGGTGCTGCCGGGCGGGCGGCTCAAGGAGCAGATGGACGTCGCGTACGAGATGCTGACGCAGATCCCCGGCGTGAGCTGTGTCCGCCCCAAGGGCGCGCTCTACCTCTTCCCGCGCCTCGACCCGCAGGTCTTCAAGATCAAGGACGACCGGCGGATGGTGCTGGACCTGCTCCGGCAGGAGAAGATCATGGTCGTCCAGGGCACGGGCTTCAACTGGCCGGAGCCGGACCACTTCCGGGTGGTGACGCTGCCGACGGCGGGCGACCTGCGGGACGCGATCGGCCGGATCGGGAACTTCCTGGACGGCTACAGCCAGCCGTAGGAGGCGCGAGGCCCCGGTTTCGGGATGACGCTCAACTTTAGAACGGATCCAATGTAGGATGTCTTCTGTCAGCGCACAGGAGGCCGTCCCATGTACGAACCGATCCGCACCAAGTCGGTCCACACGGTGGCCGGCGCCTCGGACTTCCCCCACCGGTCCCGTGAGGAGGAGCTGGACATCCAGCTCGCGGGCCATCTCGCGGCGCTGCTCGCCGTCACCGACGAGCTGCGCGCCCTGGCCCCGTCCGACGACCTCGACGCCGCCGCCGCACGGCTCGCGGACCAGGTCGCCCGGCTGCGCGGAGGGCAGGCGCCGGTCCGCTCCGTGGTGAGCCGGGTCTCCGAGCCGCACCTCGCCGCGCTGCACGAGCGGGCCCACACGCTGGCCGGCCGGGCGCTCGTGGTCGCGGCCTCCCGTGCGGACACCGCTGCCGCGATCCTCGCCGCCGAGCGGATGGACGCCCACGCGGAGGCCCTCGGGCCGCGTGAGGTCGCGGCCGGCTGAGCCCCGCTCGTCGAGCAGGGCCCCTTGACGGCCCCGGTCCGCGTGCACCCGCAGCGACGCGCGGACCGGGTTGCCATGACACCGCGTCCGGCCCTGGGCGCTTCCCGCCCGGGCGCGCGGACGCGTCACGGCTGCGGGCGAGGTGCGGTCGCCCGCGCCCTCCCGCGCCGCCCCTCGGACGGCCGCGCTGCCTTTCCTCGCCGCGCTCGACGGCGGACACCGCCCGCTCACGGGTGACCCGCGGGCACGGACAACGGAGCCCCGCACGCCCTTGTGCGGGGCTCCGGTGCCGTGACGAGGTCACCGCGGCCGGCCGTGACGATGTAGCTGGTCAGGGCACAGTCGGTTCCAGCCGGCCGCGGGGTCTTGGGGGCGGGCTCAGCCCAGGCGCTCCACAAGGGCGCGGTACTCGTCCCACAGTTCCTCGGGCGTGTGGTCGCCGAAGGTGTTCAGGTGCTCGGGGACCAGGGCGGCCTCCTCGCGCCACACCTCCTTGTCGACCGTCAGCAGGAACTCCAGGTCGGAGTCGGCCAGGTCCAGGCCGTCGGTGTCGAGCGCGTCCTTCGTCGGCAGGATGCCGATCGGGGTCTCCACGCCCTCGGCCTTGCCGTCCAGGCGCTCCACGATCCACTTCAGGACGCGGGAGTTCTCGCCGAAGCCGGGCCAGACGAACCGGCCCTCGTCGTCCTTGCGGAACCAGTTGACGTAGTAGATCTTCGGCAGCTTGGACTGGTCCTTGTCCTTGGCCACGTCGATCCAGTGGGCCATGTAGTCGCCCATGTTGTAGCCGCAGAACGGCAGCATGGCGAACGGGTCGCGGCGCAGCTCGCCGACCTTGCCCTCGGCGGCGGCGGTCTTCTCGGAGGCCACGTTGGCGCCGAGGAAGACGCCGTGGTTCCAGTCGAAGGATTCCGTGACCAGCGGGACGGCGGTGGCGCGGCGACCGCCGAAGAGGATCGCGGAGATCGGCACGCCCTTGGGGTCCTCCCACTCGGGCGCGATGATCGGGCACTGCGAGGCGGGCACGGTGAAGCGGGCGTTGGGGTGGGCGGCCGGGGTGCCGGACTCCGGCGTCCAGTCGTTGCCCTTCCAGTCGGTGAGGTGGGCGGGCGTCTCCTCCGTCATGCCCTCCCACCACACGTCGTTGTCGTCGGTGAGGGCGACGTTGGTGAAGACCGAGTTGCCCCACAGGGTCTTCATCGCGTTGGCGTTGGTGTGCTCGCCGGTGCCGGGCGCGACGCCGAAGAAGCCGGCCTCGGGGTTGATGGCGTACAGGCGGCCGTCCTCGCCGAAGCGCATCCAGGCGATGTCGTCACCGATGGTCTCGACCGTCCAGCCGGAGATCGTGGGCTCCAGCATGGCCAGGTTGGTCTTGCCGCACGCGGACGGGAAGGCGGCGGCCACGTACTTCGGCTCGCCCTGCGGCGGGGTGAGCTTGAGGATCAGCATGTGCTCGGCGAGCCAGCCCTCGTCGCGGGCCATGACGGAGGCGATGCGCAGGGCGTAGCACTTCTTGCCGAGCAGGGCGTTGCCGCCGTAGCCGGAGCCGTAGGACCAGATCTCGCGGGTCTCCGGGAAGTGGGAGATGTACTTGGTCTGGTTGCAGGGCCAGGGGACGTCCTCCTGGCCGGGCTCCAGCGGGGCGCCCAGGGTGTGGACGGCCCGGACGAAGAAGCCGTCGTCGCCCAGCTCGTCGAGGACGGCCTGGCCCATGCGGGTCATGGTGCGCATGGCGACGGCGACGTACGCGGAGTCGGTGATCTCGACGCCGATCGCGGACAGCGGCGAGCCGAGCGGGCCCATGCAGAAGGGCACGACGTACATGGTGCGGCCGCGCATGGAGCCGCGGAAGAGGCCGCCCTCGCCGCCGGAGCCCTGGAAGATCTCCCGCATCTCGGCGGGGGCCTTCCAGTGGTTGGTGGGGCCGGCGTCCTCCTCCTTCTCGGAGCAGATGAAGGTCCGGTCCTCGACGCGGGCGACGTCGGTGGGGTCGGAGGCGGCGTAGTAGGAGTTCGGGCGCTTGACGGGGTCGAGCTTGCGGAAGGTGCCCTTCCGGACGAGCTCTTCGCACAGTCGCTCGTACTCGGCCTCGGATCCGTCGCACCAGACCACGTTGTCCGGCTGGGTCAGTTCAGCGATCTCGTCGACCCACGAGATCAGTTCCTGATGGTTGGTCGGGCTGACGGTGGGAGCCGCGTTGTCGCGCGCCACGATCGCTCCTAAGAGAGGGTTTTTGTCCTGTCTGCCCCGTGGGGGCCGCGACCCGGATGCTTCGTAGCCGCTCATCCGGTGCCGACCGCACTCATTTGATCATCCGAGGTGGCTGCGCATTTGTCCAGAGGGCCGCACACCTGAGCGCCGTGAGGAACGCCACGTTCAGCGGATTTCACCGTGATTTTTTGCGTACACCTTGGGTTCGGCTGACTTTTTCTTTGAGATACCCGCGATGCCGGTGCGGCCGTCGGGCCCGAGCCGTCGGCGGGAGCACGAGGCGGCTGCGCCGGTGACCGTCGGGCCCGGCACACGGGTGATCACGGGCGGTGGCCAGGACTCCCTGATCCGCGACTTACGAGGCCGTAGGTACGATTCCCCGCATGACTGCGTCCGCCTCCGATGCGCACACGCACACGCCGGCCGCCGACCGTGGTTCCGTGGCGCGCCATCTGCCGCACCCGTCCCTTCCGGACTCCGTCAAGCCGAAGCTGCGCGGCTGGCTGCACCTCGGCATGTTCCCCGCCGCGCTGATCGCGGGCCTGGTGCTGACCGCACTCGCCGATTCGCCGCGCGGCCGCATCGCGTGCGGCGTCTACGCGCTGACCGCGTGCCTGCTCTTCGGCGTGAGCGCGCTGTACCACCGGGGCAACTGGAGCCCCCGGATGGACGGCGTGCTGCGTCGCCTGGACCACGCCAACATCTTCCTGATCATCGCGGGCACCTACACCCCGCTCACGCTGCTGCTCCTGCCGGGCTCCAAGGGCCGGTGGCTGCTGTGGGGCATCTGGGCCGCGGCCCTGGCCGGCATCGCCTTCCGGGTCTTCTGGGTCGGCGCCCCGCGCTGGCTCTACACGCCCTGCTACATCGCGATGGGCTGGGCGGCCGTCTTCTTCCTGCCCGACTTCATGCGCGCGGGCGGCGTCGCCGTCCTCATCCTGGTGGTCGTCGGCGGACTCCTCTACAGCCTGGGCGGCATCGTCTACGGCATCAAGCGCCCGAACCCGTCACCGCGCTGGTTCGGCTTCCACGAGGTCTTCCACGCCCTCACGCTGGCGGCGTTCATCGCCCACTACATCGGCATCTCCCTGGTGGCGTACCAGCACGCGTAGGACACCTCTCCTTCCGGGCCACGGCTTGCGAGCCGTGGCCCGTTCTTCATGCCCGCGAACCGGGGCCGCATCGACAGTCACTCGATTCCGAGAGTTTTCGGGACTCCTCATGACGTTGCGCCAGGCCGGCGGGGCGACCGGCATCGCCCTGCTCGGCTCGCTGCTCAGCGGCGCCTTCCGGGACCGGCTCGATGTCGCGGGACTGCCCCCGCAGGCCGCGGACACCGCCGGGGAGTCGGTCGTCGCCGTCCGCCTCGTCGCCGAACGGTCGGGCGCACCCGGGCTGATCGCCTCGGCGAACGGCGCGTACGCGCACGGCACGGCCCTGGTGCTGCTGGTGTGCGCGCTGGCCTCGCTGGTGTCCGCGCTGCTGGTGGCGGGCTTCCTGCCCGGCGCCCGGAGCGCGCCCGCCGCCCCCGACATGGCCACGCCCGCCGCCGATGCCGGACAATGACCCGCATGACGGCCGCACGCACCTCCGCCCCCGCCGACCGCCCCCAGCTGGGACTCCGGGAGCGGAAGAAGATCAGAACCCGTGAGGCGATCCGCGAGGCCACCTACGCGCTGATCGAGGAACAGGGCTACGAGGCCACCACGATCGAGCAGATCGCCGAGCGCGCCGAGGTCTCGCCGTCGACCGTCTTCCGCTACTTCCCGACCAAGGAGGACATCGTCCTCACGGACGAGTACGACCCGCTGCTGCTGGCGGAGCTGCGGGAGCGTCCGGCGGACGAACCCTGGCTGGAGTCGTTGCGGTACGTGCTGCGCAAGGCCGTCGGTTTCGGCGCGCACGAGGACCCGCGGGTGATCAGGCTGCGCACGACGCTGATGACCGAGGTGCCGGCGGTGCGCTCGCGGATGACGGAGAGCATGGCGGCCACCGGCGACCTGCTCGCCGCGGCCATCGCCGAGCGCACCGGGCGCGACCCGGAGAGCCTGGAGGTGCGGGTCTTCGCGATGTCCCTGATCGGCGGGCTGATGGAAGCCACCCGGCACTGGGTGAAGGGCGGCTTCAGCGAGGACTTCGGGGAGCTGGTGGACCGCGCCCTCACCGTCTTCGAACACGGCCTGACATCCTGATCCCGTGAACACAGCGGAGATCCACGTCGAAGTCGCCCCCGAACTGGCCCTGTTCGTGCCGCAGGAGCGCCGCCGCGGCGCGACCCGCCTCGCCACCGACGGCGTCTCCACGCTCGGGCACGTCGTCGAATCCCTCGGGGTGCCGCTCACCGAGGTCGGCGAACTGGTCGTCGACGGACGGCCCGTGCCCACCGGGCACGTCCCCCGGGACGGCGAGCGGGTGGGCGTGCGGGCCGTGACCCGCCCGCAGCGGGTGCCCGGTGCCCCGCTGCGCTTCCTCCTCGACGTGCACCTCGGCACGCTGGCCCGCCGGCTGCGGCTGCTCGGCGTGGACACCGCCTACGAGTCGACGGACATCGGCGACCCCGCCCTCGCCGCCCGCTCGGCCGCCGAGCAGCGGGTCATGCTCAGCCGCGACCGGGGCCTGCTGCGTCGCCGGGAGCTGTGGGCGGGCGCGTTCGTCTACAGCACCCGGCCGGACGAGCAGCTCCAGGACGTCCTGGACCGGTTCCGGCCCGAGCTGCGCCCGTGGACCCGCTGCACCGCCTGCAACGGCCTGCTGAAGGAGGCCACCAAGGAGGAGGTGGCGGACCGGCTGGAGGCCGGCACCCAGCGGACGTACGACGTGTTCGCGCAGTGCGGTGAGTGCGGGCGCGCCTACTGGAAGGGCGCGCACCACGAACAGCTGGAAGCCATCGTGGAGCGCGCCCTGGCCGAGTTCCCGCAGCGCGGCTAACGCCGCCGCAGGTCTCCCTTCCCGCAGGCCACCCCGTCCCTGTCCGGGTCGAGTCGGAGCGGGTCGTCGGCGCCGTTGATCCGCAGGCGGCCGTAGTCGTTGCGCTGGAGCCAGCCGCAGCGGGCGGCGGTCGTCTTCTTCACCTGGGGCGGGAAGGCGGTGGGCACGCAGACGTTGGCGGAGCCGTAGTGCCGGTCGCAGCCGGAGACGGTGGGGGCGACCGGCTGGGAGGCGCGCTTCCTGCCGGGGCGCTGCACCGTGCCTTCGAGCTCGTCCGCGAAGGAGTGGACGTGCGGGGAGGCGCCGGTGGCGCTGAGCGCGGCCGGGCCCTGCAGGTGCACCCACTTCGCCACCGAGGGGACGCCGTTGGCGTCGACCGCGAAGAGCATGTACCAGCCGGGCGGGGCCAGGTTGGGGTTGCTCGTCACGTTCAGGTCGACGTTGTTGCCGTCGACGGACAGCGGCAGGTCCACGAACCGCTGGTTGGGGTCGGAGGAGTGGGTGACGGCGGCCGGGCGGATCAGTTCGGCCTTGGCGATGGGCCGGTCGACGGTGATCCGCTGGGTGTCGCCGTAGGTCCACTCGGTGTCGATCACCGAAGTGATCGTCGGGCGGGGGCCCTTGAACAGGTAGGGCGGGGTGTAGACGGACACGTTGTGGTTCCAGCTCCCGTTGCCCGGGTTGTCACCGGTGGCCATCACCCGGCCGTCGGGCAGCAGGAACGCCGAGGAGTGGTAGCCGTGGGCCTGCGGGTCGACGGCCACCGGGTCGAAGGTGTTCGTCCCCGGGTCGTAGAGGGAGGTCTCGAAGACCGGGTTCGCGCGGTTGTGCAGGGCGCCGCCCGTCTCCAGCACCTTGCCGTCGGGCAGCAGCACCGCGGAGGCGTACATCTTGCCCTGGTCACCGGTCTGCGCGACCTTGCCGTTGCCGAAGTCGACGGTGCCCTGCGGGAGCGGCGGCCCGGCGGTGTACTGCGGGTTCGGCTGCTTCAGGTCGATGACGTCGGTGAGGCGGTTGGCGTCGGGGTTGGAGTCGATGTTGCCCCCGCCGAGGGTGAGCACCTTCTGGTCCTGGGCGGGCGGCAGCAGCACGCTGGCCGACTGGTCGCGTTCGTCCTTCCTCTGCAGGCCGGGCACCTGGGTGATGGTGTTGGCGTCGTAGTCGTAGATCGCGGCGCCGGTGCCGGGGATGTTGTTGCCGAAGACATGGCTGCCGGAGTAGAAGAGCCGGCCGTCCTGCAGGAGGATCATCGACGGGTACAGGCCCCAGAACGACCAGGTCTGCTTGACCTGCCAGGTCGGCAGCCAGCGCTGCTGGGCCTGCGACCAGCGCTCGGCGGTGACCGAGCCGGTGGAGTCCTCCTTCAGCCCGCCGAAGGAGAGCACGTCGCCGTTGCCGAGGACGGTCGCCGACGGGTACCAGTGCCCGTCGTTCATGTCGTTGGTCTTCGTGTACGTCTCGGTCGCGGGGTCGAAGACGTACGAGTCCTTGTACCCCTGGTAGCCGGTCTTCCCGTCCGCCGACGGGTAGCCCTTGTTGCCGCTCATCACCAGCACCCGCCCGTCCTGGAGCTGGACGTGCCCGGCGCAGAACATGTCCTTCGGCGTGGGGATGATCTTGTAGGTGCCGTTCGCCGGGTCGTAGACCGCCGAGGTGAAGGTGCCCGCCCGGAACTTCTCCGGGTCGTTGCCGGAGCCCGCGATGAGCAGGATCCTGCCGTTGTGCAGGACCACCGAGTGCATGGAGCGGACCGGGTTCTGCGCGGGCAGCACCTCCCACCTGCCGTCGGCGCACTGCTGGGCGGTGCCGGTGCACTGCGGCGGCGGCACCGGCTCGGCGACCTGCTCCATGGTGTAGTCGTCGGTGGTGGCCGAGCCGGTGCCGTAGACGGAGACGCCCCAGCTGATGCGGTCGGTGCCGGCCGGGACCTCGGGGGTGCGGACGGACGCCTGGGTCCAGTCCGCCGCAAGCTGGAGCGTCTTCAGGTCGGTCCAGTACTGCCAGCCCGTCGTGGTGTCGTGCCGGAACAGGGTGACGTTGGCGTCCGGCGTGGTCGTCTTGTACCAGAGGGACAGGTCGTACTGCTTGCCGGCGGCGACCACCGGCGCGCAGTCCGCCGACTCGGTGATCAGCGCCTTGCGGTCGCCGTCGGCCCGCCGGGTCAGCTCGACCTTCATCGCCTTGCCGCCGGAGCGGGCGTCGGCCGTCGTGGTGAAGGTGAAGTCGTTGTCGCCCCAGCCGGACTTCTGCCAGCAGTACGGCATGTCACCGGTGCCGGCCGTCTCGAACCCGGGGTTCTTGATGAGGTTGGCGGCGGAGGCGGACTGGGGGGTGGAGAGGAGGAGGCCTCCGGCGAGGCCCATGGCGGCCAGCAGGGCCGTTCTCCGTCGGGATCTCATGCAGTGCTCCTCGCTGTGCGGCTCCTGCGGGGCAGGTAGACCAGCGCCTCGGTACCGGCGAAGCGCAGGACGAACGTGATGACCAGGGCGATGGCCGTCGCGGGCAGCACGGCCAGCCCGAACCGGCCGACCAGCAGCGCGATCAGCGGGATGCGCAGCACCAGGTCGGCGTTGGCGAGCACGGCGAACCGCAGGGTGCGGTCGGCCCAGTGCCGGTGCCGGCGCCGGTCACGGAACAGCAGCTTCTCGATCAGCAGGAAGTTCCAGGCCACACCGAACTGGTTGGCGGCGATCTCCGCGGGCAGGTAGTGCAGGCCCGCCTCGGTCATCGCCCACAGCGCGGCCAGGTTCGGCGCGAAGCCGGTCAGCCCGATCAGCCCGAACACCACCATGCGGGCGAGCGGATCGGCCGTGCGCAGCCCGGCCAGGTGCCGCAGGAAACGCAGCCCTTCCTGAGCCGTGGACTTGGAGGCCCCCGCGAACCGCTCCTGGAAGACGAAGGGCACTTCGCCGACCGTGCGCGGACGGCTGCGCACCGCCAGCTCCAGCAGGATCTTGTAGCCGAGCGGCTTCAGCGCCTCCGCGGTGACATCACCGCGCCGGATCGCGAAGAAACCGCTCATCGGGTCGCTGATGCCGTGCAGCCGGCGGGGGAAGAGGGACTTGGTCAGCCAGGTCGCGCCCCGGGAGACGGCCACCCGGTAGCTGCCGGCGAGCCCGGCGCGGCTGCCGCCCTTGAGGTAGCGGGAGGCGACGACCAGTCCGGCGCCCGCGCGTTCGCCGGTGGCGACCAGCTCGGGGACGAGGGACGGCGGGTGCTGGCAGTCGCCGTCCATGACGACGATCCAGTCCGACCCGGCCGCCTTCATGCCCTCGACGACCGCGCCGCCGAGCCCGCCCACGGGCTCCTCCCGGTGCAGCACGGTCACCGGGAACGGGCAGTCCCGGGCGGCCGCGCGGATCACCTCGGGGGTGTCGTCGGTGGAGTCGTCGACGAAGACGACCTCGCAGGGCAGCCGGGACGGCACCGACTCGGTGATCTGGTGCAGCAGCCGCCGGATGTTCGCCGACTCGTTGAACGTCGGCACGACGATGGTGACGGCGCCCGGTTCGGGGACCTCCGTCGCCGCCACGGCCTCTGCCGGGACGGTGTGGTCCTGGCTCATCGCGTGCCTCCCGGGGTGCCCGTCTGCTGGATGCGCCGGATCTCGATCCGGTCCGCCCCGGTGCCGAAGACGGCGACCGGCGCCGAGTGCTCGATGGCGGCCCGGACGTTGGGCAGGTCGACCGCGTCACGCCGGACCGTCGGCGAGGCGACCACGTAGTCGAGGTCCCGCCAGCCGCGCGGCATGGTCCGGGTCACGGCGGGGTCGAGGTCGGCCTTGTAGAACCAGACGGCGCCGAGTCCGGGTTCGTAGCCCTGGTGGACGAGGTCCAGCCAGAGGGCGTCGTCGACGAGGACGCGGGTGTCCCGCGGGTGCTCCACCTCGGTGCCCAGCCAGCGGGCGGCGGCCCGGTAGGGGGCGTTCGCGTCGGTGGTGACCGCGGTGCGGGCACCCTCGTACCAGCGGGGCACGACCCAGGCGCTCGCCGCGAGCGCGAGCACGGCGGCGACCGCGTACCGGGCGTGCGGCCGGCGTCCCTCGAGGCGCCTCCTGCGCAGCACGGCGTGGGCGACGCTGGCGGTGCCCCCGGCGAGGACCAGGGCGAGGAACGGCAGCGCCTGGATGATGTACATCGCGGGCAGGTAGCCGTCGGGGCGCAGCGCGACCAGGGCGAGGATCGCCACGGTCAGCGCGGGCCCGGCGAGCGCGCGGGCGGTGACCGACCAGCGCCAGGTCAGCAGGAGCAGCAGGGCTCCGGCGAGCCCGCCCAGGGGCAGGACCCGGTCGTAGTACAGCCAGGACCGGAGCACCCCGTGGGAGCCGGAGCCCTCGTCGAGGATGAAGCCCGAGCCGGGCCGGCTCATCTGGTAGGTGATGCCGTCCCACAGCGACACATGGCCCACGCCCGGCAGCAGCTCCCCCTTGAGCAGCGCGAACAACGGGTACGACAGACCGATCAGGGCGCAGGCGGTGATCGCGCCGGTCACCGCGAACTTGCGGGTGTCACGGTGGCTGTGCCGCCACATGGTGAGCAGCAGGGCGGGCAGGACGACGAGCATCGTCTCCTTGGTGAGCACGGCCGTCGCGGCGGCGACGCCCGCACCGAAGTGGTGCCACAGGTGGCGGCTGGGGGAGGCGGCGAGGGCGAACGCGAGCAGCGTCCACATCACGGCCAGGTTGTCGAGGAAGATCTCGCGCTGGAGGACGACCGACAGCGGGGAGAGCCCGAACAGCGCCATGCCGAGTCCGGCGGCCCAGCGGGGCAGGGCGAGACGGCGGCCGACGACGTAGACGAGGACCGCGGCGGCCGCGGAGACCAGCAGCATCGCGGCGCGCATCGTGCCGACGGTCATCGAGTCCGGGCTGAGCAGGGCGGGTATCCAGGTGAGCACGGCTATCTGGATCCAGCCGAGCGGCGGGTGGTCGTACCAGTAGGTGTAGTGGGCGAGACCGCGGCCCTCCTGCACGGCCCAGGCCTGGGCGAGGTAGGTGCCCTCGTCGTCGCTGAGGGTGGGGTAGTCGGCGATGTTCCAGCCCTGGACGACGAGGATCGCCACGAGGAGGAGACCGCACAGCAGGAGGTCGGGACGGGAGGAACGCAGCCGCTGCGGAGGCTGTGTCCGACCGGTCGAACGGAGTGTGGGCGCAGCCGTCCGCTGCGCGGGGACCGTGATGCCGGTCGCCGCGGGAAGGGTGGAGGTCACGCAGGAACGTCCTCTCGGTTCACGTGCGCGAGATGAGCGCCGACATGGCTGGTCAGCTCCCAGTCGCTCCGGCCGCGCTGCTCCCGCCAGACGGCGCGGACGGCGGCCCCGGCGAGGAGCACCTGGTAGAAGGGGCCGCCGACGATCAGCTTCACGTAGTGCACGAAGCGGACGCGCAGCCCGTACTGCTTGCCGAAGTCGTGCAGGCCGACCAGCTCGAAGACGAAGGTGACCAGGGCGGTGACGGCCGGCAGGAAGGTGATGAAGGCGACGCCGACCGGCACGTCCAGGAAGAGCGCGACGGCCACGTTGAGCGGGATGACCACCCCGGAGACCGCCTGGAGGTACGGCGTCATCAGCGTGTAGCGGGCGAGCAGCCGCTGCCCGAACGTGGGCAGCTGCTTCCAGTCCCGCTTCCGGTAGACCTGGAGGAAGCCCTGGTTCCAGCGGGTGCGCTGCTTCAGCAGGCTGATCAGCGAGCCGGGGGTCTCCTCGCGGGTGACCATCTCGGAGTCGTAGGCGACGACGACCTTCTTGCCGGCACTGGACAGCCGGACACCCAGGTCGCAGTCCTCGGCCAGGCAGTTCGGGTCCCAGCCGCCCGCCTCGCGCAGTACGTCGGTGCGGACGAACACGGTGTTGCCGCCGAGAGGGATGAACCCCTTCTGCGCGTGCAGGTGCAGCCGCGAACGGAACCAGAAGAAGTACTCCAGGCAGTTGCGCAGGCTGTACCAGCTGGAGTGGAAGTTGATCAGCTGCACCCCGCCCTGGACGACGTCCGCGCCGGTCGCGCGGAAGGCGTGGTCCACGTGGGCGAGCAGGTCCGGGTGGACCTGGTCCTCGGCGTCGAAGACCCCGACGACATCGCCGCGGCAGTGCGGCAGCGCCGTGTTCATCGCCTTCGGCTTGTTCTTCTTCTCGTGGGTGTCGACGACGACCCGCACCCGCGGGTCCCGCGCGGCGGCCGCGTGCGCCACCCCGGCGGTCTCCGGGTCGTCGTGCCCGACGATCACGATGATCTCGAAGTCGGCGTGCGCGGACTCCAGCAGGCGCTGGATGGTGTGGTCCAGCACCGCCTGCTCGTGCCGGGCCGGAAGGAGCAGCGAGAACGACAGCTGCTCGGCCCCGTCCGGACGGCTGAACCGGGTGGAGGCCAGCACCTCGGGCGTGCGCCACGCGTGCATCTGCCACCACAGCGTGAACGCCGCCATCCAGAACAGGGCCAGTGAAACGGCAGCGATGAAGACAGACGTCAGCAAACAGATCCCCCCAGATCCTGAAAACCCCCCACACACGCGACGGACGGCCGGGGCCGTCACCGTCGCGGCATGTGCAGAGACTAGGGGGGAACCGTGAAGCGCGGGGGCGGTTCCGATAAAAAGCCTGTTTCGGCGCGGTGCGGTGCCTAGCGGGATCTAACCGAACACCTGCTCAACTATCGATCATTTCAGACAGCGCTCACCGCCCCGAGAGCGCGGTGCGCAGCCGCTCCGGATCGGTCGTCGGGGCGTCGCAGGTGAAGTTACGGCAGACGTACGCCGTCGGCTCACCCCCGCTCAGCGGCCGGTCCGCGAGCAGCGGGAACTCGTCGCCGCCCACCGGGCCGTACGCGACGACCGCACCCGGCGCCGTCCCCAGCAGAGCCGTACGGTGCAGCTCCCGGGCCGCCGCGTCGTCGAACGCGGGACCCACCACCGCCACCTCCCGCGGCCCGTCCAGCAGCGCCTCGGCGACCGCGAGCCCCCAGCCGATGAACCGCGGCACCCGCGGCCCGAGCACCCGCACCACCCCCAGCGCCCGCTCGGCGGCGGTGCGGTGGGCCTCCGAACCGGTCTGCGCCGCATAGCTCAGCAGCGCCCCCGCGGCGGCCGTCCAGCCGGACGGGGCGGCGTTGTCGGTCGGGTCCTGCGGCCTGCGGATCAGCCGCTCGGCGTCGGCGGCCGTGTCGAACAGCGCCCCGGACTCCTCGTCGGCGAACCGCACGAGCACGTGGTCGAGCAGCAGCCCCGCGAAGTCCAGCCACACCCCCTCCCCCGTCACGGACGCCAGCGCCAGGAACCCCTCGGCGACGTCCCCGTAGTCCTCCAGGACTCCCGCGTGGGCACCGGCCCGGCCGTCCTTGCTCGTACGCGCCAGCCGGCCCTGCTCGTCGAGGTGCACCCGGACCAGCAGATCGGCGGCGGCGAGGGCGGCGTCGACAAGGTCCGGGCGGTCGAAGTAGGCGCCGGTCTCGGCGAGCGCGGCGATCGCCAGGCCGTTCCAGGCGGCCACGACCTTGTCGTCCCGGCCGGGAGCGGCCCGCTCGGCACGGGCCCGCAGCAGCCGCTGCCGCACGTCCGCCACCCGAGCCGCGTCAAAGACGCCCTCCTGCTGCGGAAGCTGGAGCACGGAGGCCCCCTCCTCGAAGGTCCCCTCCTCGGTCACCCCGAAGTACTGCGCGGCGAGCCGGGCGTCCTCCTCACCGAGGACGGCGCGCAACTGCTCCGGGGTCCAGACGTAGTACGCGCCCTCGACGTGCCGTCCGGTCCCGTCGTCGCTGTCGGCGTCGAGCGCGGAGGCGAACCCGCCCTCGGGCGTGCGCAGTTCGCGCACCAGGAAGTCGGCCGTCTCCAGCGCGACGCGCCGCGCCCGCTCCGAGCCGGTGGCCCGCCACAGGTGCGCGTAGACCCGGCACAGCAGCGCGTTGTCGTACAGCATCTTCTCGAAGTGCGGCACCACCCAGTCCCGGTCCACCGAGTAGCGCGCGAACCCGCCCCCGAGCTGGTCGTAGATCCCGCCCCGGGCCATCCGCTCACAGGTGTCCGCCGCCATCTGCAACGCACCCTCGGAGCCCGTCCGCGCCGCGTGCCGCAGCAGGAACTCGAGCACCATGGACGGCGGGAACTTCGGCGCCCCGCCGAACCCGCCGCGCTGCGGGTCGTACTCCCGGGTCAGCCCGAGGAGCGCCTGCGCCAGCTCCTGCTCCCCCGGCACCTGCTTCCCGGCGCCGTAGTCGATCTCCCGCCCGGCGAGGTCCCGCACGATCTTGCCCGCGACGTCGGCGACCTCCTCGCGCCGGTCGTCCCAGGCCAGCCGCACCCCCTCCAGCACCTGCCGGAACGACGGCATGCCGTGCCGGGGCGCGGGCGGGAAGTACGTCCCGAAGTAGAACGGCTCGGCGTCCGGTGTCAGGAACACCGTCATCGGCCACCCGCCCTGTCCGGTGGCGGCCTGCACGGCCTCCATGTAGACGGCGTCCACGTCGGGGCGTTCCTCGCGGTCGACCTTGATGTTCACGAAGTGCTCGTTCATGTACCCGGCGACCGCTTCGTCCTCGAAGCTTTCCTTGGCGAGCACATGGCACCAGTGGCAACTCGAGTAGCCCACGCTCAAGTGCACCGGCACGTCCCGCCGCCTCGCCTCCTCGAACGCCTCCTCGGACCACGGCCACCAGTCGACGGGGTTGTCCGCGTGCTGGAGCAGATAGGGAGAGGTCTCATGGGCCAGTCGGTTCGCCATGCTTCCCATCCTGCCCGACGGGCCCCTGCCCGTCTCCTGGCGGCTCGCTGTCAGCCATCAGCCCGGCCAGTCCAACTCGATCCGCGCATCGCCATACGGGTTCCACCCGGGACGGATCCCATGCCTGCTTCCCTTTCACTCCAGGACGGACCAGGCAGCAGATGAGGGCCGAGGCGATGGCCTGCCTCCTCTCCTCCAGCGGCAGGCCCCCTGACACCCAGCGGATGCGCACGGACTCCGGCAGGCCGGTAACACCCGGAGTTCCGGACAGCAGCAGTCGCTCCACCGCCTCGTCGGCCAATGGCCCGCTGATGCTGCAGCGTCTGCAGTCACGGCAGGAGTAGACGTACGGGCTTCTCGCGCTCCTGCCCTGCTGAGCGCACAGTGCCCCATGGCAGAGGCTGCCTTCGGACCGCTCCCTCGCACAACGCAGTAGTCCTGTTGCGAGATGGCGGGGTCCCGGTCGATACCCTGTGAGCCTAGGTGCGCCGCTGCCCCGATGCAGGTACAGGCTCCCCGCCGAGAAGGTCGCGCATACGGCCTGCCACTGCTCGGGCGTCACGATCGGCTCCCACTGCCCGAGCACCGGCCGTCCCCCCTCGGGTTCGAGCAGTAGTTGCCCTCTATTGGCGCGATAGCCACACACCCTGGGCGCGGTCATGATCTGCGTGACCGTCTGCGCGTTGGGTCGGCCGCCCCGGGTCCCTGTGACACCGAGAGCACACCAGTCACGTGCGATGGCACGAACCGCTTTTCCGGCGGTGCGGTCCGCGATCGACTGCTCGACCAAGGACGCCTCGTCGGGACGGAGCCGAATGCGGTCCTCCTGCCAGCCGAAGGGACGCGGCCCGCTGTGGGGCACTCCCTCCACGGCTCGCGCCCAGTGCCAGTTCGTCAGTCGACGACTTCTGACGCTGGTCTCCGTGAGCGCTGCCTGCAGTGAGCGTGCGGCCTGCATCAGACCGTCGAGGGAGTACGGATCCCGCACCCCCAGCGGATCGAGATGGAGACGGCCCGGCCGACTGGTCAGCGCCACGAGGTAGCGGGCTAGGTCTTCCGGTCGGCGATACAACCGGTCGTCCGCGACACAGACGACACCACCGATCACCTGACCCTGCTCTGTGTGACCGCGCGCCAGGTCCCCCAGCAGCCGCTCGAACCCCGGACGCGCGACGCCCGGTTTCGAAGCGCTGCGGCCGTTGTCGGCGTACACAGCCACGATGTGGCAGGCGTGCTCACGGGCAACTCGTTCGTTGATCAGAAGTTGATGGCGCACTCCGTGTCCGTCCCTTTGACGGACATCCTCGGAGGTGCGCGCATAGGACGCGACAGGGATCAACGCCGCGGTCCGCTCTTCACCGACGCCGCTCCTGCCCATCAGCCCCCCGTTCGAAAATCAGCCCGACCCTCACTAGAACGATCGAGACCCCCCAAGGTCACTGCGGAGTGAACGGGGGCCGCTGTCTCGCGGGGCTGATCGACCACGTCCGCGGCAACCGCAACCGCCTGCACGACCTGGTCCGCGTCCTCGCACACACCCAGTTGCTCGACGAGGAGGACCCGGTGGAGCGCGGCGCGCAGGAGCCGCTGAACGTGCACGCAGCTGGCCGACTCGGTGCTGCGTCCGGTCGATGGCCATACGCCGACCGCTCGGACCGGTTCGCCCCGGACGGTTTCACCTCACTGGACAAGGCGCTGCGTCGGCTGGACGACGGCGTCCGACCTCATCACAACGGCGCGCGGAAGGCGTGGACCAGGCGCAGCGCTGCACGCACTGGGCGCGCTTTGCGATTACTCCCTGCTACGCGGTGACCTGTACGGCGGGCGAGATCAGCGATCTGGCACAGGCCGTGGACGAGGGGCCGCTGATCGGGTCGGTGCTGGGCGTACAGGTATTGCAGCCCGGCAACAGGGCGAGCCGCACCGGACGCGGCGACGCTACGTCGGGGGACCTGTACCGGGAGGCGCACAATGACGCGGGCCCGCGCGGGTGCCGTGCTCGCTCGGCATCACCCGCACCACGGGCACGGCGGCGGGCCGCCACGCCCCGGAGGTGAGGGGCGTGGCGGTGCCGGCGGCGTGGTGCGGGCGCGGCGGGCGCCGTATCCGCGGTGCGGGCGTGGTGGTGTCGCGTGCCCCGCCCGGGCGGGTCAGGCCTTGTCGGTCTTGGCCGTGGCGGCCGCGGTCTCGGCGCCGGCCGCCGGGGTCTCCTCGAAGTCGACCTTGCCCATGTGCCGGTTCATCGACTTCATCAGCGCCCAGACGGCCAGGCCCATCACCGCGAAGACGATGAAGCCGAGGACACCGGGGGTGACCTTGTCCTTGTCGAACTCCTTGGCGATGGTCACGAAGTGCGTCATGGCCATGCTTGTGCTTGGGGTCATGTCAGACATTGTCCCGGATGCCCGCGAAGAGGTCGTCCTCGGGGAGGGAGGTGGCGACGAGGGACTTCGCCAGCTCGTACTCCTCGGTGGGCCAGACCTCCTTCTGGAGCTCCAGCGGCACGCGGAACCAGCCGCCGTCGGGGTCGATCTGGGTGCGGTGCGCGATCAGTGCCTTGTCGCGGATCTCGAAGAAGTCCGCGCACGGCACGTAGGTGGTCAGGGTGCGGTCCTTGTGGCCGGAGTCGTCCCAGCGCTTGAGCCACTCCCCGTAGGGGGAGTCCAGGCCGCGGTCGAGCATCGCCTGGTGCAGGGCCTCGGTGCGGGGGCGGTTGAAGCCCTGGTTGTAGTAGACCTTCAGCGGCTGGTAGGCGGGGCCGTACTCGGCCTCCGGGTACTTCTCGGTGTCGGCCGCGCCCTCGAAGGCCACCATCGTGATCTTGTGGGTCATGATGTGGTCGGGGTGCGGGTAGCCGCCGTTCTCGTCGTAGGTGGTGATCACCTGGGGGCGGAAGGAGCGGATCTTCCGCACCAGCTCGCCGGCCGCGTGGTCGACGTCCTCCAGGGCGAAGCAGCCCTCGGGCAGCGGGGGCAGCGGGTCGCCCTCGGGCAGGCCGGAGTCGACGAAGCCGAGCCACTCCTGCTTGACGCCGAGGATCTCCCGGGCCTCGTCCATCTCCTTGCGGCGGACCTCGTGGATGTTGTCCTCGATGTACTTGTCGCCCTGGAGCTTCGGGTTGAGGATGGAGCCGCGCTCCCCGCCCGTGCAGGTCACCACGAGCACGTCCACCCCCTCGGACACGTACTTCGCCATGGTGGCCGCGCCCTTGCTCGACTCGTCGTCGGGGTGGGCGTGCACGGCCATCAGTCGCAGCTGCTCAGTCAAGACTCAATCCTCGGTCGTTGTGTCGCGCCCGGCGGACCGGGCGCGGTTCGTGGGTCTCG
Organism: Streptomyces glaucescens; assembly: GCF_000761215.1. GTDB lineage: Bacteria > Actinomycetota > Actinomycetes > Streptomycetales > Streptomycetaceae > Streptomyces > Streptomyces glaucescens_B. Next base: position 4,851,147 of record NZ_CP009438.1, on the reverse strand, counting down.
TCCCGCGGGGACGTCGTGAGGGGTGCCGGTCGGGTGACGCGTGGGCGGCTTCTATAGTGACCGAATCGGAGGGCCAATCATTCCGGGATGACGGCACCGGGGCTTGTTTCGGGACGTTCGTCCCGCCCGGTCGAGAGGACGATCATGAGTTCGGCGAGTACGCGACCGCCCGAGGGGCGCTACGGCCGTTCCTCGGACGCCCGCACGGACCGCACCCTCAAGGTCGTCGGCGGGGTTCTCGGCGCGGTCCTGCTCGTCCTGATCGCGTTCTTCGCGTACCACTACGTCGGCCAGAACAAGATCAGCGCCGAGGTGATCAGCTTCGACCTGCGGGACGACGCGGTGGCGGTGGAGCTGCAGGTCGAGAAGGACGCCGGCGCCTCCGGCTACTGCACGGTGCGCTCCCGCGCGGAGGACGGCGCCGAGGTGGGCCGCGCGGACTTCCGCTTCGACGGGGACGCCACCCGGATCACCCGGGTCGTCACGCTGCGCACCACCGCGCCCGGCACCACGGCCGAGCTGCTGGGCTGCCACGCGGACTGAGCGCGACACCGCGCTGCGACCCGGGGACCGCCCGGAATATCGGCCCACTGACCTGCGTTGAAGCGGAATTAGTGAGTTATGTCCTCCCCGTTCCGTCCTTGAATTGTTAGGCTCGTGGTTTCGCCCACCTCTGAAGGAACATGCTTCCGGGTAGGGCGATGCTTTGTATTCCCAGTACCGACGAGGAGCACCTGTGACCCAGACCAGCGAGAACGTCACCTGGCTGACCCAGGAGGCGTACGACAAGCTCAAGGAAGAGCTTGAGTACCTGTCTGGTCCCGCGCGCACCGAGATCGCGGCCAAGATCGCCGCGGCGCGTGAGGAGGGCGACCTGCGGGAGAACGGCGGGTACCACGCGGCCAAGGAGGAGCAGGGCAAGCAGGAGCTCCGCGTGCGCCAGCTGACCCAGCTCCTGGAGAACGCCAAGGTGGGTGAGGCTCCCGCGGCCGAGGGCGTGGTCGCGCCCGGCATGGTCGTGACGATCGCCTTCGACGGCGACGAGGACGACACGCTGACCTTCCTGCTCGCCTCCCGGGAGTACGCGAGCGAGGAGATCGAGACCTACTCGCCGCAGTCCCCGCTGGGCACCGGCGTCAACGGCAAGAAGGTCGGCGAGGACGCGGAGTACGAGCTGCCCAACGGCAAGAAGGCCTCGGTGAGGATCCTGAAGGCCGAGCCGTACGCCGGCTGACCCGCCGCCGTCACGCTCCGCCGCGCCCCCGGTGCCACGTCGCACCGGGGGCGCGGCCGTACCGCGCGCCGCTCCGCCGTACCCCGGCGCTCCGCCGTTCCCCGGCACTCCGCCGTTCCCCGGCGCTCGGCCGGGCCCCGGCGGTGCCGGTGCGGCGCGGTCAGCCGATGACCGTGTAGCCCGCCGCGCGCAGCGCCTCGCCCACCTCGGCGCAGTGGGCCGGGCCCTTCGTCTCCAGGTGCAGCTCCACCTCCGCCTCCGTGAGCCCGAGCCGTGGATCGGTCCGGACGTGGCTCACGTCGAGGACGTTGGCGTCGGCCAGCGACAGCACCCCCAGCAGCGTCGCCAGCGCCCCCGGGCGGTCCGTCAGGCGCAGCCGGACGGCGAGGTAGCGGCCCTGCGCGGCCATGCCGTGCCGCAGCACGCGCTGCATCAGCACGGGGTCGACGTTGCCGCCCGACAGCACCGCCACCACCGGCCCCTCGAACGAGCCGGGGTCGCTCAGCAGGGCCGCGACCGGGCTCGCCCCGGCCGGCTCCACGACCAGTTTCGCCCGCTCCAGGCAGAGCAGCAGCGCGGTGGACAGCTCGTCCTCGGTGACCGTGCGGACCTCGTCGACCAGCGCGCCGACGAGCGCGAACGGCACGTCGCCGGGCCGGCCGACCTTGATGCCGTCGGCCATCGTCACCGGGTTCTCGACCGGGACCGGGCGCCCGGCCGCGAGCGAGGGCGGGTAGGCCGCCGCGCCCGCCGCCTGCACGCCGATGATGCGCACGTCCGGCCGCAGTGCCTTCACCGCGACCGCGATGCCCGCCGCGAGCCCGCCGCCGCCGATGCCGACGACGACGGTGCGCACCTCCGGGCACTGCTCCAGGATCTCCAGGCCGACCGTGCCCTGGCCCGCGATGACGTCGGGGTGGTCGAAGGGGTGGATGAACACCGCGCCGGTGCGGGTCGCGTACTCCTGGGCGGCGGCCAGCGTCTCGTCGACCACGTGGCCGTGCAGGCGCACCTCGGCGCCGTACTCCCGGGTCGCGCTGATCTTCGGCAGCGGGGCGCCCTTCGGCATGAACACCGTCGCCCGCACCCCGAGCAGCGCCGACGCGAGCGCCACCCCCTGCGCGTGGTTGCCCGCGCTCGCGGCGACCACCCCGGCTGCCCGCTCCTCGGGCAGCAGCCCGGCGATCCGCACGTAGGCGCCGCGCAGCTTGAACGAACCCGTCCGCTGGAGGTTCTCGCACTTGAGGTGGACCGGTGCGCCGACCAGCTGGGTGAGGTGGCGGCTGCCTTCCATGGCCGTCACCCGGGCGATCTCCGTGAGCATCTTCTGGGCACCGAGTACGTCGTCGAGGGTGACGGTCCGAAGGGGGTCGGCGGTGCGGTGGCTCATGGTTCAAGCATCGCAGTTCACGGGCGGGACGCCGGGGTGTGACCAACCTCCGAGACGGGTTTGCGCAGCGCCGGTACGACCCGCGTCCGGGCCGCGTACCCTGTCCCCCAACCCAGCACCCCTTCATGAAGTGAGCCCCCGGCCATGCCCACAACACCTGACATGTCGATGGACATGACGACCGTCGGTGACACCGGTCTTCTCGACACGCTCCAGCACGAGGTGGCGGTGTTCGCCCGCCGTGCCGAACAGACCCGGCTCGGCGGCGTCGGACAGGTGCGCAACTCCATGGACCGCGCCGCGTATCTGCTGCTCAACCGGCTCGACAAGGAGGGGCCGATGGGCGTCAAGGCGCTCGCCTGCAGCATGGGCATCGACTCCTCGACGGTCACCCGGCAGGTCGCCCCGCTCGTCGACTCCGGTCTCGTCAAGCGCACCTCGCACCCCGAGGACGGCCGGGCCGTCGTGCTCCAGCTGTCCCCGCGGGGCCTGTCGCGGCTGGAGGAGGTGCGCTCGTCCAGGCGTCAGCTGATGGCCGAGTTGACGCAGGACTGGGCGCCGGAGGAGCGCGAGGCGTTCTGCGCGCTCCTCACCCGCTTCAATGTCGCGCTCTCCGACCGGATGTCGGCGGCGACGGTGACGGAGCCGGCGGCGCAGTCCTGAGCCCGCGCCGCGGGCGGCCGCCCGCGCGCGAGGCGTGCACAGCTCTTGACCGAAAGACCGCCCCTGCCCTCATATGAGACCGGGCCCCGTGGTGGTGCCGGGGCCGGTGTCCCGGGGTCACGGGGGAGGCGCGGTGCGACAGCGGCGGGTGTCCGACGGCAGGCGCCGGACCCGGGAGTTCGAGGCGTTCACGGCGGGCGCGGCCGGCCGGCTGCTGCACACCGCCACCCTGCTCACGGCGGAGTCCCCGCACGACAACCCGCGCGCGCGGCGGCTGCTCACCCTCGCCCTCGCGCACACGTACGCGTGCTGGGACGGGCTGCGCGGCGAGGATCCGTACGACCGGGCCCGCCAGTACCTGGCCACCCGGTTCGCCCGCGCGGCCTGGCACCACCACGGCGGCGTCCTGGACCGGTTCCGCCCGGGCCCCGGGACCGCGCTTTCCCGGCTCGCCCCGCAGGAGCGGCTGATCCTCGTCCTGCGGCTGTTCGAAGGGGTCGCCGAGGAGCAGACCGCCGCGCTGCTGGGCCTGCCCCGGGAACGCGTCCGCACGGTCTGCGACCGCGCCACGGCGACCCTGCTGCACCCGCCGCACGGCTCGGCGCCGCAGGCGGTGTCCCGGTGAACCGGCAGGAGCGGGAGGCCGCCGCGCGGCGGATCATGGAACGGGCCGGCCCGGCGACGGTGCCGCCCGACCTGTACGCGCAGGTGCTGCGCCGCGGGGGCCGGCTGCTGCGCCGCCGGGTGCTCGCCCGCCGCGTGGCCGCGCTGCTGCTGCTCGCGGCGGTCGTGGCGTTCACGGTGTGGGCGCTGACCGCACGCCCGTGGGTGGAGCCGCCGTCCCGGACGACCCCACCGCTCACGGGCTGGTGAGCGACGCCGGTCAGCCGAGCGCCTGCTGGAGGTCCTCCAGCAGGTCGTCGACGTTCTCGATGCCCACCGAGAGGCGCACCAGGTCGCCCGGGACCTCCAGCGCGGAGCCGGCCGCGGAGGCGTGCGTCATCCGCCCGGGGTGCTCGATCAGCGACTCGACACCGCCCAGGGACTCGCCGAGCGTGAAGATCTTCGCGCGGTTGCACACCTCGACCGCCGCCTCCTCGCCGCCCTCGACCCGGAAGGAGACCATGCCGCCGAACGCCCGCATCTGCTTGGCGGCGACCTCGTGCCCGGGGTGGTCGGGCAGGCCGGGGTAGAGCACGCGGGTCACGCGCGCGTGCCGGGTCAGCATGTCGGCGATCCTCGTGGCGTTCTCGCTGTGCCGGTCCATGCGCACCGACAGCGTCTTGGTGCCGCGCAGCACCAGCCACGAGTCGAACGGCCCGGCGACCGCGCCCATGGCGTTCTGGTGGTACGCCAGTTCCTCGCCCAGCGTCTCGTCGGCGGTGATCAGGGCGCCGCCGACGACGTCCGAGTGGCCGCCCATGTACTTGGTCAGCGAGTGCACGACGACGTCCGCGCCGAGCGCCAGCGGCTGCTGGAGGTAAGGGGTGGCGAAGGTGTTGTCGACGACGAGCCGGGCGCCCGCGTCCCGGGCGACCTGGGCGACGGCGGCGATGTCGGTGATGCCGAGGAGCGGGTTGGACGGCGTCTCGACCCACACGGCCTTGGTCTTCGGGGTGATCGCGGCCCGTACGGCGGCCGGGTCGGCGGTGTCCGCGACCGACCACTCCACGCCCCAGCGGGAGACGACCTTGGCGAACAGCCGGAAGGTGCCGCCGTACGCGTCGTTCGGGATGACCACGTGGTCGCCGGGGCTGAGCAGCGTGCGCAGCAGGCAGTCCTCGGCCGCCAGTCCGGACGCGAACGCGAGACCCCGGCGCCCGCCCTCCAGGGCGGCGAGGTTCTCCTCCAGGGCGGTCCTGGTGGGGTTGGCGCTGCGGCTGTACTCGTAGCCGCCGCGCAGCCCGCCCACGCCGTCCTGCTTGTAGGTCGACACCTGGTAGATGGGCGGGACGACCGCGCCGGTCAGGGGGTCGGCGGTGTTGCCCGCGTGGATCGCGAGCGTCTCGAAGTGCTGACTGATGTGCCTGTCGCTCATGTGCACCGAGCGTAATGCGCGAACGGAGTGGATGACGTGCGCTGACAGACGGGGGAAACCCTCGTCCGCGGAGCACCCGGCCGCGCGGCGGCGGGGCACCGTGTGCCGCGGGGGTTTTCCACAGCCCGTCGTCCACAGGCCGCGGACCGGGTTGGCCAAGTGTCACAGGCGTCTGGAACGCTTGGGGCATGGAGATTCTCTGGGTCCTGATGGCACTGCTCATGCTGAGCTTCGTGCTGCTCCCCTACCTCAGGCGCCGGCGCGGCATGATCGAGCAGGTCCCGCCCGGTCACCCGGACGCCGCGGACCCGGCGAACTACGGCTTCGTCCGCCAGGAGGAGCTGGACGTGCGGATGCCCGGCCCCGACCAGGACCTGCTGGACGTCCTGGACCTGGTGCAGCGCACCCAGGACCACCGCGCGGCGGCCCAGCTGCTGGCCGGCACCGAGGCGGCGGGCGAGCTGCGCTGGCAGCGCGTGCAGGCCTTCGCGGGCGCCGCCTCCCTGGAGCTCCAGCAGCGCCCGGGCGACGCCGTGGAGGCGCCCGGCGGCCAGTGGCTGCGGGTCTGGCGGGCGGAGCAGCCCAAGGACGCGGGCGGCGCGGCGGTGCACGCCGAATTCCTGGTCCAGCAGGCCTGGCGGACGGCGACGCCCGGCACGGACGCGTTCCGGATCATCATGGAGGAGGCGAGGGCGGCCTGCGCCGACGCGGCGCTGCTCGCCCCCGGCGACCCGATCCCGTACATCATCGAGCTGTCGGTGGCCCGCGGCCTCGCCTATCCGCGCGCGGAGTTCGAGCAGCTCTGGCTGAAGATCCTGGACCGCGCGCCGAACCACATGGGGGCGCACCTCGCCGCCCTCCACTACTGGTGCGAGAAGTGGCACGGCTCGCGTGAGCTGGCGACCTCCTTCGCGGAGGCCGCGGCGGCCCGCGCGCCGCAGGGTTCCCTGCTGGCGGCGATGCCGCTGTTCTCGGTCTTCGAGCACCTGCCCGAGGTCAACCTGGTCAGCGGGTTCTATCAGAGCGAGGTCGTGACCAAGGCGGTGCACGGCGCGTTGCACGCGGTCCACTCGGCCCGCGCCGACGACCCGATGCTGGCGCACGTCCGCCATCTGCTGGTGTTCTTCCTGGTGCGGGGCGAGCGCTGGGCGGAGGCCATGGACCAGCTGATCCACGTGGACGGTCATGTCGGCGCCCTGCCGTGGACGCTGTCACCGGACCCGGCGGCGGAGTTCGCGGTCTACCGCGCCCTGGCCGTGGCGGGCTACGAGGCGAACGGCGGCAGCCCGGCGACGCTGCCGCACTGAGCGGGCGTCCGCGACCGGGACCGGCCGCCGCGCCCGATCCGCGGCCGCGGACTCAAGGGACCAGTGCACCAAATGACGTTGCCCCCCTGACCTGGGATAAGGCATCGTTCCCCCCATATGGCCTTTGCCATGTCCATTTTCAGCAATGCTGTGGGGGGAACAGCCCGACATGGGCGCAACTCTGCGCGCGCTGCGCGCCCTCGTCCTGCTCGCCGGCTTCTATCTGCTCGGCTTCGTCATGCTCGGCGCCCTGGCCGCCGTCGACTGGGCCTTCGCCGAGGCCGGCGTCGGCGCCCTGACCGCCAAGATCTGGTTCATCAGCGCGCTCGTGGCGCTCCCCATCGTGCAGGGCATGTTCGCGCTGCGCGCTCCCAAGGACGAGCCGCCGCCCGGCCTCTCCGTCACCCCCGAACGCGAACCCGGGCTGTGGGCCGCCGTACGCGAGCTGGCCGAGCTCACCGGCACCCGGGCGCCCGACGAGATCGTGCTCACCGGCGACGTCAACGCGGCCGTCGCCGAGGACACCCGGCTGCTCGGCCTGCTGCCCGGCCGCCGCCGGATGTACGTCGGCCTGCCGCTGATGGCCGGCCTGAACGAGCCCCAGCTCCGCTCCGTCCTCGCCCACGAGTTCGGCCACTACACCCACCACGACACCCGCCTCACCGCGCTCACCCTGCGCGGCCGCCGCCAGGTCCTGCGCACCGTCGCCAACCTGCACGAGCGGTCGCAGGAGAAGGCCGCCCGGGAGCAGGCCCGGCTGGAGAGGAAGAACGCCAGACGGATCGCCCGCGGCAAGAAGGCCGCAGCCGTCGACCCCGGCCCGGCGGGCCTGAGCTACCGCCTCGCCGCCAAGCCGTTCCTCTGGTACGGCACCTTCTACCTGCGCACCTCCCAGGGCGTGGCCCGGCAGCAGGAACTCGCCGCCGACCTGGCCGCCGCCCGCGTCGCCGGCCGTGACGCCACCGCCTCCGCGCTGCGCGAGATTCCCGTCCTGGACGCCGCCCACGACTTCTACATGCAGTCCTACGCCACCCTCGGCACCGGCGCCGGCCTGCTGCCGCCGCCCGGCGAGGTCTTCGGCGGACTGCGCCGGCTGCTCGCCGCACGCGCCGCCGAACTCGACGAGCTGCGCGCCGGACTGCCCGAGCAGGAGCAGTCCCCGTACGACTCCCACCCGCCGATCGCCGAACGCGTCGCCCGCATCGAGGAGCTCCCCGACGACGGCCGCACCCCGGCCGGCGCCCGCCCCGCCCTCGCCCTGCTCACCGACCCCGCCCGCGCCTTCGCCGACCTGGCGGCGGCCGTCCTCACCCCCGAGGCACAGCGCCTGAACCGGGCCGCGGACTGGCCCGACCTGGTCCACCGGTCGATGCTCCGGCAGGCCGAGCAGGACGCGGAGCCGCTGCGCCGGGCCGTCGCCGAGACGCAGGGCGGCGACGGCTCCCTCGCCGCGTTCCTCGACGCCGCCGACGCGGGCCGGCTGTGGCAGCTCGCCGACCTGCTGCCCAAGTCCCCCGAGGCGCAGGCCGCCACGGGCCGCGCCGCCCGCGAGTTCGCCCGGCCCCGGCTGCGTGCCCGCCTCGCCCGCCTGGTCACCGTGGAACTCGCCCGCCAGGGCCGGGCGCACTGGGAGCTGTCCTGGACCGAAGCGGCCCGGCTGCGCCTGCCGGACGGCCACGAGGCGTGGCTGAAGCAGGCGCTGGACGCCGTGGTGAACGACATACCGGACACCACCGAGCTGCGCAGACTCCTGGCCCCCGCCACCTGACGGACCCCGCCGGCCGCCCCTCTCCCCTAGGACACCCGCCCATGCACATCGTCATCCCGATGCTCCTCCTCCTCATCGGCCTCGTGATCTGGTTCCGCAAGCACACCAAGGGTCCGGGCGGCGTGCGCACCGGGGACCTGCCGAAGGCGGCGGCCAAGCTGGGCTTCCTGCCCGGCGACCGGCTGGACACCGACCACGACCGCGCCCCTGACCCGCGGGCCACGGCCGTCCGCGAAACGGTCCGGGCCGGGAACTGGCGGGAGGGCGCCGACTGGCTGGCCGAGGCCGGGCGGGACTGGGAGGAGCGCGACCGGCGCGCCGGCGTCCTGGCGCACGAGGCGGTGAAGGACGACTCCTGGCTGCTGGCCTGGCGCACCGCGCACCCGGAGGACCCCGGCGCGGCCCTGGTGCACGCCAGGTCGCTGATCGGCCTCGCCTGGGAGATCCGCGGCGGCGGGTACGCGCAGCACACCACCGGCGAACAGTTCGCCGGCTTCCACCGGGTGCTGGAGCAGGCCGGACAGGCGTGCGCGCACGCGCAGTCCCTCGCGGGTGACGACCCCTGCCCGTTCATCGCCGAGCTGCCGCTGGCGATGGGCCAGGGCTACCCGCACGACCGCTTCGAGAAGCTCTGGGCACAGGTCATGGAACGCGACCCGCACCACCTGGCCGCGCACTCCGCCGCCCTGCAGTACTGGTGCGCCAAGTGGTGCGGCTCGCACGAGCTGGCGGAGGCGTTCGCCCGCTCGGCGGCGGAGCGGGGCCGGCCCGGCCGGCTCCTGACCCTGCTGCCGCTGCGGGCGTACTTCGAGTACGACATCGCGCACGACGACCTCAACCGGGACGAGTTCTACAAGCGCCCGGAGGTCGTCGAGGCGGTCGACGCGGCCCTCGCCGACGTGGCCGCGGCGGCCGCCGCCGACCCCGGCGACCGGCGGCTCCCGCAGGTCCGCCACCTGCTGGCCAGCCTGCTGTTCTGGCAGGACCGCCACGAGGAGGCGGTCGAGCAGTTCCGCCTGGTCGACGGCTACATCGACGCGGTGCCGTGGTCGTACCGCGGCAGCCGGGAGGGCATGATCAGGGCGTACACGGGGGAACGCGACTACAGCGCGGCGCAGGTCCTGAAGTCACGCGGCGGAATCTGACCGCCCGGCCGGACGTTGTCACAGACACCACACCACGGCACCACCACGCCGTCGGCCCCGGTACCCCGGTCCAAGGAGGAAACGATGCTCTTCAGCCGTACGCCCACCCTGCCCACCCCCGAGCAGGCGCTGAAGGGCCGCCCGGAGCCGTCCTTCACCGTCCCCGAGCGCCACACGGTCCTCGGCACGCCGCTCCTCGGCCCCTACCCGGAGGGCCTGGAGACCGCCGACTTCGGCCTGGGCTGCTTCTGGGGCGCCGAGCGCAAGTTCTGGCAGCTCCCGGCAGGCGTGTACACCACCCTGGTCGGCTACCAGGGCGGCCACACCGAGCACCCCACCTACGAGGAGGTCTGCTCGGGCCTGACCGGCCACACCGAGGTCGTCCGCGTGGTCTACGACCCGGCCGTCGTCTCCTACGACGGCCTCCTCAAGACCTTCTGGGAGTCCCACGACCCGACCCAGGGCTTCCGCCAGGGCAACGACGTCGGCACCCAGTACCGCTCGGCGATCTACACCCACACCCCCGAGCAGGCCGCCACCGCCGAGTCCTCCCGCGAGGCCTACCAGAAGGTCCTGACCGCCTCGGGCTACGGCCGCATCACCACGGAGATCCTCCCGGCCTCCGGCCGCCCCTTCTACCCGGCCGAGGCGTACCACCAGCAGTACCTCGACAAGAACCCGGCAGGCTACTGCGGCATCGGCGGCACGGGGGTGTCCTGCCCGATCGGGGTGGCCCCGGCCGAGGGCTGACGGCGCCGCGTGGGCTTGGGGACCCACGCGACGCGGGATGCGTGACCGGCAGTCGCCGCTCGCCCCGCGGCACACCGCCCTGCGGTGTGCCGCCCGCTCGGATGCGACGCCACCCGGGCCTACCCGGCCGCGGCCGGCCGCCCCGCCCCGGATCCGCGCCGGGACCCCGCGGCCCCGCCGCGCGCACTGGACATGCTCGACGTCACCGTCGCCGGCCTCGACGACGTGTCCGCAGCGGCGGTGACGCACGGTCGGACGTGTCCCCGCTTCCTTGGCCCCGCTTCGCCCGTCTCCTCGCCCGCGCCGGGCGGACCGCGGCGGCGCGGTGGGCGCTCCCGTGCTCTACGATCACCTGGCTTGCGTCGGACAGCCGCCGAGCACCTGCCATGACCGCCCGGGGAGCCCGGAGTTCTGCGGGGCAGGGGTTTTCGGGCGCGCAGGACATGGGAGGGGAACGCAGCGTATGCGGAATCGTTTGACCCGGGGCACGGCGACACTCGTCGGTCTCGTGCTGGCCGGTACCGGGCTCGGCGCCGTGAGTGCGGCGCCGGCGGCGGCCGACTCGTACGACTGCCCCGCGGGTTACTTCTGCGGGTGGTCGGGGGAGGGCGCCACCGGCTCGATGTGGAAGACGAGCAAGAGCGTCGCGGACCTGGGCGGCTGGGACGACAGGATCCGCTCGTACGTCAACCGTACGAAGGTGATCGCCTGCATCTACGAGGACAAGGACTGGTCGCCCTGGGGCGGCTACTTCCCCCAGGACCCGAACTCGCCGGGGGAACTCACCTCGTCGCCGACCGCGACCACCAGCTCGGTCAAGTTCGTCCGCACCGAGCGCGAGTGCAGCCAGAAGGCCTACCCCCGCTGGTACGCGCAGACCTCTCCGAAGGCGCAGGGGTTCGGCGACATGAACGGGGACCGCAGGGCGGACGTCCTGGTCCGGGACGACGTGGGGCGGCTGTGGTTCACCCCGGGCAACGGCACGGGCCGGCTCGTCGGCAGCGGCTTCAACGGCATGAACACCCTCACCCGGCACGGCGACTTCAGCCGCGACGGCCGTGAGGACCTGATCGCCCGGGAGGCCGCCACCGGCAAGCTGTGGCTGTACCCCGGCACCGGCACCGGCTCCCTCGGCAGCCGCCGGCTGCTCGGCTCGGGCGGCTGGAACGGCATGACCAAGATCACCGCCTTCGGCGACCTGACCGGCGACGCCCGTTCCGACCTGCTGGCGGTCGAGAAGGCGACGGGGAAGCTGTGGCTGTACCCGGGCACCACGACGGGCAGGCTCGGCGCCCGCAAGCTGATCGGCTCCGGCGGCTGGAACGCCATGAACGCCCTCGTGGGCATCGGCGACGTGAACGGCAACGGCCGTGCCGACCTGTACGCCCGCGAGGCCGCCACCGGCAAGCTGTGGCTCTACCCGGGCACCACGGCCGGCAAGCTCGGCGCCCGCAAGCCGGTCGGCTCCGGTGGCTGGAACGCCATGGCCAACTTCATCTCGGTCGGTGACTTCTCCGGGGACGGGCGTCCCGACCTCGCCACGGTGACCAACGACAGGTACGTCATCGACGGTTACCCGGGCCACCTGGGCTGGCTGGTCACCTACCGGGGCCGGGACACCGGCACGCTGGCCGCGGGCGAGCGCACCGACGGCGAGTGGTGGGGCCTCAACGGCGTCGGCTAGGGCCTTTCGTTCGGATCAGCCCGGCTTGAGGTCCGGAGCCTCTCGACCGACCCGCGACGCCGGGGTGATCCAAACGACAGGCCCTCTATAGCTAGGCCCCACCCGGCGGTCCCGGTTCCGGTCCTCGGGCCGCCGGGCGCACGCCGGGGCGCACCGGAGGCCGGCGGCCTCCGGTGCGCCGGGGGACGTCAGATCGTCGCCGTGTCGATCACGAAGCGGTAGCGGACGTCGCTGGCGAGGACCCGCTCGTAGGCCTCGTTGATCTGGTCCGCGCGGATCACCTCGATCTGGGCGCCCAGACCGTGCTCGGCGCAGAAGTCCAGCATCTCCTGGGTCTCGGCGATGCCGCCGATCATCGAGCCGGCCAGCGTCTTGCCGCCGCCGATCAGCGAGAACAGGTTCAGGGAGATCGGCTCCTCGGGGGCGCCCACGTTCGCCAGGGTGCCCTCGGTCTTCAGCAGCGAGAGGTACGCGCCGAAGTCGAGCGGGGCGGAGACGGTGGAGACGATCAGGTCGAACGTGCCCGCGAGCTCCTCGAAGGTCTTCGGGTCGCTGGTGGCGTAGTAGTGGTCGGCGCCCAGCTTGAGGCCGTCGTCCTTCTTGCGCAGCGACTGCGACAGCACCGTCACCTCGGCGCCGAGCGCGTGCGCGATCTTCACGCCCATGTGGCCGAGGCCGCCGAGACCGACGACGGCGACCTTCTTGCCGGGGCCGGCGCCGAAGCGCTTGAGCGGGGAGTAGAGGGTGATGCCCGCGCACAGCAGCGGCGCGGCGACGTCCAGGGGCAGGGCGTCGGGGATGCGGACGACGTAGTTCTCGTCGACGACGACGGTCTGCGCGTAGCCGCCGTAGGTGGGCCGGCCGTCCGTGCCGATGCCGTTGTAGGTGGGGACGTTGCCCTTGATGCAGTACTGCTCCTGGCCGGCCTTGCAGTTCTCGCACTCGCGGCAGGAGTCGACCATGCAGCCGACGCCCACCCGGTCGCCGACGGCGAACCTGGTGACGCCGGAGCCGACCGCGGCGACGACTCCGGCGATCTCGTGGCCGGGCACCATCGGGAAGATCGCCTCGCCCCAGCCTTCGCGGGCCTGGTGGATGTCGGAGTGGCAGATGCCGGCGAACTTGATGTCGATCAGGACGTCGAACTCGCCGGGTTCCCGCCGCTCGATGGTGGTGCGCTCCAGCGGCGCCTTGGCGGAGGGGGCGGCGTATGCGGCGACAGTGGTCATGCCGAGGGGTCTCCTAGCGGGGGGTCTCGTGCCCGGCTGCCTTCTGTCTTCCGTCCGGGCACGCCGTCGAGCCTCCCCGAGATCGCGGCGGTCACCCAGACCACGCTTTTGCGTACGTCCGCCGTGCGTACCACTGGCGGGGTCAGGCTCGTCGTCGTACGACCGTGAATACTGGACGTATGGACGAACAGCTCGACGCCGTGCCCGAGCCCGCCGAGGACCGGGGGGCCGGTCTGGACCGGCGGGCGGAGCTGAGCGAGTTCCTGCGCACCCGGCGGGCCCGGCTGAAGCCGGAGGACGTGGGCCTGCCCGACTTCGGGCGGCACCGCAGGGTGCCGGGGCTGCGGCGCGAGGAGCTGGCTCAGCTCGCCGGGGTCTCGGTGGCGTACTACACCCGGCTTGAACAGGGCAACGGGAACAACGTCTCGGCGGAGGTGCTGGACGCGATCGCCCGGGCGCTGCGGCTGAGTGACGCGGAGCACGCCCATCTGACGCATCTGGCGAAGCCGAAGCAGCACAGGAAGCGGGCGGCGTGCCGCACCCAGCAGGTGCGCGGGGCGCTGCGGCAGCTGCTGGACACGCTGGACGGGGTGCCGGCGTACGTCGTGGGCCGGCGTTCGGACGTCCTGGCGTGGAACCGGATGGCGGCGGCGCTGTTCGGTGACTGGTCGAAGCTGCCGGAGCGGGAGCGGAACTGGGCGCGGCTGGTGTTCCTGCGTCCGGACTACCGGGACCTGTTCACGCACTGGGAGCAGAAGGCGTCGGACGTGGTCGGCTACCTGCGGCTGGACGCGGGGTGTCATCCGGACGATCCGCGGCTGTCGGCGCTGGTCGGCGAGCTGTCCGTGAAGAGCGAGGACTTCCGGCGGCTGTGGGCGCGGCACGATGTGAAGGAGAAGGCGTACGGCGTGAAGCTGCTGCGGCATCCGCTGGTCGGCGAGCTGACGCTGTCCTTCGAGACGTTCCGGCTGCCCGCGGACGGGGAGCAGTCGCTGGTGACGTATCACGCCGAGCCGGGCTCGCCGTCGGCGGAGGCGCTGCGCCTGCTGGCGAGCTGGGGGGCGGACGCGAGGACCTCGGCACCGTCGGTGTGACGGCGCCGAGGCCCTGGGCGGTCCGGCTGCCTGCTACTTGCCGTAGTAGGCGTTGTAGATCGAGATCGTGGACTTGTTGCCCTTCTTGTCCGTGATCTTGGCGTGGAAGGAGATGGCCTTCCCCTTCGCCGGGTTCTTCACGGTGACCTTGCCGTTGGTGACCGTGAGCTTCTTCCAGGTCTGGCCGTAGTCGTACGAGGCGTAGACGTGCAGCGACTTGAGGTTGCTGCCCTTGGCCGCGCCCTCGACGGTGACCGGGAAGGTGGCGGTCCTGCCCGCGGTGACCTTGCCGTCCAGGCCGGTGACGGCGTTGAAGCGGGCGGTGGAGGCCGGGAGCTTGGCCGAGCCGGCGGGCTTCTTGGAGCGGAAGGTCCAGCTCGCGTCGATCCGGGTGGAGGAGGCGGTGACCTTGCTGCTCCGCTTGACCGAGGTGGTCAGCTTGTACGCGGCGTCACCGGACGGGACCTTGAAGGCCTTCTCGCCGAACAGCGGGTCGTCGTTGGTGCCGACCTTGGTGCCGTTGCGGTAGAGGGTGGTGGCCACCGAGGTGAACACGGTCGAGCCGGGGTTCCTCGACGAGTCGGCGAACAGCGGCAGGTAGCCGTAGATCTCGTTGCCGTCCCGCCAGAGGCCGAACTCGCTGTTGAGGGTCGGGCCGAAGACGGGCTTCTGGACCGTCCGGGAGTAGGTCTGGCCGGCCTTGAGGGCCAGTCCGGAGCCGAACGAGTAGTACGACTCGGTGAGCGGCCAGCCCTCCGCGTCCACCCCGCCGTACTGCTCGAACTCCAGGTCCCACCGGATGCCGCCCTGCGTGGACAGGTTGAGGATGCGGGTGCCGGGGAGGTTCTGCGGGATGGCGATGGAGGAGGCGCCGTAGCTGCCGGGCAGCCAGCCGATGGCGGAGACCGCGCCCTTCTTGCCCGCGGCCTGGGCGCCCATGGCGACCTTCACGCGGGCCAGGTCACCGGGCTTGTAGTGCTTGGTGTAGCCGGTGGCGAGCTGCTTCACCTTGGCGCCGATGCTGGTGTCGTACTGCTCGTTGGCGCCCTTGGTCCAGTGGCCCTCCCACTGCTGGGACAGCGAGCCGTCGGTGACCTGCGGGCCGAGGTGGGCGGTGCGGAAGTTCGCGAACGACTCCAGGCCCCAGCCGTAGACGAAGACGCTGTCGTCGGCCTCGACGGTGAAGTCGGCCGAGAGGTAGGCGGGCTTGGCTGCGGCGTCCGGCACGGTGATGTTCACCGGCTTCGCCTTGCGCGCGTCCAGCGTGATCGTGGTGTTGCGGGTGACGCTCAGCTTGGGCTGGGCGAGCCAGTCGGCGCCCTCGTACTTCTCGGGGTCCGTGCCCACGAAGATGCCGGCGTTGAGGATGTAGGTGCCCTTGGGGACGCGGGCGGTGACGGTGCCGTCCGGGTCGTAGGGCGAGTACCACTTGTCCTTGCCCAGGCCGGTGAGGCCGTCCAGGCCGGCGTTGTAGTTCTTCGCCGGCTGTCCGGCGCGGTCCAGCACCTTCAGGGTGACGTCGTACGACTCCACCTCGCGCTGCACGGCCGCCGCGGTGCGCACGGTCTGGCCGCCGCCCGTCGCCGTGACGTACGCGGAGTAGGCGCCGTCGAGGGTGCCGCCCAGCTTGGTGTTGACGGTGAAGTCGACGGAGGCCGTGCCGCCGGCCGGCACCGTGACCTTGGTGGCGGCCAGCTTGAAGAACCCGGCCGGGGCCGCCTGTCCCTTGGGGTTGGCGGTCTTGGCGGACAGGGCCAGGGTGACGTCCTGCGTGCCGAGGTTGCGGTAGGTGAGCTGCTTGGTGACCGGCTTGTCGTCGGTGTGCGGCCACTGCTGCACACCGAAGCTCACCGACACCGGCTCGGCGACGACGGTCTGCTTGATCGCCTTGTCGACCTGGATCCGGCCCGAGCCCTGCTCGAACGGCGTGTACGCGCCGCCCTTGGTGGACGCGGTCAGCGCGGCCTTGATGCGGGCGCCGGTCCAGTCCGGGTGCTGCTGCTTGAGGATCGCGGCGGCGCCCGCGACGTGCGGGGTGGCCATCGACGTGCCGGAGATGGTGAGGTAGCCGGCCGGCTTCTCGCCGACCTCCTGCGCGATGACGCTGCCCTTGGCCGAGGCGGCGGTGATGTCCACGCCGGGCGCGGTCACGTCGGGCTTGATGGCGCCGTCGCCGAGGCGCGGGCCGGTGCTGGAGAAGCCCGCCAGCTCGTCCTTGTCGTCGACGGCGCCGACGGTGATGGCGGCGTCCGCGGTGCCGGGCGAGCCGACCGACTCGGGGCCGGAGTTGCCCGCGGCGATCGCGAACAGCACGCCCTTGTCGGCGGACAGCTTGTTGACCGCCGCCTCCAGCGGGTCGATCTCCGGGCCGTCCGGGCCGCCGAGGCTCATGTTGATGACGTCGGCGCCCTGTTCGGCCGCCCACTCCATGCCGGCGAGGATGCCGGAGTCGTCGCCGAAGCCGGAGTCGTCGAGGACCTTGCCGTTGAGGATGTCGGCGCCGGGCGCGACGCCCTTGTACTTGCCGCCGGACTTCGCGCCGGTGCCGGCCGCGATCGAGGCGACGTGGGTGCCGTGGCCGAACTTGTCGCCGGCGTCGGCGGCCTTGGTGAAGTTCTTGGACGCGACCACCTGGTCCTTGAGGTCGGCGTGGGTGGCGTCCACACCGGTGTCCAGGACGGCGATCTTCACGCCCTTGCCGTCGTAGCCGGCCGCCCACGCCTTGGGGGCGCCGATCTGCGCGACGGACTTGTCGAGGTTGACGCGGCGCACTCCGTCGAGCCAGACGTGCGCGATGCCGGAGGCGGTGCGGTCGCCGTCGGTGACGGCGTGCCACAGCTCCTGCGTGTCCGCGTACGGGGTCTGCACGGCGTCCGCGTTCAGGGCCTTCAGGCTGTGGCGGAGGGTGCCCGCGTCGCGGACGTCGCCCTTCGCGGCGCCCGCGGTGCCCCGGTAGCCGACGATGACCTTCAGGCCCTGCTTCTGGGACTTGCGGGTGGCGGACTTGTTCAGCTCGGTGACGTCGAACAGCCGCTGGTCGAGCTTGCCGGTGGCGACCAGGCGGGCCGCGTCGGCGGGTATGACGAGCGTGTGCCCGCCGGCCTTGCGGATCTGTACGGGTATGTGCTCGCGCCCCTTCGCCGGCTGTACGCCGACGACGCGTCCCTTGGCGTCCACCGTGACCCGGTCACCGGTGATCAGGGTGATGTGGTGCTGGGACGTCAGTTCGGCGCTGCTGTGAGCGGGTTGCCCGGCCTTCGCCGACGCCGGGGTGGTCAGTCCCGCGGCGAGGGCCACGGCGGCCGCGGTGGCTACCGCGGCGGCGCCCGCTCGCTTCGCTTGTCTGCGCAAAACTCCCCCTGGAGTTGAGGTACCGGGCGAATTCCCCGTTCACCCGGCCGGGGGTGGTCCCGCACACATGCTCGTACGCCCCCCGGAACAGGAAGTATGCCGGGGGGCGATCTGCCGCCTCAAGAGAGGTTTGTGTCACGAGTTCGCTATAGAAGAGGTTCGCGCGCTATGGCGGGGGACACGCGAATGCCGCCTCCCCGGCGGGGAAGCGGCATTCCTCGGTGAGCTGAGTCCGCGTCAGGTCAGATCGCGGAGCCCGCCTTCCACTGCGCCCAGTCCATGTTCCAGCCATTGAGGCCGTTGTCCGGGGCGATGGTCTTGTCGCCGGTGTTCTTCACGACGACGACGTCACCGACGATCGAGTTGTCGAAGAACCAGGCGCCGGGCGTGTTCGGGTCGTCGGCGCCCTTGGTGTCGGACAGGCCCACGCAGCCGTGGCTGGTGTTCACGCTGCCGAAGATGGACTTCGCGCCCCAGTAGTTGCCGTGGATGAAGGTGCCGGACGTGGACAGGCGCATGGCGTGCGGCACGTCCTTGATGTCGTACTCGCCCTTGCCGTCGTCGTCGGTGAAGCCGACGGTCGCGCCGTTCATCCGGGTCTCCTTGAACTTCTCGGAGATCACCATCTGGCCCTCGTACGTCTTGTTGTCGGGCGAGCCGGCGGAGATCGGGATGGTCTTGATGACCTTCCCGTCCTGCATCACCCGCATCTGCTTGGTCTCGGCGTCGACGACGGAGACCTGGTTGCGGCCGATGGTGAAGGAGACCGTCTTCTGCTGGACGCCGTAGACGCCCTCGGCGCCCTCGACGCCGTCGAGCGCCAGCTTCAGGGTGACCTTGGAGCCCTCCTGCCAGTACTCCTCCGGGCGGCAGTCCATCCGGTTGGCGTTGAACCAGTGGCAGGCGACCTCCTGGCCACTGGTGGAGGAGACGGTGATGCCCTTCTGGACGGCCGCCTTGTTGGTGATCGCCTTGTCGAAGTTGATCGACACGGGCATGCCCACGCCGACCGTGGAGCCGTCCTCCGGAGTGAAGGAGCCTATGAAGCTGTTGTCCGGGGAGACCGTGGTGAAGGACGCGTTCTCGTGCGCCTCGCGGCCGTCGGCGTCCGTCGCGGTCACCGCGATCTTGTAGGTGGTGGCGCGTTCGAGCTGGGCGCTCGGCTTCCAGCTCGTCTTGTCCGCCGATATCTCACCGGCGACGGCGGTGCCGTCCGCGGTCGTCATCCTGACCTCGGCGAGCGTGCCCTTGCTCACCGTGACGGTGGCCGAGTTGTTGATGGATGCGTTGTTCGAGCCGTCCGCGGGCGTGATCTTGATCTGGGCCTCGGAGGTCTTCTGCGCCGCCGCCTCGTCGACCTTGGCCTGCGAGGTGCCGTCGCCCTCCGTCCCGGACGCCTCCTCGCCTCCGGAGCAGGCCGAGAGCACCAGCACACCGCCGAGCAGTGCGGACGCGACCGTCAGGCCCCTGCGCCGCCTACTGTTCGTCATCACACGCTTCTCCATCGTTGCCGATTCCCCAAAAACCCCGAGAGTCCCCGTTAAGAGATTTCAACGCTACGACCGGTTCGTCCCGTTCCACATTCTCTGCATGTGTGGGGCACACCACGTCCGCCACCGGGCGAACGGTGCGGGTGTCGGTCAGTGCGCCCCTTGAGACGAGAAAACCCCGGGGCGCGGTTGCCGCCCCGGGGCACTATTTTCCCCGTGGCGCTCAGCCGCCCGACACCCGGCCGCCGTCCTCGTCGTCGATCTCGTCGTCGTATGCGTCGTCCTGGTCGACATCATCCTCGTCCAGGTCCCAGTCCGGCGAATCCGGGTCGTACTCCACCTGCTCGCTGCTCCAGGAGGCCTGCTGCAGGTCGATCCCCGGCACCTCGCCGACCAGGTCGAACGGGTCGACGAGATAGGCCAGTGCCTCCGCGGTGTCCTCCCGTACAGCGCTCTCGGCGGGTACCCGCTCCGCGGCCGGCATATCCGACTCGGCGGCAAGCCGGCGCAGCGCGGCCTTGGTGACCGCCTCCTCGTCCGTGACTTCGAGGACGAGTTCAACTCGAAGCCGGACAAAACGTGATGTCTCTGCAGTGCTCATGGCGCGAGGGTAAGGCCCGGGGCGCCCGTGACTTTCCCGTGACCCGCGCCTTTCACTAACATCGCCCCACACGGCCAATTCGCCAGCGCCACAAGGGGATCGATATTCCGTGTCATCCGCTCGCCGTCCGTTGCTGACCGCCGCTGCCGCGGGCACCCTGCTGGGCGCCCTGTGGTTCGTCCCCTCCGCGAACGCGACGGCGGACACCCCGGCCAGACAGCAGGCTTCGGCCCCGCAGGTCACGCAGACGACGCAGGCCAGGGTGGCCTCGGCGGCCACCACCGCCACCACCGCCACCACCGCGTCGCTGAGCACAACCGGGAGCGAGACCCGGCTCGCCGACACCGGCAGCTTCGACAGCACCCCGTACGTCGCCGGCGGCACGCTCTGCCTGGCCCTGGGCGCCGGATTCGTGGTGTATTCGGTGCGCAGGGAACGTCTCGGGCTGTAAGTGCCCCTTGTGGGTCCGGCTTGACGTGTTCTTGACGCGGCCTTCATAGTCCGCTCATGAAGAGATCATCGGGTGCGCGGCTCGGCGCCACGGCTGCTGTGAGCGTGCTGTCGCTCGCCCTCATCACGGGCTGTTCGGAGAGCGGGTCGAACGGGGACAAGGGTTCCGGCTCGCAGGACGACGCCCCCGCGGCCAAGGCGCTGAGCGCCGCGGAGCTGAAGAAGCTGATCATCGCCAAGGGCGATGTGGCCGGGTTCACGTTCAGCGCCGTCGACAAGACGGAGTTCCCGGCCGACAAGAAGGCCATCACGGGCGACGAGAAGTGCAAGCCGCTGGCGTACGTGATGAGCGGTCTGGCCCCGGGCGACGCCGCGGCCGAGACGAACACCATGGCGACGGAGGAGAAGTCGCCGACCGACACCGCCTCCAAGTCCCTGGAGGACATGACGGACGGTGAGTTCGAGGACGCCTTCGGCGACTCGATGAACATCAACGTCACCGTGGTCGGGCTCTCCTCGTACGACGGCGACGGCGCCGAGAAGACGTTCGAGTCAGTCACCGACGCGGTCGCAGCCTGCGCGGGCGGCTTCACCGCCGGATCGGGCGGCGAGGAGCAGAAGATCACCGCGGTGACCGAGAAGAAGGCCTCGGGCACGGGTGACGAGTCGGTCGCGTTCTCCCTCACCGGCGACATGGAGGGCCAGGAGGGCAAGATCCAGGGCGAGGTCGTGCGGCACGGCAGCACCGTCGCCACGTACTACACGATGAACATCGGCGCGCTGATGTCCGGCAAGGACTACGACATCCCGGCGGCGCTCATCGACGCCCAGGCGGGCAAGCTCAAGTAGCCCGGCACACCGTGAAGGGGCCCCGTCCGCGCACCGGACGGGGCCCTCGGCCGGGGCGCGCGCCCTACCGCAGCGGTCCCGTGACCGACTCCACCGCGGCGACCAGCCGGCCCTCGCGCACGAACGCGTCCGCCGCCGCGAGGTCGGGGGCGAGGAAACGGTCGGGGCCGGGGCCCTCGACGCCGGCCGCGCGGACCGCGTCCAGGACGGCCCGGGTCGCCGGGGCGGGGGTCAGCCCCTCGCGCAGCTCGACGGCGCGGGTGGCCGCGTACAGCTCGATGGCGATGACACGGGTGAGGTTGTCCACCGCCGTGCGCAGCTTGCGCGCCGCCGACCAGCCCATGGAGACGTGGTCCTCCTGCATCGCGGAGGACGGGATGGAGTCCGCCGACGCCGGTACGGCCAGCCGCTTCAACTCGCTGACCAGTGCGGCCTGGGTGTACTGAGCGATCATCAGCCCGCTGTCCACGCCCGCGTCGTCGGCGAGGAAGGGCGGCAGGCCGTGGCTGCGGTTCTTGTCCAGCAGCCGGTCGGTGCGGCGCTCGGCGATGGAGGCCAGGTCGGCGGCGGCGATGGCCAGGAAGTCCAGGACGTAGGCGACCGGGGCGCCGTGGAAGTTGCCGTTGGACTCCACCCGGCCGTCCGGCAGGACCACGGGGTTGTCGACCGCCGAGGCCAGCTCGCGCTCGGCGACCAGGCGGGCGTGGGCCAGGGTGTCGCGGCCGGCACCGGCGACCTGCGGGGCGCAGCGCACCGAGTAGGCGTCCTGGACGCGGGGCGCGTCGTCCTGGTGGTGGCCGGTGAGGCCGGAACCCTGGAGGACGGCGAGCATGTTGGCGGCGGCGGCGCCCTGCCCCGGGTGCGGGCGGATGGCGTGCAGCTCGGGGGCGAGGACCTTCTCGGTGCCGAGCAGGGCTTCGAGGCTGAGGGCGGCGGTGACGTCCGCGGACTTGTAGAGGGTGTCCAGGTCGGCCAGGGCCATGATCAGCATGCCGAGCATGCCGTCGGTGCCGTTGAGGAGGGCGAGGCCCTCCTTCTCGCGCAGCTCGACGGGGGTGATGCCGTGCTCGGCGAGCAGTTCGCCCGCGGGGCGGACGGTGCCGTCCGGGCCCTCGGCGTCGCCCTCGCCCATCAGCGTGAGGGCGCAGTGGGAGAGCGGGGCCAGGTCGCCGGAGCAGCCCAGTGAGCCGTATTCGTGCACGACCGGGGTGATCCCGGCGTTGAGGACGTCCGCCATGGTCCGCGCGACCTCGGGCCGCACGCCGGTGTGGCCGGAGCAGACGGTCTTCAGCCGCAGGAACATCAGAGCGCGGACGACCTCCCGCTCCACGCGCGGGCCCATGCCGGCGGCGTGCGAGCGGACGATGTTGCGCTGGAGCTGGGCGCGCAGCTCCTGGCCGATGTGCCGGGTCGCGAGGGCGCCGAAGCCGGTGGAGACGCCGTAGACGGGGTCCGGCTTGGCCGCCAGCGCGTCCACGATCTCGCGGGCCGCGGTGAGGGCGGCCACCGCCTCGCCGGAGAGCTCGACGCGGGCGCCGCCGCGGGCCACGGCGAGGACGTCGGACGCGGTGACGCCGGACGTCCCCACCACCACAGTGTGCATATCCATATTCAGGAGCGTACGCAGTGAATTCGAAAATGTCACCAGTGGGGGCGGGGTGCGCCCCTTACCCACGTCCCCGCTCACCCTCCGCGTCCCCGGAACCGCCGCCGCTCCGGGCCCCCGTCGCGGGACGGGGCGTCGGCCAGGCGCACCACCGGATCGTCCGGGCCCTCCTGGCCCGCGACCACCGGCCGGGCCGCGCGCACCGCCTTGGCCCGGTACTGGGCGGCGTCCGCCAGCCGGAACAGCCGGCGAGCCGAACGGACCGGGCCGACCGGCGCCGCGGTGGAGGCGACCCCGCAGGCGACCCCCTCGCCCAGTTCCAGTTCCCCGGCCCGGCGGCACAGCTCGCCGGCCACCTTCACCACGTCCTCGGCGGGCGGCCCCACCGCCAGCAGACAGAACTCGTCCCCGCCGAGCCGGGCGGCGAGAGCCCCCGGAAGCATCGCCCCGCACAGCGACAGCACCGAGCCGAACCGCTCCAGCAGCCGGTCGCCGACGGCATGCCCGAGGGTGTCGTTGACCCGCTTGAGCCCGTTCAGGTCGCAGACCACCAGGCTGACGACCACTCCTTCCCTGCGATGCCGCTCCACCGCCTCGTCCAGCCGCATGTCGACGGCGCGGCGGTTGGCCAGACCGGTGAGGGAGTCCGTGAAGGCGAGCCTGCGGGCCTCCTCCAGCCGCTCCGTCTGCGCGATGCCCGCCGCCACCACGGCGGCCAGCACCGTCGCGAAGTCCGCGTCGTCCCGGCCGAACACCGGCGTGCCGGCCGGCCGGGCCACGTAGAGCTCGCCCCAGGCCCGCCCGTGCAGCACGATCGGCGCGACGACACACGACCCACGGCCACGCCGGCGCAGGGCCGACACCCGCTCGTGCACGAAACCGGCCCGGCCGTCCGTCGGCCCGTCCGCGGTCTCCACCCAGGCGTTGGGCTCCCCACCGGCCGCCCACTGCTCGTGCAGGAACTCGGTGATCTCGGCGAACTGGTGCACCGGATAGGCCTCGCCCTCCGGGAACTCCACCTCGTCCGGCGCACGGTCGCCGACGTTCACCAGCACCCGCAGCCGTCCCAGCTCCCGCTCCCACACCGACAGCGCGGCGAAACTTCCGTCCAGCGCCCGGCACGCCCCGGCCGCCGCCGCCCGCCACGACTCCCGCGGGGTACGCGCCGCGGCCATCCCCTGCGCCAGCGCGACCACGTCCGCGAGCCGGTTGTCCTCACCCATTGCTCCAGGCTAGGGAGGTTTCAGGGGATGTGGGACGTCGAGGGGGCGCTCGGGGTGATCACGGTGAGGCGCGCGGGCCGCGGACCGGCTCGCGGAGTCAGGCCCGGGCCGGCACGCCGTTCGTCACTCCCCCGGCCACTGCGGCTTCCGCTTCTCGTTGAACGCCGCCACCCCCTCCGCCCGGTCCCCGGAGAACGCCACCGAGCGCCACGCCGCGTCCTCCACCTCCAGGCCGGCCCGGAGGTCCAGGCCGTGCCCGAGCCTGAGGGCGCGCTTGGCCGCGCGCAGGCCGACCGGGGAGTTGGCGGCGATCCGCGAGGCCAGTGACATCGCCTCCGCCCGGTCCTGTCCCTCCTCCACCAGGGCGTCGACCAGGCCCAGCTCCCGTGCCTCGGGCGCCTCCACCCGGCGGGCCGTGAAGATCAGCTCGGCGGCGCGGGCCGCCCCCACCCGGCGGGGCAGCAACTGGGTCCCCCCACCGCCCGGGATCACGCCCACGGACACCTCCGGCAGCCCCACCACCGCCGTGCGGTCCGCCACGATCACGTCGCACGACAGGGCCAGCTCGAAACCGCCGCCCAGGGCGAAGCCGTGCACCGCCGCGATCGTCGGCACCGGCAGCTCCAGCACGGCGGTGTACGCCCCGCGCGTGACCGGGCGCTGGCGGACCAGGTCCGCGTCGGTGAAGGAGTTGCGCTCCTTCAGGTCCGCGCCGACGCAGAACGCCCGCTCGTGCGTCGACGTCAGCACCACCACCCGCACGTCCCGGTCCGCGGCGAGCGCCGCGCATGCCCCGGCGACGGACCGCGCCATCTCCGTCGACACCGCGTTCATCGCCTTGGGACGGTCGAGGGCCAGCTCCGCGACATGCCCGCGCTCGTACCGGCGCACCAGCACGAACTCCCCGAACCGCTCCTCGCTCACAACGCCCTCGCTCACGACACCCTCCGGTTAACGCGGGTTAACTGCCACTCCCACGATCATCGCAGTCCTGCCCCGCCGGGAAAAGGGCGGACGTCCCTGAGCCGTCCCCTGTCCGTCCCCGAGCCGTCCCCGAGCCGTTCCCGAGCCGTCCCGGAGCCGTCCGGGACCTCGCCGCCTCCGTCCGCCCCGGGATCCCCCGCCCGTCCGCCCGACGTCCGCCGACCGTCCGCGCCGGAGGCCGCCGCCCGTCCCCGGAGTGCGCGGGCGGGGCGGCCTCGATCCGTCCCTCCGGCCCGTTCCCCGCCCGGGCGCCACGTCCGGCCCCTCGTTCGAGTGACATCCGTCCGACTCCCCTTCCCCCGAGCGGGGGAGCGCATAGCGTGCTCCGCCACGGCGCACCGGGGGGCGCGCGCACCGGGGAGGGATCGAGCGCATGGAACGCATGACGAGCGAGACGAAGACGGACACCACCCACCGGACTCACCCGAGCCGCACACCGACCCACCCGGCCCGCGGCCGGCACCGGCGTCCCCGTCCCCGCAGGCTGCTGCTCACCGCGGGCGGGCTCGCGGTGGCCGCCGGGATACTGAGCCTCGTACGGCTGTCGGCGGAGCCGGACGTCGTCGGCGGTCTCGGTCCCTCGCGGACCGGGCCCGCACCGGATCCGGTGACGACCGGGGGCACCGGGGACCGGGCCACGCACACGGACGCGTCCCCAGCCCGCGCACCGGAGCCCACCCCGTCCGCGCCGTCCGCGCAGGGCGGGGCGGCGCGGACGGCCACGACGACCACCGGGCCGTCGGTGCGCGTCCCCACCGCGACCCGTTCCCCCACGCACACCGGCATCGCCGCGCCCGACGCCTCGACCGTCCCGCGCACCCCGAACCCGCCGCCGGCCCCGGCCCCGGACGCCACCACGGCACCGGACCCAGCCGGACCACCGGCACCCACCAGCGCCGCTCCGACGCCGAAGCCGACCCCGACAGCCGCGCCGACCACCGCCACCCCGGCACCCGGACACCCGGACGGGCCCGTCATCTGCGTCCCGGTCATCGGATTGTGCGTGGACCTGCTGGACGAGGACCGGTGAGGGGGTCACGGCATGGCCGACGAGACGCCCCCTACGCCGTGCCGTCCCGCCGGGCCAGCAGCCACGGCTCGACCACACCCAGGCCGCGCACCGGCCGCTGCCACATCGGCTGGAGCGCGAAGCGGTACGCCGGCGGCTGCTCGCCCTCCTTCTCCGCGGCGGCCGCGGCCTCGGCCGCCTCCGCCTCCGAGGCGGGCGCCTCACCGGTCCGGATGAGCTCCTCGGCGAAGGCGCTGTCGACCAGCACGGCGTCCCGGGGCGCTATGGACGTCAGCCGGGAGGCCAGGTTCACCGTCGTACCGAAGACATCGCCCATACGGGTGGTCACCGTGCCGAAGGCGATGCCGACGCGCAGTTCCGGCATGGTCTCGTCGTTCGCCATGGTCTCGATCAGCCGCAGTGCGATCTCCGCGGCGACGCCCGCGTCGTCGGCGGCGTACAGCACCTCGTCGCCGAGCGTCTTGATGAGCCGTCCGCCGCGCGCGGCGACCAGGTCGGCGGCCGTGGTCTCGAATGCCTCGACCAGCTCGCCCAGCTCCTCCTCCTCCAGGCGGCGGGTGAGCCGGGTGAAGCCGACGAGGTCGGCGAAGCCGACGGCCAGCCGCCGGTCCACCATCTCCTCGTCGTCGGCGGCCTGGACCACCCGGCCGGTCGCGGCGGCGAGCTGGCGCCGCCAGACGTAGACCAGGAACTCCTCCAGCTCCGGCAGGAGCAGCTCCACCAGCGGATACGTGACTTCGGTGCGGGTCATGCCGGGCTCCGGCGGCTCGGTCAGGCCCTCCAGGAAGGAATCGATCTGCCACTCGGCCAGACGGGCGGTGGTCTGGCCGGTGGAGCGGGCCACCTGCACCGCCATCGCCTCGCTCAGCAGGCCCGCCTCGACGAGACCGGCCAGGCGGCGCAGGGCGAGGACGTCCGCCTCGGTGAGCGCCTTGGCCTGACCGATGTCGGCGAAGCCCATCGCCCGCCAGAAGCGGGACGCCAGCTCCATGGAGACGCCGGCGCTGCGGGCCGCCTGGAAGGGGGTGTAGCGGCGCTCGGCGCCGAGGATCAGCTGTTCGAGACGGAGGGCGAGGGGGTCCTCGCCGGGGTCGGTGCCGTCGGGCGCTGGGTTACGACCCATGCCGGAGCCCGTGTCGTCGACGGTCACGCCTGTTGCCCTTCCGATCTGCCACGGTCAGGTACGACCGGCCTCAACTCTACGGCAGATGTGCGCCAGCTCACTCCGTTGGGTCGGGCGGGGCGGGGTGGGGGTGCGGGGCCTTGTCGCATGCCGGGTGCGGGACGTTCGTGGCTGGTCGCGCGGTTCCCCGCGCCCCTGAACGACCACTTCGCACCCGGCGGAGGGGCGTGGCGGCCCGGACCCGCGCCCCGCCACCGCGGTACAGCCAGTGCCGGGGCGCTGTCGCATGCCGGGTGCGGGGCGTTCGTGGCTGGTCGCGCAGTTCCCCGCGCCCCTGAACGACCACTTCGCGCCCGGCGGACGAGCGTGGCGGCCCGGACCCCCTTGCCCTGGCACGCCTGCCACCCCCGCGAGAGCCCCAGCGGGACTCCGGCGCCCCGTCACAGCGGGTGGGGAGAGTGCCGGGGCGCTGTCCCATGCCGGGTGCGGGGCGTTCGTGGCCGGTCGCGCAGTTCCCCGCGCCCCTGAAGCTCGGCGCGGGCGCCGGGGCTCACGCCGGGCGCAAGTGGACGATGTCGCCCGCGCCCACCGGTTCCTGCACGCCCTCCTCGGTGACGATGACGAGTCGGCCGTCTCCGTCGACCGCGACAGCCTCGCCGACCACGGAGCGGTCCCCGGGGAGTTCGGCGCGGACGACGCGGCCGAGGGTCGCGCAGCCCGCCGCGTAGGTGTCCTGGAGGCCGCAGGCGGCCGGGTCGCCGCCGGCCGACCGCCAGCGGCCGTACCAGTCCTCCAGGGCCCGCAGCATGCCCCGCAGCAGCGGGTCGCGGTCCGCGCCGGCGGCGCCGGCGAGGGCCAGCGAGCCCGCCTGGGGGACGGGCAGTTCCTCCGCGCGGAGGGTGACGTTGACGCCGACGCCGACGACGACGCCGTCCGCTCCGGCCCGCTCGGCGAGGATGCCGCCGGCCTTGCGTTCCTCGCCGCCCACGGTCACCAGCAGGTCGTTGGGCCATTTGAGGGCGGTGTCGACACCCGCGGTGCGGGCCAGTCCGGTGGCGACGGCGACGCCGGTGAGCAGGGGCAGCCAGCCCCAGCGGGCGACCGGGACCTCGGCGGGGCGCAGCAGGACGGAGAAGAAGAGGCCGGAGCGCGGCGGTGCCGTCCACTGCCGGTCGAGGCGGCCCCGTCCGGAGGTCTGCTCCTCGGCGACGAGGACCACCCCCTCGGGTGTCTCCCCTCCGGCGGCCCGGGCCACCAGGTCGCTGTTGGTGGAGCCGGTGCTCTGCACCACCTCCACGTCCGACCACAGGCCGCCCTCCCGGACGAGGGCGCGGCGCAGTGCGGCGGCGTTGAGCGGCGGCCGGTCGAGGTCCGACCAGCGGCTGTCTCCTGAGGCATCTCGCGGCGTCATGCAAGCCACCCTAGGTGTGGGAAAGACCGCACTGCCGATCGGAAGGCCCCCCACTACTCTACGGATGAGTAACCGTCCCCCCTTTTGAGCAGGCAGGGAGCCGCATCCCGATGTCCGAGCCGGAAGAGATCGACATCCACACGACCGCGGGCAAGCTCGCGGATCTCCAGCGCCGGATCGAGGAGGCGACGCACGCCGGCTCCGCCCGCGCCGTGGAGAAGCAGCACGCCAAGGGCAAACTGACGGCTCGTGAGCGGATCGAGCTGCTGATGGACGAGGGTTCCTTCGTCGAGCTGGACGAGTTCGCCCGGCACCGCTCCAGCAACTTCGGGCTCGACAGGAACCGTCCCTACGGCGACGGCGTGGTCACCGGCTACGGCACCGTCGACGGCCGCCCGGTCGCGGTGTTCTCGCAGGACTTCACCGTCTTCGGCGGGGCCCTCGGCGAGGTGTACGGCCAGAAGATCGTCAAGGTGATGGACTTCGCGCTGAAGACCGGCTGCCCCGTCATCGGCATCAACGACTCCGGCGGCGCCCGCATCCAGGAGGGGGTCGCCTCGCTCGGCGCATACGGCGAGATCTTCCGCCGCAACACCCACGCCAGCGGTGTGATCCCGCAGATCAGCCTGGTGGTGGGGCCGTGCGCGGGCGGCGCCGTCTACTCCCCGGCGATCACCGACTTCACGGTCATGGTCGACCAGACCTCGCACATGTTCATCACCGGCCCGGACGTCATCAAGACGGTCACCGGCGAGGACGTCGGCTTCGAGGAGCTGGGCGGGGCCAGGACCCACAACACGGCCTCCGGCGTCGCCCACCACATGGCGGGCGACGAGAAGGACGCCATCGAGTACGTCAAGCAGCTGCTGTCGTACCTGCCGTCGAACAACCTCAGCGAGCCCCCGGCCTTCCCGGAGGAGGCCGACCTGGAGCTGAGCGACGAGGACCGCGAGCTGGACACCATCGTCCCGGACTCGGCGAACCAGCCGTACGACATGCACACCGTCATCGAGCACGTCCTCGACGACGCGGAGTTCTTCGAGACGCAGCCGCTGTTCGCGCCGAACATCCTCACCGGGTTCGGCCGGGTCGAGGGCCGCCCGGTCGGTGTCGTCGCCAACCAGCCGATGCAGTTCGCGGGCTGCCTGGACATCGACGCGAGCGAGAAGGCCGCCCGCTTCGTGCGGACCTGCGACGCGTTCAACGTGCCGGTGCTGACGTTCGTGGACGTGCCCGGCTTCCTGCCGGGTGTCGACCAGGAGCACACCGGCATCATCCGCCGCGGCGCCAAGCTGATCTACGCCTACGCCGAGGCGACCGTGCCGCTGATCACCGTGATCACGCGCAAGGCCTTCGGCGGTGCCTACGACGTGATGGGCTCCAAGCACCTGGGCGCCGACCTCAATCTGGCCTGGCCCACCGCCCAGATCGCGGTCATGGGCGCGCAGGGCGCCGTCAACATCCTGCACCGCCGCACCCTCGCCGAGGCGGAGGCGAACGGTGAGGACGTCGAGGCCACCCGTGCGCGGCTGATGCGGGAGTACGAGGACGCCCTCCTCAACCCCTACGTCGCGGCCGAGCGCGGCTACGTCGACGCGGTGATCATGCCGTCGGAGACCCGCCGTCACATCGTGCGCGGTCTGCGTCAGCTGCGCACCAAGCGGGAATCCCTGCCTCCGAAGAAGCACGGCAACATCCCCCTGTAACCCGAGGGACCCTGGGAGCGGTCATGAACATCAAGGTCGTACGGGGAAACCCGACCCCGGAGGAGCTGGCCGCCGCACTGGCGGTGGTCCGGGTCCGCGCCGCGGCGGCCGCCGCCCCGCCGCCCGGCGCGCCCGCTCCCCGGGACTCCTGGGCGGACCCGTCCCGGATCGCCGCC
Source organism: Streptomyces glaucescens (assembly GCF_000761215.1). Classification (GTDB taxonomy): domain Bacteria; phylum Actinomycetota; class Actinomycetes; order Streptomycetales; family Streptomycetaceae; genus Streptomyces; species Streptomyces glaucescens_B. The sequence continues at coordinate 4,820,845 of NZ_CP009438.1, read as the reverse complement.
CGCCGGCTGCCGCAGCCGGGCCCGGTGACCTGGGCGCGCACCTACTGGCCGAGCTGAGCCGGCAGGAGCGTCACGGCACGGCGGTGGCGGCTGCGGCCGTCACCGCTCACAGCACGGCGGCGACGGCTTCGGCCATCACCGCGTACCCCGCGTCGTTGGGGTGCAGGTGGTCGCCGAAGTCGTACGCCGGGTGCAGCCGGTCCGGGTCCGCCGGGTCGGCCAGGGCGCGGTTCAGGTCGGCCACCGCGTCGTACTCCCCCGAGCCGCGGATCCACTCGTTGAGTTCGCTGCCGGCCTTGGCGGCGTGCTCGCCCCAGTGGTCGGAGCCGCCGAACGGCAGCAGGGTCGCGCCCACCACGCGCAGGCCCGCTCCGCGTGCCTGCCGTATCAGCCGCCGGTGGCCCGTGACGAGTTCGTCCGCCTCCACCACCGGGGCCGGGTGGTAGGTGGGCTGTTCGTCGGTCTCGCTGAACCCGATGTCGTTCAGGCCGAGCAGCACCACGAGCGTGTCCAGGCCCGGGTGGCCGAGGACGTCCCGGCGCAGCCGGTGGACCGCCTTCTCGCCGTACCAGGCCGAGTCGTTGAGCAGCAGGTTCCCGCCGATCCCGGCATTGGCGACGGGCCGTCCGGTGCGGCGGGCGAGCTGGTCGGACCAGCGGCGGTCGGTGCCCGGGGTGGAGCCGAAGCCGTCGGTGACGGAGTCGCCGAGGAGGGCGATGCCGTCGGCGCGTCCGGCGTCGGTCTCGACGGCGGAGAGGAAGTACCAGGACTCGGTGGTCTCCGTGAATCCGGTGCCGCCGGTGTCGGCGAGCAGGTCGCCCGCGCCGCGGTAACTGGGGGTGAAGGCCTGCGCGTGGAAGGTCGCGGGGCCGGTGACGGCGTCCAGGTGCAGGGTGACGGACAGTGACTCGCCGGCCGCCAGCGGCAGCTCCGCCGGGTCGCTGACGAGCTGTCCACGGGCGGGGACGACGGCCCGCGGCGCGCCGTCGAAGGTGAGCCGCCGAGCCGAGCCGGGCTCCACGGCCGCCCCCGCCGAGGTACGGGCCACCGTGGCGCCGGCGATGCGCAGCTTCGAGGTGCCGTACGCGTTCGAGAGCCGGACGCGGATCCGGTCGCCGCCCGCGGTGAGGCGCACGACCTGACGCAGGGACTGGGCCCAGAAGCCCTCCCGCGACCAGTTCGGCGTGAAGCCCTCGCTGGGCGGCTGGGGTGACGCGGTCCAGGCGGTGGTGAACGACATGACACACCCTCCGAAGAAGCAAACGGAACTGGATTCCCTTTAACTAAGGGGACTGTAGCACCATTAACGGGAGGCGTGGAAGAACGAGCCCGCAGCGCGGAAGTTGAGTACGCGTACTCAGGCGCCACCCCCGCCCGCCCCCGGACGATGGCAGACATGCTGTGGTCCGACCCCGAGAACGAGCCGCCCGAGGAACTGCGCGACATGCAGGAGAAACTGCGGCGGCTGGGCCTTCTCATGGCGGTGGCCATGGTGCTCGCGATGGTCGTGCTGGGCGTGCGGTGAGGCCCCGCGGGCCCTCGCGTCCTTGGCTACCCTGACCGCATGACTGATCAGCCGCGCCGCCGACTCGTGCTCGCCTCCCAGTCCCCCGCCCGGCTGGGCCTGCTCCGCCAGGCCGGGCTCGACCCCGAGGTGATCGTGAGCGGCGTCGACGAGGACGCCGTCACCGCCCCCACCCCCGCCGAACTGGCCCTCGCCCTCGCCGAGGCCAAGGCGTCCGTGGTGGCCGCGAAGCCGGAGGTCATGGGGGCGATCGTGATCGGCTGCGACTCGGTGCTCGACCTGGACGGCCGGGCGCTCGGCAAGCCGGACGACGCCGAGGAGGCCACCGCCCGCTGGAAGTCCATGCGCGGCCGGGCCGGCACCCTCCAGACGGGCCACTGCGTCTACGACACCACATCCGGCCGCTACGCCTCGGCCACCGCCTCCACCGTCGTCCGCTTCGGTGATCCCACCGACGAGGAGATCGCCGCCTACGTCGCCTCCGGGGAGCCGCTCCACGTCGCCGGCGCCTTCACGCTGGACGGCCGTTCGGCCCCGTTCATCGACGGCATCGACGGCGACCACGGCAATGTGATCGGCATCAGCCTGCCCCTCGTCCGCAGACTGCTGGCCCAGCTCGGGATCAACATCACCGACCTGTGGAGGTGACCACCGGCCGCCACGCGCGGGCGCACGGGGCGCCCTCGGGCGCCGGCCGGGCGCTCACACCGGCGCGCACCGGCAGGCTCACCCCCGCGCGCGGCGGTACGCTCACGCCGGCGCGGCCCCCTCTCCACGCACCGCGTCCGACGGCTCCGAGGGGCCCGCGGGGCCGCTGGACCCCATGGGCTCCGTGAGCTCCCTCGGCCCGCCGGGTCCGGCGGGCCCGGCCGCCCCCGCGGCCCCCTCGGCCCCCGTACGCCCGTCGTACGACATCAGCAGCAGCACGATCAGGCCGAGCACCAGCACCATGAACAGGAACGCCGGCCACCCCACCAGCCCCCACACGAAAGCCCCGAGCAGCGCGTGCACCACCGCGGCGCTGACCAGCAGGACACGCCCGACGCCGGCCGCCGGGCGGTCGCGCAGGGCCACCAGCAGGGCGACGAGCCCGCACAGGGCGAAGTAGAGGCCGAAGACCACGCCGCCGGCCTTCGAGGAGGTCGCCATCACGTCCGGGTCCAGCCCGGCCAGGGACATGTCCTGACGGTCGACCACCACCCCGAGGAACCAGTTGAGCCCCGCCACGCCCAGCGCCTCGGCGAAGAGCACGACCGCCACCGTCCATGCCACCGGTCTGCGCACCACCGGTTCCACCCACCCTTCGACCGTCGGAGCGGGCAAGGCCGCCGCTGTTACCCCGGGTACGTTCGGGACAGCGAACGCTACTAACGGGTAAACGTGGGGACAAGGGGTGCGCGGGGAGCAAAGAACGGTTGGGCCATTCGTAGGGACTCGACAAAGAAACAGAGTGGCCCGCAGCACCTGATGACAGAGACCTTGACCACAGCGGAGGGCTAGGGTTTCCCGCAGGAGTCCTGCGTACCGCGGTACGACATGGGATTTCGCGGGTCGAGCGAGCCTCGAATCACGCTCCGTGTGGGCAAGCTCACCATTGGGGACGGGTCGAAGTGCCGTGTCGGCAGTCCCTAAACTCGGCTTGTTTCAAGGAGGGAGCCTCATCGTGCGCAAGGTGCTCATCGCCAACCGTGGCGAAATCGCTGTCCGCGTTGCCCGGGCCTGCCGGGATGCCGGTATCGCGAGCGTGGCCGTCTACGCCGACCCGGACCGGGACGCTCTGCATGTCCGCGCCGCGGATGAGGCGTTCGCCCTGGGCGGTGACACTCCGGCCACCAGCTACCTCGACATCGAGAAGGTGCTGAAGGCCGCCCGGGAGTCCGGCGCCGACGCGATCCACCCCGGGTACGGCTTCCTCTCCGAGAACGCCGAGTTCGCCCAGGCCGTCCTGGACGCCGGGCTGATCTGGATCGGCCCGCCCCCGCAGGCCATCCGCGACCTCGGCGACAAGGTCGCCGCCCGGCACATCGCGCAGCGCGCCGGCGCGCCGCTCGTCGCCGGCACCTCCGACCCGGTCTCCGGGGCCGACGAGGTCGTGGCCTTCGCCGAGGAGCACGGCCTGCCGATCGCCATCAAGGCCGCCTTCGGCGGCGGTGGCCGTGGCCTGAAGGTCGCCCGCACCCTCGAAGAGGTCCCCGAGCTGTACGACTCGGCGGTCCGCGAGGCGGTCGCCGCCTTCGGCCGCGGCGAGTGCTTCGTCGAGCGCTACCTGGACAAGCCCCGCCACGTCGAGACCCAGTGCCTCGCCGACCAGCACGGCAACGTGGTCGTCGTCTCCACCCGCGACTGCTCCCTCCAGCGCCGCCACCAGAAGCTCGTCGAGGAGGCCCCCGCGCCGTTCCTCTCGGACGAGCAGGTCGCCGAGCTGTACCGCGCCTCCAAGGCCATCCTCAAGGAGGCCGGCTACGTCGGCGCGGGCACCGTGGAGTTCCTGGTCGGCGTGGACGGCACCATCTCCTTCCTGGAGGTCAACACCCGCCTCCAGGTCGAGCACCCCGTCACCGAGGAGGTCGCGGGCATCGACCTGGTGCGCGAGATGTTCCGGATCGCCGACGGCGAGGAGCTCGGCTACGGCGACCCCGAGCTGCGCGGTCACTCGTTCGAGTTCCGCATCAATGGCGAGGACCCGGGCCGCAACTTCCTGCCGGCCCCCGGCACCGTCACCCGGTTCGACCCGCCGTCCGGCCCGGGCGTGCGCCTGGACGCCGGCGTCGAGTCCGGCTCGGTCATCGGCCCGGCCTGGGACTCCCTGCTCGCCAAGCTGATCGTCACCGGCGCCACCCGTGAGCAGGCCCTCCAGCGGGCCGCCCGCGCCCTGGAGGAGTTCCAGGTCGAGGGCATGGCGACGGCCATCCCGTTCCACCGCGCGGTGGTGAAGGACCCGGCGTTCGCCCCCGAGCTGACCGGCTCGACCGACCCGTTCACGGTCCACACCCGCTGGATCGAGACCGAGTTCGTCAACGACATCAAGCCGTTCACCGCGCCTGCCGACGCCGCCGAGGCGGACGAGGAAACGGGCCGTGAGACGGTCGTCGTGGAGGTCGGCGGCAAGCGCCTGGAGGTGTCCCTGCCGTCCTCGCTCGGCATGTCGCTGGCCCGCACGGGTCTGGCGGCCGGCGCCAAGCCGAAGCGGCGCGCGGCGAAGAAGTCGGGCCCGGTGGCCTCCGGCGACACCCTCGCCTCCCCGATGCAGGGCACGATCGTGAAGATCGCCGTGGAGGAGGGCCAGGAGGTCCAGGAAGGCGACCTGGTCGTCGTCCTGGAGGCCATGAAGATGGAGCAGCCGCTCAACGCCCACAAGTCGGGCACCATCAAGGGCCTGGCCGCCGAGGTCGGCGCCTCGGTCACGTCGGGCGCCGCGATCTGCGAGATCAAGGACTGACGTACGGAACCAGGCCGCGCGCCCGGCGGAGACTCCCTCCGCCGGGCGCGCGGCGTTTCCAAACCGCCCCGCGGGCGCGCGGCGCACGCGGCAGCGCCCCTGCGACCACCGGCGCCGGGAGCGCACCCGCGCGCGCCCCCATACGGCACCACCCCGCGCGCCCCACCACCGCACCACCCCCGCGCGACCGCGCCACCCCCGCGCCCGGTCCGCGCGGGCCTCAGCGCCGCCGCAGGTCGGCGACGCGCGCCCGTTCCCGCTCGGCACCCGGGGACTGCTCACGCTCCCCCATCACCCCGGCCGTCCGGAACGGCTGGCCGCCGGGGACCTGGCCACGGCGCGGGCCCGGCAGCGGGACGTCCCGGCGCTGCGGGCGGCCCGGCCCGGCCGGCTCACCCCCCGCGCTGCCGTGGCCCCCGGCGTTTCCCGAGGCACCGGTGCCCGCGACGGCGATCTGGACGCCCTGGTCGGCCAGGGCCTGGAGCTCGGTGGCCGCGCGGTCGTCGTGGGCCGGGGGCTCGTCGGTGACGAGACGGGTGATGACGTCCGTGGGCACGGTCTGAAACATGGTGTCCGTGCCGAGCTTGGTGTGGTCGGCGAGGACCACGACCTCGGCGGCGGCCTGGACGAGCGCGCGGTCGACGGAGGCGGAGAGCATGTTGGACGTGGACAGCCCGCGCTCGGCGGTGAGCCCGCTCCCGGAGAGGAAGGCCCGGGAGACCCTGAGGCCCTGGAGGGACTGCTCGGCGCCGGAGCCGACGAGGGCGTAGTTGGACCCGCGCAGCGTGCCGCCGGTCATGACGACCTCCACCCGGTTGGCGTGGGCGAGGGCCTGCGCCACCAGGAGGGAGTTGGTGACCACGGTCAGCCCCGGGATCCGGGCCAGCCGGCGGGCCAGTTCCTGGGTGGTGGTGCCCGCCCCGACCACGATGGCCTCGCCCTCCTCGACGAAGGTGGCGGCGAGGTCGGCGATGGCCGTCTTCTCGGCGGTCGCGAGATGAGACTTCTGCGGAAAGCCGGACTCCCGCGTGAACCCGCCCGGCAGTACCGCACCGCCGTGCCGGCGGTCGAGGAGTCCTTCTGCCTCCAGGGCGCGCACGTCCCGTCGTACGGTCACTTCGGAGGTCTGGACGACGCGGGCGAGCTCACGGAGCGACACGGCTCCGTTCGCTCGCACCATTTCGAGGATCAATTGGCGACGTTCTGCAGCGAACACGAAACTGACAGTAACCCCAACGACCGTCTGCTTTCAGCAGTTTGCGCCGGATAACAGAAGTTGTTCGTACAGCAGGGGCGGAAGTGGTATAGAGGCGTACTCCCGCCGCCTATGCCACACGCACTGTCCGCCACCCGCTGTGACCAGGGGTGAGCCGGTTTCGGCCGTCAGCCGCCGTCGCCCGCCTTGCGGGTGTGGAGCTGCCGCGCCACCTCGGCGATCGAGCCCGACAGGGACGGGTACACGGTGAAGGCGTTCGCGATCTGTTCGACCGTCAGATTGTTGTCGACGGCGATCGAGATGGGATGGATCAGTTCCGAAGCGCGCGGCGCCACGACGACCCCGCCGACCACGATCCCCGTCCCCGGCCGGCAGAAGATCTTGACGAAGCCGTCCCGGATGCCCTGCATCTTCGCGCGCGGGTTGCGCAGCAGCGGCAGCTTCACCACGCGCGCGTCGATCTTCCCGGCGTCGACGTCCGCCTGGGTGTACCCGACGGTCGCGATCTCCGGGTCCGTGAAGACGTTCGACGACACGGTCTTCAGGTTCAGCGGCGCCACGGCGTCGCCCAGGAAGTGGTACATGGCGATACGGCCCTGCATGGCGGCCACCGAGGCGAGCGCGAACACCCCGGTCACGTCACCGGCGGCGTAGACACCGGGCGCGGTGGTCCTGGACACCTTGTCGGTCCAGACGTGCCCGGAGTCGCGCAGCCTGACCCCGGCCTCCTCCAGGCCCATGCCCTCGGTGTTCGGGATGGCGCCGACGGCCATCAGGCAGTGCGTGCCGGTGATGACCCGCCCGTCGGCGAGGGTGACCTCGACGCGGTCGCCCACCCGTTTGGCGGACTGGGCGCGCGAGCGCGCCATGACGTTCATGCCGCGCCGCCGGAAGACGTCCTCGAGGACGGCCGCGGCGTCCGGGTCCTCGCCGGGCAGCACCCGGTCCCGGGACGACACCAGGGTGACCTTCGAGCCGAGCGCCTGGTAGGCACCGGCGAACTCGGCGCCGGTGACACCGGACCCGACCACGATCAGCTCCTCGGGGAGCTCGTTCAGGTCGTACACCTGGGTCCAGTTCAGGATCCGCTCGCCGTCGGGCCGGGCGTCGGCCAGCTCTCGCGGGTGCCCGCCCGTGGCGATCAGCACGGCGTCGGCGACGAGCGTCTCCTCGCTGCCGTCGGCGGCGCGCACCACGACCTTGCGCGACCCGTCCTGGCCCTGCTGCCCCTCGAGCCGTCCGCGCCCGCGCACCACCCGGGCGCCGGCGCGCGTCACGGACGCCGTGATGTCGTGCGACTGGGCGAGCGCCAGCCGCTTCACCCGCCGGTTGACCTTGCCGAGGTCGACGCCCACCACCCGCGCGGGCGTGTCGATGTGCGGGGTGTCGTCCGCGACGATGATCCCCAGCTCCTCGTACGACGAGTCGAAGGTGGTCATCACCTCGGCCGTCGCGATGAGCGTCTTCGACGGCACGCAGTCGGTCAGCACCGACGCCCCGCCCAGACCGTCGCAGTCGACGACGGTCACCTCCGCACCGAGCTGAGCGGCGACCAGCGCCGCTTCGTATCCGCCGGGTCCGCCACCGATGATCACGATCCGAGTCACGTACTCCATTGTCCCGCACGCTTCAAGGTGCGACCGCCCGGGGGCCCGGCCGGGCCGTCCCCGGCGCGCCCGCGGACGAAGTGACCCCCGATCCCACTGCCGTACCCTCTCCCCATGTCGCTCTACGCCGCCTACGCCGGCAATCTCGACGCGCGGCTGATGAACCGCCGCGCTCCCCACTCGCCGCTCCGCGCCACGGGCTGGCTGAACGGCTGGCGACTGACCTTCGGCGGCGAGCAGCTCGGCTGGGAGGGCGCCCTCGCCACGATCGTCGAGGACCCGCTCTCCCAGGTGTTCGTGGCCCTCTACGACATCGCCCCGATGGACGAGGAGTCCCTGGACCGCTGGGTCGGCCTGGACCTCGACGTCTACCGCCGTCTCCAGGTCCGCGTCCACACCCTCGACGGCGAGGAGCCGGCCTGGGTCTACGTCCTCAACGGCTACGAGGGCGGCCTGCCCTCCGCCCGCTATCTGGGCGAAATCGCCGACGCGGCCGAGTCCGCCGGAGCCCCCCACGACTACGTCATGGAACTCCGCAAACGCCCCTGCTGAGCCAGGTCACGGCCACCCCGCACGCGCGTCGCCCGCACACCCTTGTGGAAAACGACAAGACAACGATCCCAATCCCGTGAGCTCTGTCATCTACGCGCGTAGGCAATGCTCGGCTACCCTCGACCGCGTGAACGCATCTCTTCTTCCGGACGACATCCAGGGCGACCCCTACGCCGCCGCCGACGCCGCCGCCGCGCGCCTGCGCGAACTCACCGGCGCCGAGTCCCACGACGTCGCCCTCGTGATGGGCTCCGGCTGGGCACCGGCCGTCGACGCGCTCGGCGCTCCCGACGCCGAGTTCCAGGTCACCGAGCTCCCCGGCTTCCCGCCGCCGGCGGTCGAAGGGCACGGCGGCAAGATCCGCTCCTACCGGATCGGCGACAAGCGCGCCCTGGTCTTCCTCGGCCGCACCCACTACTACGAGGGCCGCGGTGTCGCCGCCGTCGCGCACGGCGTGCGTACCGCCGTCGCCGCCGGCGCCAAGACCATCGTGCTCACCAACGGGTGCGGCGGCCTGCGCGAGGGCATGCGCCCCGGCCAGCCGGTCCTGATCAGCGACCACATCAACCTGACCGCGACCTCCCCCATCGTCGGCGCCAACTTCGTCGACCTCACCGACCTGTACTCCCCCCGCCTGCGCGCCCTGTGCAAGGAGATCGACCCCACTCTCGAAGAGGGCGTCTACGCGCAGTTCCCCGGCCCGCACTACGAGACCCCGGCCGAGATCCGCATGGCCCGGGTGATCGGCGCGGACCTGGTCGGCATGTCGACGGTCCTGGAGGCGATCGCCGCCCGCGAGGCCGGCGCGGAGATCCTGGGCATCTCCCTGGTCACCAACCTCGCCGCGGGCATGACCGGCGAGCCCCTGAACCACGAGGAGGTCCTCCAGGCGGGCCGCGACTCGGCCGCCCGCATGGGATCCCTGCTGGCGCAGGTCCTGGGACGCCTGTAACACCCGCTCGCGCGGCGCCCGACGGGAGCGCCGCGCACGGCGGCAAGGGGACGTGCCCGGGGGTGCCCGCCCACAGGGTCCGGCGTCCGGCACCGCGCACAGCCGCAGCGGGGGCACCGCCGGACCGAGGACGGACACCCCTTGGCACGGCCCCGGCCCCCCCCGCCCCCGCAGGCGCGACAGCAGCGGCACCGCCCCGCACGCCACCCGCCCCGCGCAGCCCGCACCCACGACGACGAAGCAACACGACCGAGAGGCTGACCCGACGTGACGACCGACGACCTCCTCGCCCGCGCCCAGACCTGGCTCACCGAGGACCCCGACCCGGAGACGCGCGACGAACTCGCCAAGCTCATCGACGCCCACGACGTGGACGAGCTGGCCGCCCGCTTCAGCGGCACCCTCCAGTTCGGCACCGCCGGCCTGCGCGGTGAACTCGGCGCGGGCCCGATGCGCATGAACCGGTCCGTCGTCATCCGGGCCGCCGCCGGCCTCGCGGCGTACCTCACCAAGAACGGCCGCACGGACGGCCTCGTCGTCATCGGCTACGACGCCCGCCACAAGTCGGAGGACTTCGCCCGCGACACCGCGGCCGTGATGACCGGCGCCGGACTGCGCGCGGCGCTCCTCCCCCGCCCCCTCCCCACCCCCGTCCTCGCCTTCGCCATAAGGCACCTCGGCGCGGTCGCCGGCGTGGAGGTCACCGCCAGCCACAACCCGCCCCGCGACAACGGCTACAAGGTCTACCTCGGCGACGGCTCCCAGATCGTCCCGCCCGCGGACACGGACATCGCCGCCGAGATCGCGGCGATCCCCTCCCTCACCACCGTCTCCCGCCCCACCGAGGGCTGGGAGACCCTCGACGACAGCGTCCTCGACGCCTACCTGGCCCGCACCGACGCCGTCCTCTCCCCCGGCTCCCCCCGTACGGCCCGCACGGTCTACACCGCCATGCACGGCGTCGGAAAGGACACCCTGCTCGCGGCCTTCGCCCGGGCCGGCTTCCCCGCCCCGGACCTGGTCGCCGAGCAGGCCGACCCGGACCCGGACTTCCCCACCGTGGCCTTCCCGAACCCGGAGGAGCCCGGCGCGATGGACCTCGCCTTCGCGAAGGCCCGCGAGACGGACCCCGACCTGGTCATCGCCAACGACCCGGACGCGGACCGCTGCGCCGTGGCGGTCAGGGACGCCGGCGACTGGCGCATGCTCCGCGGCGACGAGGTGGGCGCGCTGCTCGCCGCCCACCTGGTGAACCGCGGGGCCCGGGGCACCTTCGCCGAGTCGATCGTCTCCTCCTCGCTCCTCGGGCGCATCGCCGAGAAGGCGGGCCTGCCCTACGAGGAGACCCTGACGGGCTTCAAGTGGATCGCCCGCGTCGACGGCCTGCGCTACGGCTACGAGGAGGCCCTCGGCTACTGCGTCGACCCGGAGGGCGTCCGCGACAAGGACGGCATCACCGCGGCGCTGCTGATCACGGAACTCGCCTCGGTCCTCAAGGAGCAGGGCCGCACCCTGCTCGACCTCCTCGACGACCTCGCCGTGGAGCACGGCCTGCACGCCACCGACCAGCTCTCGGTCCGCGTGCAGGACCTGTCCCTCATCGCGGACGCCATGCGCCGCCTGCGCGAGCAGCCGCCGACCCGGCTCGCGGGCCTGCCGGTCACGCGCGCCGAGGACCTGACCCGCGGCACGGAGAAGCTCCCGCCCACGGACGGCCTGCGCTACACCCTCGAGGGCGCCCGCGTCATCGTCCGCCCGAGCGGCACGGAACCCAAGCTGAAGTGCTACCTGGAGGTCGTCGTCCCGGTGGCGGACCGCGCCGGCCTCCCGGCCGCCCGCGCCGAGGCGGCACGGCTGCTGTCGGCGATCAAGCGGGACCTGTCCGCCGCGGCGGGCATCTGACACGGAGGGTGCCACGGGGAACCCGAGGGCTCCCCGTGGCACCCCGCCGACGCCGCCCCCGCCACCATCGCCCGGCGGACCACCGGGTGGTCGCCGTCTCACACCGTGCGCGCCGAGCCAGGCGCCACCACACGCACGAGCGCCCCGAGCAAAGCGCCACCACACGCCACGGCACCCCGACGGACCACCGCGCCACCACACGCCACGGGCACCCCGACGGACCACCGCGCCACCACAAGCCACCGGCACCCAGACGGACCACCGACGCCACCGCACGCACGAGCACCCCGACGGACCACCGCATACCACGAACGCGCCGGGCTACAGCCGGACCACCGACCGCCCCCGGCCCACCGGGCCCCGGCGCTCCAGCCCTCGGGCCCTCGACCCGCCACGGCCCCTCGGGCCCTCGACCCGCCCGCCTCCGGCCCCGGCCCCGGCCTCAGCCGAGCCCGAGCAGCACCCCCAGCAGGACCGCACCCGCCACCGCCGGGGCGACGATCTCGTACGCCCACCGCACGGTGACCTGCCCCTGCGCCGCCTCGGCCGTCTCCCGGGCCTCCAGCAGCTCCCGCAGCTCGTCCATGATCTGGTCCGTCTGGGCCCGTACCGGCCCCTCCGGCACGGCGGCCCCGCCACCGAACCCGGCGAGCCCCCCGAGGCCGCGCTCCCGCCCGCCCCGCTCCCCGGACAGCTCGGCGGCCCGCCGCGACTCCCGCCGCGCCGCCTTCTTCCGCGCCCGCAGGGACACCGGAACGGCCCACAGCTGGTACTTCCGGCCGGACTTGGCGACGACCTCGTTGGTGTACCCGGACCGCAGGGAGGCGACCTCGCCCCAGGGCAGCACGACGACCCGGAACGGGTTGCGGATCCGCAGCCGGTCGTCGTTCGCGGCCACGGCGGGCCGCAGCGTGAAGGCGGTGATCAGCGGCAGCACCAGCAGCAGCGTCGCGAGCGCGACCCACGGCGTGCGCCCGTCACCGGCGACGATCGCGTCGATGCCGAGCCACGCGGCGAGGCCGAGCAGCAGCACACCTCCGGCGATGCCCGCGGGTGACCGGTAGATCCGATCCTTGGACTCGGTGGTCGTCATGGCCCCGATTGTGCCCGACCCCGCCGGGAGCGCTCATACGTGGCCCCGGGGCCCCCGGACGAGCGGCCACGAGCTTTGGGGGGTGTACAGCAGCTACGCGCGTAGATATGCTCGTCTGGTGACCATGCCCACCAATGCACCCACCGCAGCTCACAGCCTCTCGGACGTCGCCGCGTCCGACAGCACGCTGCGCCGCTTCCTCCACGGGCTGCCCGGCGTCGACGCGGTCGGCCTGGAGGCGCGCGCCGCGTCCCTCGGCACCCGTTCCATCAAGACGACCGCCAAGGCGTACGCCATCGACCTGGCCATCTCCATGGTCGACCTGACGACGCTGGAAGGCGCGGACACCCCGGGCAAGGTCCGGGCGCTCGGCGCCAAGGCGGTCCACCCCGATCCGACCGACCGCACCACTCCCGCGACCGCGGCCGTCTGCGTGTATCCGGACATGGTGGCCGCCGCCAAGGAGGCCGTCGCCGGCTCCTCGGTGAAGGTCGCCTCGGTCGCCACCGCCTTCCCGGCGGGCCGCGCGCCGATCGAGGTCAAGCTGGCCGACGTCCGTGAGGCCGTGGCCGCGGGCGCCGACGAGATCGACATGGTCATCGACCGCGGGGCGTTCCTCGCGGGGCGGTACATGAAGGTGTACGACGAGATCACCGCCGTGAAGGAGGCCTGCGGGACCGCCCGCCTGAAGGTCATCTTCGAGACCGGCGAGCTGTCCACGTACGACAACATCCGCCGCGCCAGCTGGCTCGGCATGCTGGCGGGCGCGGACTTCATCAAGACCTCGACGGGCAAGGTCGCGGTGAACGCCACCCCGGCGAACACCCTCCTCATGCTGGAGGCCGTCCGGGACTTCCGGGCCGCCACCGGCGTCCAGGTCGGTGTGAAGCCGGCCGGCGGCATCCGCACCACCAAGGACGCCGTCAAGTTCCTGGTCCTGGTCAACGAGACCGTCGGCGAGGACTGGCTGGACAACCACTGGTTCCGGTTCGGCGCGTCCTCGCTCCTGAACGACCTGCTGATGCAGCGTCAGAAGCTGGCCACCGGCCGCTACTCCGGCCCCGACTACGTGACGGTGGACTGATCACCATGGCATCGGCATTCGCATACGCCCCCGCGCCCGAGTCCCGCTCGGTCGTCGACATCGCACCCTCCTACGGCCTCTTCATCGACGGAGAGTTCGCCGAGGCGGCCGACGGCAAGGTCTTCAAGACCGTCTCGCCGTCCACCGAGGAGGTCCTCTCCGAGATCGCCCAGGCCGGCGAGGCGGACGTGGACCGCGCGGTGAGGGCCGCCCGCAAGGCCTTCGAGAAGTGGTCGGCGCTGCCCGGCGCCGAGCGCGCCAAGTACCTGTTCCGCATCGCGCGGATCATCCAGGAGCGCAGCCGCGAGCTGGCCGTCCTCGAGACCCTGGACAACGGCAAGCCCATCAGGGAGACGCGCGACGCGGACCTCCCCCTGGTCGCCGCCCACTTCTTCTACTACGCGGGCTGGGCCGACAAGCTCGGCCACGCGGGCCTCGGCGCGAACCCGCGCCCGCTCGGCGTCGCGGGCCAGGTCATCCCGTGGAACTTCCCGCTGCTGATGCTGGCGTGGAAGATCGCCCCGGCGCTGGCGGCCGGCAACACGGTCGTGCTGAAGCCGGCCGAGACGACCCCGCTCTCCGCCCTGTTCTTCGCGGACATCTGCCGCCAGGCGGGCCTGCCCAGGGGCGTCGTCAACATCCTCCCGGGCTACGGCGACGCCGGCGCCGCGCTGGTCGCCCACCCGGGTGTGGACAAGGTCGCCTTCACCGGCTCCACCGCGGTCGGCAAGGAGATCGCCCGCACGGTCGCGGGCACCCGCAAGAAGCTCACCCTGGAGCTGGGCGGCAAGGGCGCCAACATCGTCTTCGACGACGCGCCCATCGACCAGGCCGTCGAGGGCATCGTCACCGGCATCTTCTTCAACCAGGGCCAGGTGTGCTGCGCGGGCAGCCGCCTGCTGGTGCAGGAGTCGATCCACGACGAGCTGCTGGACTCCCTCAAGCGCAGGCTCTCCACCCTGCGCCTGGGCGACCCGCTGGACAAGAACACCGACATCGGCGCGATCAACTCCGCGGAGCAGCTGGCCCGGATCACGGCCCTCGCCGAGCAGGGCGAGGCGGAGGGCGCCGAGCGCTGGTCCCCGGCCTGCGAGCTGCCGGAGAGCGGCTACTGGTTCGCCCCGACGCTGTTCACGAACGTCACCCAGGCCCACACCATCGCCCGCGACGAGATCTTCGGCCCGGTCCTGTCGGTGCTGACGTTCCGCACGCCGGACGAGGCCGTCGCCAAGGCCAACAACACGCCGTACGGCCTGTCCGCGGGCATCTGGACGGAGAAGGGCTCCCGCATCCTGGCGGTGGCCGGCAAGCTCCGGGCGGGCGTCGTCTGGTCCAACACGTTCAACAAGTTCGACCCGACCTCGCCGTTCGGCGGCTACAAGGAGTCGGGCTTCGGCCGCGAGGGCGGCCGGCACGGCCTGGAGGCTTACCTCGATGTCTGAGCGACTTTCCGTTCTGAAGACCTACAAGCTGTACGTCGGCGGGAAGTTCCCGCGTTCCGAGAGCGGCCGGGTGTACGAGGTGGCGGACTCCAAGGGCAAGTGGCTGGCCAACGCACCGCAGTCGTCCCGCAAGGACGCCCGTGACGCGGTCGTCGCCGCCCGCAAGGCGTTCGGCGGCTGGTCCGGCGCGACGGCGTACAACCGGGGTCAGATCCTCTACCGCGTGGCGGAGATGCTGGAGGGCCGCAGGAGCCAGTTCGCGCACGAGGTCGCGGACGCCGAGGGCCTGTCGAAGTCCAAGGCGACCGAGCAGGTCGAGGCGACCATCGACCGCTGGGTCTGGTACGCGGGCTGGACCGACAAGATCGCCCAGGTGCTCGGCGGCGCCAATCCGGTCGCCGGTCCGTTCTTCAACCTGTCCACCCCCGAGCCGACGGGCGTGGTGGCGGTCGTGGCCCCGCAGGAGTCGTCGTTCCTGGGACTGGTCTCGGTGGTCGCCCCGGTGATCGCGACGGGCAACACGGCGGTCGTGATCGCCTCGGAGAAGGCCCCGCTCCCCGCCCTGTCCCTGGGCGAGGTGCTGGCCACCTCCGACCTGCCCGGCGGCGTGGTGAACATCCTCTCCGGCCGTACGGCGGAGATCGCGGCGCCCCTCGCCGCGCACCAGGGCGTCAACGCGATCGACCTCGCGGGTGCCGGCGAGGACCTGGCGAAGGAGCTGGAGATCGCCGCGGCCGACAACCTCAAGCGCGTGCTGCGTCCACAGCCTGTGGACGACTGGTTCGCGACGCCCGGCACCGACCGCATGGCGGCCTTCCTGGAGACCAAGACGGTCTGGCACCCCACGGGCTCCCTGGGCGCCTCCGGCTCCTCGTACTGACGGAGCACCGGCCGCGCGGCCCGCACACGAGAGGGCCGCGTCCGCTCCCCGTCCGGGGCGGACGCGGCCCTCTCTGCCTGCCGCCTAGCCGGCCAGCGGCCCCGCCGCCCGCGCCACGCCGGGCATGCTGCCGATCGACTCGGCCTGGGCGAACGGGCCGGTCACCGATCGGGAGTCCACCGGCTGGAAGTCGGCGAGCCGGGTGCCGACGCCGTTGTCGAGGGGGTCGACGCCGGTGCCGGCGAGCGGGTTGGGCTTCAGGCCGGCGACCGGGCCGGCGGCGTGGCCGACCGTGCCGGTCAGCGCCTGGTACCCGGCCTGCGGGTCGATCTCGCCGAGGCCGGCCGGCCGCGAGTGCGGCGCACCGGCGACCGGCTCGGCGCCGGCGGCGGCCGTTCCGGCGCCGGCTCCCAGCGCCGCTCCCGCGGTCGCGAGGGCGATCAGGGCACGCCGGGCGGCGGGCTTGCGGGGGGACGCGTGTCGGGCCATGGCTGCTGCCACCTTCCGGGGCGGAGGGTAATCGTGTCGACGCGCAGCGTAGTTGAGGTGTGACGCGCGCATCAAAGCCGACCCGCGGGGTCGTTGACGGGCCGCCCGATGCCTCACACTGGTGTCCCGTGAGCTCCCATCCGCCCATACCCGGCCGAGTCGTGCTGCTCTGCGGCCCTTCCGGCTCCGGCAAGTCCCTTCTCGCGGCCCGCTCCGGCCTGCCGGTGCTGCGGCTCGACGACTTCTACAAGGAGGGCACCGACCCGACGCTGCCGCTGGTGCCGGGAAGCTCCGACATCGACTGGGACCACCCCGGGTCGTGGGACGCGGACGCCGCGATCGCCGCCATCGAGGACCTGTGCCGCACCGGCCGTACAGACGTTCCCGTCTACGACATCTCGCTCAGCGCCCGCACCGGCGCGGACGCCGTCGACATCGGGCGGGCCCCGCTGTTCATCGCGGAGGGCATCTTCGCCGCCGAGATCGTCGCCCGCTGCCGGGAGCTCGGTCTGCTGGCCGACGCGCTCTGCCTGAGCCGGGGCGCGGTGACGACGTTCCGCCGGCGCTTCCTGCGGGACCTCAAGGAAGGCCGCAAGTCGGTGCCGTTCCTGCTGCGCCGTGGCTGGCGGCTGATGCGCGACGAGCGGTCCATCGTGGCCCGCCAGACCGCGCTCGGCGCGTACGCGTGCGACCGGGACGAGGCGCTGCGCCGGCTGGCGGCAGCGGCGGCCGGCCGGCACCCGGCGGCGCCCACGGCGGTCTGACCGGCAGGCCGGCCGTCCGCGACGGCGCGACGGGAACAGCGGAAGGCGCGGGCCCGCCGGCCCGCCGGGAACGGCAGAACGGGACTGGACGGACCCCCCGGCCCTCCAGCCCCGCTCCTCTTTCCCCCGTGATCCCCCGTGGATCCCCCCAGGGCCCCCTCCCTGGCCGTTCCCCCGTGTCCCCCCGTACCTTCAGGCGACGAGCTCCCCGAAGGCGTCCTCCTCGTCACGGCCGAAGCTGAGGACCTCGTCCTCGCGCAGCCGGCGCAGCGAGCGCCAGATGCTGGACTTCACCGTGCCGACACTGATGTCGAGGATGTCCGCGATCTCCGGGTCCGTGCGGCCCTCGTAGTAGCGCAGGACCAGCATGGTGCGCTGGAGCTCGGGCAGCCGGGCCAGCGCCTGCCACAGGACGGCGCGCAGCTCGGTGCCGCGCATCGCGTCCGTGTCACCGGCCGTCTCCGGCAGTTCCTCGGTCGGGTACTCGTTGAGCTTGCGGCGCCGCCAGGCGCTGATGTGCAGATTGGTCATGGTGCGGCGGAGGTACCCGCCGACCGCCGCCTTGTCGCTGATCCGGTCCCACGCCCGGTACGTCGAGAACAGCGCGCTCTGGAGCAGGTCCTCGGCCTCGAAGCGGTCGCCGGTGAGGTGGTAGGCGGTGGCGTACAGGGAGGCGCGGCGCTCCTGGACGTAGGCCGTGAACTCGGCCTCCGACAGCGAGCGGCGCTCCCCCGGTTCCTCCCTGTACGCGGCTCCCCCGTGCGGCTCCCCCGTGAAACCGTCAACCACCGTCATGTAGGGCTGGCGCCCTTGCTGCGCAGAGGCGGTGTGCTGACGCCCGGTGCCGCGAGCGCACCCCCGCCCGCTCACGGCACCGGACTTCTCGGAACCCCGGTGCGTGTGCACGTCGTGCAGACGCGTGATCACTGCGCTGGTGCTGGTGCCGTGCAGCGTGTTCATCTCGCGCCCCCCGTCGTGGACTTCCGGTGTTCGGTCCTGCTTCCGTGCTGTGTCGAAAAGCTTGCCGGGGGGACTTCATGGCCGTGTCCGCCGACTGTCACAGACCTGTCACAGGGGTACGGCCGCCGCCCGAGTGTCGAATCCGGCACGGCCATGGGCCAGAATGAGCCCGTGCCTTCCCTGTTGCTGATCGAGGACGACGACGCCATCCGTACGGCCCTGGAGCTCTCACTGACGCGCCAGGGACACCGCGTGGCGACCGCTGCCAGTGGTGAGGACGGTCTGAAACTGCTGCGCGAGCAGCGGCCGGATCTGATCGTGCTGGATGTGATGCTGCCCGGCATCGACGGCTTCGAGGTGTGCCGGCGCATCCGGCGCACGGACCAGTTGCCGATCATCCTGCTGACCGCGCGCAGCGATGACATCGACGTGGTGGTGGGCCTGGAGTCCGGCGCCGACGACTACGTGGTCAAGCCGGTGCAGGGGCGGGTGCTCGACGCCCGGATCCGGGCCGTGCTGCGGCGCGGGGAGCGCGAGTCGAACGACGCGGCGAGCTTCGGCAGCCTGGTCATCGACCGTGCGGCGATGACGGTGACGAAGAACGGGGAGGACCTGCAGCTCACGCCGACCGAGCTGCGGCTGCTCCTGGAGCTGAGCCGGCGGCCCGGCCAGGCCCTGTCCCGGCAGCAGCTGCTGCGTCTGGTGTGGGAGCACGACTACCTCGGTGACTCGCGCCTGGTGGACGCCTGTGTCCAGCGGCTGCGCGCGAAGGTCGAGGACGTGCCGTCGTCCCCGACGCTGATCCGTACCGTCCGCGGTGTGGGCTACCGGCTGGATCCGCCTCAGTGACGGACCGGCAAGGGGGGATCCGCGGCTGGACCGCGGTGCGCAAGGGAGTGCTGTCGGGGCTGCGCTGGACGAGTCTGCGGCTGCGGCTGGTGGTGGTGTTCGGGCTGGTCGCGCTGACGGCCGCGGTGTCGGCGTCCGCGATCGCCTACTGGCTGAACCGGGAGGCGGTGCTCACCCGCACCCAGGACGCGGTGCTGCGCGACTTCGAGCAGGAGATGCAGAACCGTGCGGGTGCGCTGCCCGAGCACCCGGGGCGGGACGAGTTGCAGCACACCGCGGGCCAGATGGCGGCGGGCGGGCAGCAGTTCACCGTGCTGCTCGTCGCCCAGGACCGCGACGGCCGGACGGTGTACGGCAGTTCGGGCGGCCTGAACGGCTTCTCGATCGAGGACGTGCCGGCCTCGCTGCGGGCGGCCGTGAACAAGAGGCAGCCGCTCACCGCGGGCAACAGGTCGCCGTACCACCTGTACTGGCAGCGGACCGTCGACGACGGCACCCCGTACCTGGTGGCCGGCACCCGGGTGATCGGCGGCGGGCCGACCGGGTTCATGCTCAAGTCGCTGGAGCCGGAGGAGAAGGACCTCAACTCGCTGGCCTGGTCGCTGGGGATCGCCACCGGTCTGGCGCTGATCGGCTCCGCGCTGCTGGCGCAGGCCGCCGCCACGACCGTGCTGAAGCCGGTGCACCGGCTGGGGGTCGCCGCCCGGCGGCTCGGCGAGGGCAAGCTGGACACCCGGCTCCGGGTCTCCGGCACCGATGAACTGGCCGATCTGTCGCGGACGTTCAACAACGCGGCGGCGGCGCTGGAGAAGCGGGTCGCCGACATGGCGGCGCGGGACGAGGCGTCCCGGCGGTTCGTGGCGGACATGAGCCATGAGCTGCGGACGCCGCTGACCGCGATCACCGCCGTGACGGAGGTGCTGGAGGAGGAGCTGGAGTTCGAGGGCGGCGGCATCGACCCCATGATCGAGCCCGCCGTGCGGCTGGTGGTGAGCGAGACCCGGCGGCTGAACGACCTGGTCGAGAACCTGATGGAGGTCACCCGGTTCGACGCGGGCACCGCCCGCCTGGTCCTCGACGACGTCGACGTCGCCGACCAGATCACCGCCTGCATCGACGCCCGCGCCTGGCTGGACGCGGTCGATCTGGACGCCGAGCGCGGCATCCACGCCCGGCTCGACCCGCGCCGGCTGGACGTGATACTCGCCAACCTCATCGGCAACGCGCTCAAGCACGGCGGATCGCCGGTGCGGGTGTCGGTCCGGGAGGACGACGACGAGGTGGTGATCGCGGTGCGCGACCACGGGCCGGGCATCCCGGAGGACGTGCTGCCGCACGTCTTCGACCGGTTCTACAAGGCCAGTGCCTCCCGGCCGCGCTCCGAGGGCAGCGGGCTCGGCCTGTCGATCGCCCTGGAGAACGCGCACATCCACGGGGGTGAGATCACCGCCGCGAACTCGCCGGAGGGCGGTGCGGTGTTCACCCTGCGGCTGCCGAAGGACGCCTCGGAGGTGGCGCGGCGGGACGCCGAGGAGGCCGCGGAGCAGGCGGGCGGCGCCGCGAAGGGGAAGGGTGCCTGATGAACGTACGCCGTCTGCTGTCGGTTCCCCTGCTCGCCGGCGTGCTCGGCGCGCTGGCCACCGGATGCGGGATCCGGGCCACGGAGGTGCCGACCGACTTCGGGCCCGCGCCGTCCCGCGCGAACTGCTCGCTCACCTCGCCGGACGTGACCACGCGGACCTCCCGCGGCATCCCGGTGCAGGTGTTCCTGCTGTGCGGCTCGTCGCTGGTGACGGTCGACCGGACGGTGCGGGCCGCGGAGGGCGCGACGGACGTCGAGCGGCGGGTGCTGGTGGCGCAGGGGCTGCTGGACGTGCTGGCCGAGCCGCCTTCGCCGGCCGAGGCGGAGGCCGGGTACGAGACGGAGGTGCCCGGCGGTACGACGGTCTCCGGGCCGCGGCCCGGAGACCACGAGGACACCCTGCGGCTGAGCGCACCGCCGTCGGACCTGGCCGGCCGCGCACTCGCGCAGATCGTCTGCACGTTCTCCGACTCCGCGGCGGCCGAGGGCGACGGCTCGGTGATCCTGGGCGGCCCCGGCGGCGAGGCGCCACGCCGCTACGAGTGCACCGAGCGGGTCCGCACCCGCCCGGACGCGGCGGAACCGCCGTCGTCGGCAGTGCAGCAGGGCGGCTGACCCCTGCGCGGGGGGGTGTGGCGGACGCCTCACCGGTACCCGCCCGGCCTGCGCGGAACCGATCCTGCCGAAGGCGGCGTCTGAGGGGGCGTGCAGCGTCAAGGCTCCGTGGGCGGCAGCGCCGCGATCCGCATCCGGGTGACGGGAGGTGTCCTCCTCGTCGCGCATCTCACGCTCGTCGCCTGGCTGACGCTGCGTCCACTGGACGTCCCCTGGGTGATGCCCGCCAATCTGCGTCCGCTGGACGGCATCCGGGCCGATCTGGCGCTGGGCTGGCCGCAGGCGGCCCGGGAACTCGGGGAGGGGCTGGCACTGCTGGCGCCGCTCGGGGTGCTGCTGCCGATGGCGGACGGGCGGCTGACCGTCTCGCCGCTGGCCTCCTTCGTGCGCACGACCGCCGCCGGGGTGCTCATCTCGCTGGCCATCGAGCTGTTGCAGAGCGACGTGCCGGGACGGGTCCTCGATGTGGACTCGCTGCTGCTGAACACCACCGGGGTGGCCGTGGCGCACCTCGCGGTCGTCCCGGCGGCCCGGGCCCGGCTGCGCCGCCGGATGGCGCGGCGGCACCCGGACGTACCGCGCCAGGAGGAGTCGCCTCAGGGGCGTACCCCGACGATTCCCAGGGTCGGGATCGCCCCGTGGAGTGACGCTTTGCCCCCTTCGTCTCCGTAACGTGGAGGGCAGATGGGGCGGCCGGCCGGGCCGCCCCGCCCGACGCTCTCGCGAGCTGAGAAGGAGTCGCCATGTCCCGCCTTGCCCGTCCCACCAGCGGCCGGATGATCGGCGGAGTGTGCGCAGCGCTGGCACGGCGCTTCGGTACCTCCGCGACCACGATGCGGGTGATCTTCCTGGTCTCCTGTCTGCTGCCGGGGCCCCAGTTCCTGCTCTACCTCGCGCTGTGGGCCCTGCTGCCCTCCGAGAACAAGGCCGGCGGCGCGGCGGGCGCGGCCTGGTGATCCGGCCGGCCGGGGGAACGCCGATGGGGCGCACCCCCGGTGCGGGGGTGCGCCCCATCGGCGCATGCGGATCCCGGTCAGCCCAGCGGGACGCCGTTCACCGCCACACCGTTGGTGGGCAGGCCGTGTGCCACCGTGCCGCTCGCGGGCAGGCCGTGTGCCGCCATGGGGCCGGCGGGCAGGCCCTGCGCCGGCAGACCGCCGAGGAGGGCCGCGGCCGGCGCCGTCCGCCCCTCGGCGAGCGCCTGCCGGGCGGCCGGCTGCGCGGTGGTCAGTCCCGTCTCCAGCGCGGTCTGCCCCTGGGCCAGCGCCTCGGCGGCGCCCGGCACCGCCTGGCTGAGGGTCTCCGCCGGGAGGGTGCGGGTCACGGTGTCCAGGACCTGGCCGGCGCCGTCGGGAAGGGCGGGTGTCGCGGCGTTGGCGGCACCCGCACCGGCGGCGGCGAAGGCGGCACCGAGAGCGGCGACACCGAGGGTCCTGGCAGCAGACTGCTTCATGGTGAATTGCGTCCTTGAGTGACTCGTGATGGGGATGACATGGGGGGAAGAGGCGCTCCGGAACGAAAACACGCCCGGACCTCCCGCCGCAAACATCGAAATGCGGACGGATGGTGAACGCCTGCCACGGCCCCGCGGTCACCCGAATCCCGGGTCGGCCTTTCGGAGGGGTGACGTGCCTGGTGGAAGCCGCCTACCGAAACAGCCATTCGGATTTCAGCTCGGCGTATCCGGGCTTGATGACGTCATTGATCATGGCCAGTCGTTCGTCGAAAGGAATGAACGCCGATTTCATCGCATTGACGGTGAACCACTGCATGTCGTCGAGCGAACAACCGAACGCCTCGACAAGGTGCTCGAATTCCCGGCTCATGCTCGTGCCGGACATCAGGCGGTTGTCGGTGTTGACCGTGACCCGGAAGTGCAGGCGGCGCAGCAGGCCGATGGGGTGCTCGGCGTAGGAGCGGGCGGCGCCGGTCTGGAGGTTGGAGCTGGGGCACAGCTCCAGCGGGATCCGCTTGTCGCGGACGTACGAGGCGAGCCGGCCGAGGCGGACGGTGCCGTCGTCGGCGGTCTCGATGTCGTCGACGATCCGCACCCCGTGGCCGAGCCGGTCGGCGCCGCACCACTGGAGGGCCTGCCAGATCGACGGCAGGCCGAACGCCTCGCCGGCGTGGATCGTGAAGTGGTTGTTCTCCCGCTTCAGGAACTCGAAGGCGTCCAGGTGGCGGGTGGGCGGGTACCCGGCCTCGGCGCCCGCGATGTCGAAACCGACGACGCCCAGGTCGCGGTAGCGGTTGGCGAGTTCGGCGATCTCCAGGGAGCGGGCGGCGTGCCGCATGGCGGTGAGCAGCGCCCCGACCCGGATGCGGTGCCCCGCCTCCCGGGCCCGGCGCTCGCCCTCCCGGAAGCCCTCGTTCACGGCCTCGACGACCTCTTCGAGGGTGAGTCCGCCGTCGAGGTGCTGTTCGGGGGCGTAGCGGACCTCGGCGTAGACGACCCCGTCCGCGGCCAGGTCCTCGACGCACTCGGCGGCGACCCGGAACAGGGCGTCACGGGTCTGCATCACCGCGACGGTGTGCGAGAAGGTCTCCAGGTACCGCTCCAGGGATCCGGAGTCGGCGGCCTCGCGGAACCACAGGCCCAGCTTGCCGGGGTCGGTCTCGGGGAGGCGGTCGTAGCCCGTGTCGCGGGCGAGGCCGACGACGGTGCCCGGGCGCAGGCCGCCGTCGAGGTGGTCGTGGAGCAGAACCTTGGGCGCTCGGCGGATCTGGTCCGCGCTCGGGGTGGTCCCCGTCCGGTCAGTCTGGCTCGTCATTTCCGCACTCTAACTCCTACGCGCGTAGAGCGCGTTTCGGACATCGGCGTCGATACGGAACGGTGACCGCACGGACGGATGGCGTACCCCGTGTCTTCTGACACTGTTCTGTCATGGCACAGCAAGCGACGGCGGTTCGCAGGGCCCGGCTGGGGCGGGCGTTCGGTCCGGAGCCGAGGGCGGTGAGCGGTGCGGTACTGCTGCTCCCCGCCGGCGTGGAGACCTCCGACCGAAGACCCTCGCCCCTGCTCGCGGCCGCGTCCGTGCGGGCGTTGGGACGGCGGCTGACCCGGGCGGGCGGCCCGGACGGCCTCGCCGTCCACGTCGTGCACTACCGCTACCGCGGCTGGAACGGCGACGAGGCACGGCTGGCGAGCGACGCGGCCTGGGCCGCGGACGAGGTGGTACGGCGCTACGGCGATGTGCCCGTGTGCCTCGCCGGGCTCGACATGGGCGGGCGGGCGGCCCTCCACGCGGGCGGGCACGAGGCCGTCAACTCCGTGGTGGCGATCGCCCCGTGGCTGCCGGAGGAGGACGTCGCGGCGCCACCCGAACCGGTGAAACAGCTGACGGGGCGGCGGGTGCTGGTCGTGCACGGCACCAACGACGAGCGGACCGATCCGGAGCTGTCGTTCCGGCTGGCGGCGCGGATGAAGAAGGTGAACCGGGAGGTGTGCCGGTTCGAAGTGCACTCCGACCGGCACCGGTTGCGGCAGCACCGGGACGAAGTGCAGGCGCTGGTGGAGGACTTCGTGATGGGCGTGATGTTCGGGCGGCCGTTGTCGCGGCCGGTCGAGGACGCGCTGGCGGCACCGCCGCCGCTGGGGCTGCGGATGCCGCTCGCGTCCGGCTTCGGGAGGTCGCTGCGGCGCCGCTGAGGCTCCGCTCACCGTCGCATCCGGGGACGGTGGCCGCCGTCAGGTCAGCAGGGTGCCCTTCCTCGACAGCAGGAACCTCTTGAAGGCCGCGACCGGGGGTGTGTCCACCGTGCCCGCCATCCAGGCGACGCCGATCTCCCGCACCGCCCTGGGAGCCGTGACGGTCAGTTCCGCCACGCCGGGCCGGGGGACGGCGGGGGGCGGCAGCAGGGCGACGCCCAGGCCGGCGGCGACCAGGCCGCGCAGGGTCTCCGCCTCCTCGCCCTCGAAGGCCACCTTCGGGCGGAAGCCGGCCTCGGCGCACAGGGCGTCCGTGATGCGGCGCAGGCCGTAACCCGGTTCCAGGGTGACGAAGGCTTCGTCGGCGGCCTCCGCGAGACGGACGCGCCTGCGGGCGGCCAGGCGGTGGTCGGCGGGCACGACCAGGCGGAGTTTCTGCTCGTCGAGACGGCGGGCGACCAGGTCGGGGGCGTCGGGGACGGGCGAGGTGAGGCAGAGGTCGAGTTCACCGGCGCGCATGCGTTCGAGCATGGCCTCGCCGTAGTTCTGGACGAGGCTGAAGCGGACTCGGGGGTGCTCGGCACGGAAGGCGCGGATCAGCCCGGGGACGGTCTCCGTGCCCATGGTGTGCAGGAAACCGAAGGCGACCTTGCCGGTGGCCGGGTCGGCGTCGGCGCGGACCTCCTCGGCGGCGCGCTCGATCTCCGCGAGGGCACGCTCGACGGAGGTGAGGAAGGTGCGGCCGGCGGGGGTGAGGGCGACGGTGCGGCCGCGGCGGGCGAACAGCTCGACGCCGAGGTCCTGTTCGAGGCGGACCATGGCGCGGGAGAGCGTCGACTGCGGGACGTTCATCTCCTGCGCGGCGCGGGTGACGTGCTCGGTGCGGGCGACTCCCGCGAAGTACGCGAGGCGCGGAGCGAGCGTCATCGTCATGTCTTCTGTGTCACCGGACTGTGACAGGTGGGCCTGTGACCTCTGCTGATGCGCCATGGGAACGATTATGGCGAATCCATGCATTGGACGGATGAGCAGGCCGGTCCGTACGTTCGAAGCATGTCTCCCGCCAGTACCGGGGCGTCCACGATCGTGGGCGCCGTCTCGACCGTTCCCGACTCACGCATGACCCCGGGCGGCCCCGGCTACCGCCGGATGAGCCTCGCCCTCTTCCTCGCGGGCGTCTCGACCTTCGCGCTGCTCTACTCCACCCAGGCCCTGCTGCCGCTGATCTCCGGCGACTTCGGGGTGACGGCGAGCGAGGCGAGCTGGACCGTGGCGGCCGCCACCGGCGGGCTGGCCCTGTTCGTCATCCCGATGAGCGCCCTGTCCGAGCGGTACGGACGCCGCACGATCATGACGGCGTCCCTGGTGGTGGCGGTGACCGTCGCGCTGCTGGTGCCCTTCGCCCCCTCGCTGACCGCGCTGGTCGTCCTGCGGGCGGTGCAGGGAGCGGCGCTCGCCGGGGTGCCCGCCTCGGCGACGGCGTACCTGGCGGAGGAGGTCCGGCCCACGGCGCTGATCACCGCGATCGGGCTGTTCGTGGCGGGCAACAGCGTGGGCGGGATGAGCGGCCGGGTCATCACCGGCTGGGTGGCGCAGGAGTGGGGCTGGCGGGCCGCGCTCGGCGCGCTGGGCCTGGTCGCGGTGGGCTGCGCGGTCGCCTTCCGGCTGCTGCTGCCGGCGCCCGCCCACTTCACGCGCGGCTCGCTGCGGCCCCGGGTACTGGCCCGCACGGTCCGCGACCACCTCGCCAACCCGCTGCTGCGCCGGCTGTACGCGATCGGCGCGCTGTTCATGACCGTGTTCGGCGGTGTCTACACCGTGATCGGCTACCGCCTCACACAGGCGCCGTTCTCCCTCCCGCAGGGCGTGGTCGGTTCGATCTTCCTGGTGTACCTGGTCGGCACGGTGTCCGCGTCGGCGGCGGGGCGGCTGGTGGGCCGGCTGGGCCGCCGGGGCGCGCTCTACCTGGGCGGCGGCACGACCGCGGCGGGGCTGCTGCTGTCGCTGGCGGACTCGCTGCCGCTGGTGCTGCCGGGCCTGGTGCTCATCACGGCGGGCTTCTTCGCCGGGCACGCGGTCGCCTCCTCCGCGGTCAGCAAGACGGCGGCGCACGGACGGGCGCAGGCCTCGGCGCTGTACCAGTCGGCGTACTACATCGGCTCCAGCGTGGGCAGCACGGCCGGTGCCGTGGCCTTCCACGCGGGCGGCTGGGCCGGGACGGTCGGGGTCGGGCTGCTGGCGGTGGCCGGGGTGGTCGGCATCACCGTGCTCGGGACGCTGGCGGCGGCACGGACCGGGACGGCCGCCCGGACCGCCTAGCTCGACGAGGCCGGCGGCCCCGGCGAGGGGCCCGCCGGGCAGCCGGAACGGGCGGCGAGCCGGGCACGGCACGCGGCCGCGGTGTCCGGCGGCCGGCCCGCAGCATGTTCTCGTCCGCCTCCCACCTGCGGCTTCTCCCTCTCCGGGGGCCGTTGTCAGTGGGCTGCGGTAGCTTCCGAAGTGCTGGAGCGCACAGGCGCGGCACCGGAACGGCCACAGGGGTGGGTGGACGATGAGCAACAGCACGGCACCGACGGAACTCGACGTCGCACTGGAGAAACACCGGGTCGAACTGACCGGTTACTGCTACCGCATGCTCGGCTCCTCCTTCGAGGCCGAGGACGCGGTCCAGGACACCCTGGTCCGCGCCTGGCGGAGCTACGAGAAGTTCGAGGGCCGCTCCAGCCTCCGCTCCTGGCTCTACCGGATCGCGACCAACGTCTGCCTGGACATGCTGACGGCCGGCAACAAGCGGGCGCGGCCGATGGACCTCACCGAGGCGACCCCGCTCGCCCAGGCCGCCCTCTCCCCCCGCCCGGACCACACCTGGCTGGAGCCGATGCCGGACTCGCGTGTGCTGCCGTCCACCGCCGACCCCGCGGAGGCCGCGGTCGCCAAGGAGTCGGTGCGGCTCGCGTTCATGGCGGCGCTCCAGCGGCTGCCCGCCAAGCAGCGGGCCGTGCTCATCCTGCGCGAGGTGCTGGCCTGGAAGGCGAGCGAGGTCGCCGAGCTGCTCGGCACCTCGGTCGCGTCCGTCAACAGCGCCCTCCAGCGGGCCCGCGCGACCCTCGCCGAGCGGGCCGAATCGGGCGCGGACGCCGCGGTGTCCGACCCGCTGGACCCGGAGCAGCAGAAGCTCCTGGAGCGCTACGTCGCGGCCTTCGAGGGCTATGACATGACGGCGCTGACGGCGTTGCTGCACGAGGACGCCGTCATGACGATGCCGCCGTTCGACCTGTGGCTGCGCGGCCCCGGCGACATCACCGGCTTCATGACCACCCTCGGCTCCGCGTGCGCGGGCTCCACGCTGCGTCCCGTCGAGGTCAACGGCCTGCCGGGCTTCGCGCACTACAAGCCGGACCCGGACGGCGGCGGCTTCGTCCCGTGGGCGGTGCAGGTGCTGGAGATCTCAGACGGCCGGATCACCGGGTTCCACTTCTTCCTGGACACCAAGCGGTGGTTCCCGCTGTTCGGGCTGCCCCTCCACCTCGAAGCGGAGGCCGACCAGGTCGAGTAGGGCGGGCAGCGCCGGATCCGGGTCCCGCAGCCGGATCCGGCCCCCGGCGCGCCGGGCGGCCAGCTGGAGCCGGGCCAGCAGATCGACCACGCCGAGCCCCGGCGGCCCGAGCCCGCCCACGTCGCACACCACCACCGTCGCGCCACCCCCCTCCAGCAGGACGCGCACCTCCTCGCACAGGCCCCTCACCCCGTCCCGGGTGACGGGTCCGGCCAGCACGAGTTCCGCGGGTGTCATGGCGTCCACGTGCGGTAGACCGGGCAGGCGGGCGGAACTCATCGCGGGCCCCGCGTCATGGGGATCACATTGACCCGCGGGCGGCCCCGCCAGCAGGGTTCCGTGCATGCCCCATCGATCATCGCCGTCCGTCCTCCCCGCCCGCGTGCCGCGGCGGTCCCGCCTCGTCCAGGGGACGCCGTGCAGGGGGTGCTGAGCGGCTTCGCGGTGATCGCGGTGGTGATCGGCGTCGGCTACGCCATCGGGCGGCGCGGCTACCTCGGCGGACAGGGCCGCGAGGTGCTGACCAAGCTCGCCTTCCACGTGGCGTCCCCCGCCCTGCTGTTCACCACGCTCGCGGGAGCCGACCTGTCCGTGGTGTTCTCGACCCGGCTGCTCGTCACCGCGCTCGCCACGGCCGCGGTGGCCGGGGTGTTCGTCGCGGTCGGCGTGGTCCGCCGCTGGGGCGTGGGCCGTACGACGATCGGCGCGCTGTGCGCCGGTTACGTCAACTCCGGCAACCTCGGCATCCCGATCGCGGTGTACGTCCTCGGCGATGCCTCACTCGTGGCGCCGGTGCTGCTGTTCCAGCTCGTCGGGGTGACGCCGGTCGCGGTGACGATCCTGGACCTGACGACGGGCGGGTCGAAACGGCCGCTGTGGCAGCGGCTGGTCACCCCGTTGCGCAACCCCATCGCGCTGGGCTCGCTGGCGGGCGTGGCGGTGTCGGCGGCGGGGCTGCGCCTGCCCGGGCCGGTGATGGACCCGCTGACCCTGATCGGCAACATGTCGGTCCCGGCGGTGCTGCTCGCCTTCGGCATCTCGCTGCGCGGCAGCACGCTGCCGCTGCGGGGCGGCGAGCAGGCCCCGGTGGTGCTGGCCGTGGCCCTCAAGACCGTCGCCCAGCCGCTGGTCGCCTGGGCACTGGCGGCCGGGGTGTTCGGGCTGCGGGGGGCCGCGCTGCTGGACGTGGTGGTGACGTCGGCCCTGCCCGCCGCGCAGAACCTGTACACGTACGCGAGCACCTACCGGGTGGGCGAGGTGCTGGCACGGGAGGCGATCCTGCTGTCGACGGTGGTGTCGGTGCCGGGGCTGGTGGTGGTGGCGGCGGTGCTGGGGTGAGTCCGGGTCACTCGGTGGGGAACTCGCCGGTGTCGAGGGTCAGGCCGAACGGCTCGGGCAGCTTGATCGGGTCGCCGGACTTCACCGCGCTCAGGACACGGTAGACGTCACCCTTCGGCTCGCCGTAGAGCGTCACGGTGGGGCCGCCGGGGGCCCAGCGGTCGACGAGGAGGTAGAGCGGGATGCCGGCCGTGGCGTACGCGGCAGGTTTGCTGACGCGGTCGTGGCGGGCGTTCGACTTCGAGGTCACCTCGACGACGAGTTCCGCGAGGGCGGCAGGGAGGTGCGAATCCGTCTCCGCACATTCCTGCACCGGCGCCACCAGCAGGTCCGGGATGAGCATGCCCAGCCGTGAGGGCACAGCGATGGCCTGCGTCTGGAAGATGCCCAAGTCCTCGGGGATCACGGAGTAGAGGCGACGCTGGATACGTTCCGCGATGACGTTGTGGCGGGACGCGGGAGCAGGTGACACGGTGACGATCCCCTCGATGATCTCCACCTTGCTGCCCTCAGGCCATTCCATCTCCTCCCAGAACCGGACCAGGTCGTCCCAGCCCTGCTCGGGGTCGTGGCTGACGGTGAGTGCGCTCAGTCGGGTAGCCGGAGGGCGTTGCCGCCCCCCGGCCCCCTCAGAACCGGACGTGCGGCTGTTCACCGCATCCGGCTCAAGCGGGCCCCTGGAGTCACGCGGGTCGGTCATCTTGCTTGGCCCTTCTGTGGTCGCCGGCGTGGTGCTGGCGATGGCAGTCGGCGTGTACGAGGCGAAGGTTCGTCCGCTCGTCCGTGCCGCCGTCGCGCCGGTAGATGAAGTGGTGCTTGTGCAGCGGCTTCATCGATGCCGAGAACCACGCGGCCCACTCGCGAGGGTTGTCCGGTGTGTACTCGGCGTCGGGGATCAATGGCTGTTTGCACAGCGGACAGATCCCCTTCTGGCGGGATGCGAGGGTGATGGTCCACCTGTCGGCGGTCCCGGGCATCCTCTTGCGACGGCGGCTCACCCAGTAGTCGGCCAGCGAGGGGTCGTCAGGAGAGTTACCCTCCTTGACGATCACGTGCCGGACGATCCTGGTCCAGTTGAACTTGTAGAGATAGGTGCCGGTATCCCGGTCACCGAATACCCACTGGTCCTTCCGGGTCGAGTTGAAAACGCCGTAGTGCTTGGCCAGGCGCCAGCTCTTCGGCTTGTTCGGGTGGGAGTGTTTGACCCACTTCTGCGTGAGCGTCCACACGTAAAAGTCCAGGGACTTGAAGGTCTCCTTGGACACCACCGTCCGGTAGTAGGTGGCCCAACCCTTGATGATCGGGTTGAGCTTTCTCACCACAGCCGCAGCGTTCGCCCCTCTCAGGCCGATCACTTCACTGCGGAGCCGTTCCCGGACCCTCCTTACGGCCGCCTTACTCGGCTTGATCAGCAGGGTGCCGTTGTATCTCCTGATATTGAACCCGAGGAAGTCGAAACCTTCTTCAAGGTGGATGACAGACGTCTTCTCCTCGTTGAAGGCGACCCCTCGTGGGACCATCCATTGAGACAATTGCTCCTTGACCCGGCGCGCCTCTTCTTCACTGTGACAGAACACAGCGAAGTCGTCTGCGTACCGGACCAGCACCGGGGCATCTCTTCGGGACTTGTTGGAGCGTCCCTCTGCGAGGTGCCCGGCTGCCGTTTCCATGCCGTGCAAGGCCACGTTGAGCAGCAGTGGGCTGATGACACCGCCCTGAGGAGTTCCCTCCCCAGTGGGCGAGAGCCGTCCGCAGTCCATCACTCCCGCTTTGAGCCACCCTCGGATTGCATCCCGTGCGGGGAAGGCCCCGATGAGGTTCATCAAGTGGTCGTGTGAGATGCGGTCGAATGCCGCCGTCAGGTCCGCATCGAGCACCCATAACCGCTTGGCCCGTTTCTGGCCTGCGACGATGTAGATAGCGCCGATAGCGTCATGACAACCCCGGCCGGGGCGGAAGCCGTAGCTTCGTTGTTCGAACCGGGCTTCCCACTCGGGTTCCAGTGCGTTCTTGACGCGGGCCTGGCGGACCCGGTCACGGATGACTGGAATACCCAAGGGTCGCTGCTTTCCGTTGGTCTTGGGAATGTACACGCGCCGGACGGGCAGGGGTTTTCCAGGCGAGCGTTCCGCTGTGATCTCAGCAGCCAGCCGTCCTCGCGCGATCGGAGTGAGCGCGCGTTCCTGATCGATCCCGGCCGTCCGACGGCCTGCGCTCTGCTGCGTTACCCGCTTCACGCTCACGAGCGTGTTCGAGTGGGACCGCAGCATGAGCTTCTGCAAGTTGCGGACCTTCTTCAGGTCCCCTCCCTGCGCGGCTGTGAAGATGCGCTGCCTCAGTCGCCGTACCGACGCCTCCGCCTTGGCCCAGTCGATGCTGTGCCAGGTCTGGGCGTAGTCCTCCGGTCCGTTCGCCGTCGTAGGAGGCAGCGCCGCCGTAGCGGTCACTGCCACACCTGCCTTCGGCATCCAACTTGCCCTTCGGTTCGGGGTTCTTCACAGTTCTTCTTCACGGGCCTACCTGATCCGCGTGGGCTCCCTTTCGGGCCGGGGCACGGTGCCTCGTATCCGACGAGTTATGGGACACGGCTGGGGGCACCGCGTCCTTTTCCTCTGGGCTTTCGCCCTGTCGGCGTTCGCTTCTCGGATCATCCTGTCCCGCTGGAGGCTTGGTCCTTCGTTACCTCCGGATTACCGGGATCAACGCCCGGACTCCAACGGGGTTTCCACGTTCCGCTCCCACAAGATGCGACCGGGGTGGGCTCCCTCTTAATCCCGGGCCCGACGGTGTCCTCCCCCTTCAGCCCCAAT
This sequence comes from Streptomyces glaucescens, assembly GCF_000761215.1. Classification (GTDB taxonomy): domain Bacteria; phylum Actinomycetota; class Actinomycetes; order Streptomycetales; family Streptomycetaceae; genus Streptomyces; species Streptomyces glaucescens_B. The sequence goes on along the minus strand of NZ_CP009438.1, from coordinate 4,788,541 downwards.
CCTCAGGGGTCGTCGTGCGCTCTTCCACGCCAGGGCCTGTCTGCCGCCGACAGCTCACCATCGACGCGGCACAGGAGTTACGGGACTTCTTCAAGGGTTCATTTTCATTAGCCCGTCCGGTCTTCCCCTCGCTTGTTGCGACCCGATGGCCGGACTGCTCTTGAGCTTTCCCTTCCGGCTTCACACCCCGCCGTTACCAGCGACGCATGCGGAAGTGGGGACGGACCTTGGACACTGGTCCGGGATGACCTGCTCATGATCTTCTTCCCCTTGCAGGTCATCTACTTGGGTGGAGCGACTTCGTGTCGCACTGGCGGTCTCCTATCGGTGCGTCACCGATCCCAGCATGCCGAACGGGACCGGTGGTGGTCCACCGGTCCCGTTCACCCGTACGAGGAAACCGCAGGTCAGGCGATACGTTCCAGCACCACCGGGGACGGGGTGAAGTCCGTGCCGGGGGCGGCGATGTCGAAGGAGCCGCGGACCGCCTCCAGGGCGTACTCGAAGCGCTCCGGGGTGTCCGTGTGGAGGGTCAGGAGGGGCTGGCCCTCGGTGACCGTGTCGCCCGGCTTGGCGTGCATCTCGACGCCCGCCGCCGCCTGCACCGGGTCCTCCTTGCGGGCGCGGCCCGCGCCGAGGCGCCAGGCGGCGATGCCGATGTCGTAGGCGTCGAGGCGGGTCAGGACGCCGGCGGACGGGGCCTTGACGACGTGCTGTTCGCGGGAGGTCGGCAGGGGCGCGTCCGGGTCGCCGCCCTGGGCCGCGATCATCCGGCGCCAGACGTCCATCGCCGAGCCGTCGGCCAGGGCCTTCGCCGGGTCGGCGTCCTTCACCCCCGCCGCGTCGAGCATCTCGCGGGCCAGGGCGATGGTCAGCTCCACGACGTCCGCGGGGCCGCCGCCGGCCAGGACCTCGACCGACTCGCGGACCTCCAGGGCGTTGCCCGCGGTGAGGCCGAGCGGGGTGGACATGTCGGTCAGGAGGGCGACCGTCCTCACGCCGCTGTCCGTGCCGAGACCCACCATGGTGGAGGCCAGCTCGCGCGCGTCCTCGATCGTCTTCATGAAGGCGCCGGAGCCGACCTTCACGTCCAGGACCAGGGAGCCGGTGCCCTCGGCGATCTTCTTCGACATGATCGAGGAGGCGATGAGCGGGATCGCCTCGACCGTGCCGGTGACGTCGCGCAGGGCGTAGAGCTTCTTGTCCGCGGGGGCCAGGCCGTCGCCCGCCGCGCAGATCACCGCGCCCGTGGTGTCCAGGACGTGCAGCATCTCCTCGTTGGAGAGCAGGGCCCGCCAGCCGGGGATCGACTCCAGCTTGTCGAGGGTGCCGCCGGTGTGGCCGAGGCCGCGGCCCGAGAGCTGCGGGACGGCCGCGCCACAGGCCGCGACCAGGGGCGCCAGCGGCAGGGTGATCTTGTCGCCGACGCCGCCCGTCGAGTGCTTGTCGGCGGTCGGGCGGGACAGCGAGGAGAAGTCCATGCGCTCGCCGGACGCGATCATCGCGGCGGTCCAGCGGGCGATCTCCCGGCGGTTCATGCCGTTGAGCAGGATCGCCATGGCGAGCGCGGACATCTGCTCGTCGGCGACCTCCCCGCGGGTGTACGCGTCGATGACCCAGTCGATCTGCTCGTCGCTGAGCTCACCGCGGTCCCGCTTGGTGCGGATGACGGAGATGACGTCCATGCCTGGCTTTCCTTCCGGTGGGATGGGACGTGTCCGGGAAGTGCGCGGCCCCTCTGATCGGGGGTCGGGTCAGAGGGGCCGCGGCGGAGGGGGATTACTTGGTGAGGTGGTCCGGGCCGAAGGCCTGGGGCAGCATCTGCGAGAGGCGGAGGATTCCGGCCGGGGTCTCCAGCAGGAGGTCGGGGCCGCCGAACTCGTACAGCAGCTGCCGGCACCGGCCGCACGGGACCAGGATGTCGCCGTTGCCGTCGACGCAGGTGAAGTGGGTCAGCCGGCCGCCGCCGGTGCGCTGCAGCTCGGAGACGAGGCCGCACTCGGCGCACAGGCCGATGCCGTAGGAGGCGTTCTCCACGTTGCAGCCGGAGACCGTGCGGCCGTCGTCGACGAGGGCGGCGACACCGACCGGGTAGCCCGAGTACGGGGCGTAGGCGTGGGACATGGCCTCCCGTGCCAGCTCCCGCAGGGCCTCCCAGTCGACGGTCACTTGCCCTGTCCCTTCCGGTACGGCAGTCCGTCCGCCTTCGGCATCCGCAGCCGCTGCGCCGACAGCGCGAGCACGACCAGCGTGATGACGTACGGCGTGGCGGAGACGACCTGGTTGGGGACCTCGTTGGTGCCGGCGTACCAGGCGAAGACGAGAGCGCCGACCACCAGGGTGATCACGGCGTGCACGTACTTCTTGCGGACCGCCAGCCAGATCGCGCCGACGACCAGCAGGATCGCGCCGAGCAGCAGCAGCGCGTGGACGTTCTCGGAGCCACCGCGCAGGTTGAGGCTGTCGGTGTAGCCGAACAGTCCGGCGCCGAGGGCGAGGCCGCCCGGCATCCAGTTGCCGAAGATCATCGCCGCGAGGCCGATGAAGCCGCGGCCGGAGACCTGGCCCTCCAGGTAGAAGGGGTTGGCCACGATGGAGAGGAAGGCGCCGCCGAGGCCGGCCAGGCCGCCGGAGATGATCACCGCGAGGTACTTGTACTTGTAGACGTTCACGCCGAGGGACTCGGCCGCGACCGGGTTCTCGCCGCAGGAGCGCAGCCGCAGGCCGAACGCGGTACGCCACAGGATCCACCAGGTGGCGGGGACCAGGGCGACGGCGATCAGGGTCAGCCAGGACACGTTGGTGACCAGGCCGCCGAGCAGGCCGGCGATGTCGGAGATCAGGAACCAGCCCTTGTCGTTGAGGTCCCTGAGGCCGTCGGACAGGCCCGGCACGGTGAAGTGGCCGAGGGGCTCGACCGCCGGGGACTGCTTGGCGGAGCCGCCCTGGTGGCCCACGAAGGCGAGGGGGGCCAGGTAGCGGGTGGCGCCGAGGGCGAGGATGTTGATCGCCACACCGGAGACGATGTGGTTCACGTTGAAGGTGACGGTGACGAAGGCGTGCAGCAGGCCGCCGAGGCAGCCGCCGATGATGCCGACCAGGACACCGGTCCACGGGCCCCACTGGAAGCCGGCCCAGGCACCGAACCAGGTGCCGAGGATCATCATGCCTTCGAGGCCGATGTTCACCACGCCCGCGCGCTCGGCCCACAGGCCGCCCAGACCGGCGAGGCCGATCGGCACGGCGAGCTGGAGCGCGGTGGACATCTGGCTGACGTTGGTGATGCCGTCGGCGCCGGTGATGATCCGGACGAGGGAGGTCAGCGCCAGGGCTCCGGCGATGACCAGGAGGAGGACGGGCCACGACATCCGGCGGCCGGTCGGCGCCGCGGGCTGGAGGGTGGGCTGGTTGACGTCGGTCGCGGTGGTCATCGGCCTGCCGCCTCCTTCGTGTTGTTGTCGGCGCCGAGGACGTGACCGGCGGCCAGTTCCGCGCCGACCCGGCGCTGCTGGCGGCGCAGGCCCCACTCGCGGACGGCCTCGTAGGAGACGACGACCGAGAGGACGATCAGGCCCTGCATGATGACCGCGATCTCCTTGTCGTAGCCGTAGAAGTCCAGCTCGGGCGAGGCCTTGTCGAGCCAGGCCCACAGCAGGGCGGCGAAGGCGATGCCGATGGGGCTGTTGCGGCCGAGCAGGGCGATGCCGATGCCGAGGAAGCCGATGCCGGTGGGGAAGTTCAGGCTGTACGTGTGGGTGTCGCCCATGAGGATGGGCAGACCGGCGAGGCCGGCGAGGCCGCCGGAGATCAGCATCGCGGTGAGGACCATGCGCTTGGGGTCGACGCCGCTGGCCGCCGCGGCGCTCTCGGAGGCGCCGGAGGCGCGCAGGTCGAAGCCGAAGCGGGTGCGGTTGAGGACGATCCAGTAGCCGATGCCGAGGAGGACGGCGAGGACGACCAGGCCGTAGACCTCGCCGGACTTGCCGAGGTCGATGCCGGGGATCCAGCCGGACTCGTACATCTCGCCGGTGGTGTTGTTGTTGCCGACCTTGACGCCGAAGACGTCCGGCAGCCACAGGTAGGCGATGACGGAGGTGGCGATGGCGTTGAGCATGATCGTCGCCACCACCTCGCTGACGCCCCGGGTGACCTTCAGGACACCGGCGATGCCGGACCAGAAGGCGCCGGTGAGGATCGCGGTGAGCAGCAGCAGCGGCACCTGGACGGCGGCCGGCAGGTCGGCGTGCGCGCCGACGATGGCGGCCATCATGGCGGCGAGCTGGTACTGGCCGTCGACACCGATGTTGAACAGGTTCATCCGGAAGCCGATGGCCACCGCGAGGGCCGCGATGTAGTACAGCGTGGCCTGGTTGATGATCCGGACCTGGATGTCCGAGAAGCCGAGCTGCTCGAACATCACGGAGAACGGCTCGACCGGGTTCTTGCCGGAGGCGATCAGCACGATGGCGCTGAGCGCGAAGGCCACGGCGAGCGCGATGACCGGTCCGGCCACCGCGAGGAGCACGCGCTCCTTGTCGAACTTCTTCATCAGCGGGCCTCGTCTTCCGGAGACTCGGGGGCCTTGCCGGTCTCGGGGGTCTCTTCGTGTTCCAGGTGGCCGGTGGCGGCACCGGTCATGGCCGAGCCCAGTTCCTCCGGGGTGATCGTGGCCGGGTCGGCGTCCGCGACCAGCTTGCCGTTGTAGATCACCCGCAGGGTGTCGGACAGGCCGATCAGCTCGTCCAGGTCGGCGGAGATCAGCAGCACGGCCAGGCCCTCGCGGCGGGCCTCGCGGATGTGGTCCCAGATCGCGGCCTGCGCGCCGACGTCCACACCGCGGGTGGGGTGGGCGGCGATCAGGAACTTCGGGTCGTGGCTCATCTCGCGGCCGACGATCAGCTTCTGCTGGTTGCCGCCGGAGAGGGAGGCCGCGGTGACGTCGATGCCGGGGGTGCGGACGTCGTACTTCGTCACGATCCGGCGGGTGTCGTCCTGGGCCGCCTTCGGGTCCAGCCAGAAGCCCTTGGCGTTGGGCTTCTCGGTGACGTGGCCGAGGATGCGGTTCTCCCAGAGGGGGGCCTCCAGGAGCAGGCCGTGGCGGTGGCGGTCCTCGGGGATGTAGCCGATGCCCTGCTCGCGGCGCCTGCGGGTGGCCCAGGCGGTGATCTCCTCGCCCTCCAGGGCGATGGTGCCGGAGTCGGCGTGGCGCAGGCCGATCAGCGCGTCGACCAGCTCGGTCTGGCCGTTGCCCTCGACGCCGGCGATGCCCAGGACCTCGCCCGCGTGGATGGTGAAGGTGATGTCGTCCAGGACCGCCTTGCCACCGGGGGCGACCAGGCGCAGCTTGTCGACGGTGAGCACCGGGCGGTCGGTGACCGTGGACTCGGCGGTCTCCGGGGTGGGCAGCTCGCTGCCGACCATCATCTCGGCGAGCTGGCGCGGGGTGGTCTCGGCGGGGACGGCCGTGCCGACCGTCGTGCCGCGCCGGATGACGGTGATGTCGTCGGCGACCGAGAGGACCTCGCCCAGCTTGTGGGAGATGAAGATGACGGACAGGCCCTCGGCCTTCAGCTCGCGCAGGTTGGCGAAGAGCGCGTCGACCTCCTGCGGCACGAGCACGGCGGTCGGCTCGTCCAGGATCAGGGTGCGGGCGCCGCGGTAGAGGACCTTGAGGATCTCCACGCGCTGGCGGGCGGCGACGCCCAGCTCCTCGACGAGGAGGTCGGGGCGCACGTCGAGGCCGTAGCGCTCGGAGATCTCCTTGATCTTGCGGCGGGCCTTGCCGCCGATGCCGTACAGCTTCTCGCTGCCCAGCACCACGTTCTCCAGCACGGTCAGGTTGTCGGCCAGCATGAAGTGCTGGTGGACCATGCCGATGCCGCGGGCGATGGCGTCGGCCGGGGACGAGAAGGAGACCTGCTCGCCGTCGACGGCGATGGTGCCCTCGTCCGGCTTCTGCATGCCGTAGAGGATCTTCATCAGCGTCGACTTGCCGGCGCCGTTCTCGCCGACGAGGGCGTGGACGGTGCCCTTGCGGACGGTGAGGTGGATGTCGTGGTTGGCCACGACTCCGGGGAATCGCTTGGTGATCCCGGCGAGTTCGACGGCGGTCGCCTGACCGTTGACCGCCGCTCCGGCCGGAGGGCTGCTGGACGCGTTGATGGCGCACTCTCCTGGGGACGGGGGTCGTCTACGCGCGTAGCGCCCCTACGGCATACAAAGGGGCCGACGCACCGCGACGACGGGGTACGGGGAGCCGGACTCCCCGTACCCCGTCGAGCGGACGTAACCCCGTGGTTACACGCTGCTCAGGGTGTTGCGGAGATCAGCTGCTCTTGACCTTGATCTCGCCGCTGATGATCTTCTCCTTGGCGGTTTCGACGGCTTTCTGGACGTCGGCGTCGTCCGCGAACTTCGGGTTGGAGTTCGACAGGCTCACCTCGCCGGACTTCAGATCGCCACGAACGATACCGGTCTGCGGCTTGCCGTCCTCGACGGACTTCGCCAGGTTGTAGACCGCCTTGGCGACGTCCTTCATCGCCGAGGTGAGGATGAAGTCCTTGTACTTGGCGAGGGCTTCCTGCTTGTACTGGTCGGAGTCGACACCGATCGCCCACACCTTGTTGGCGGCGGCGGCCTCGATCACGCCCTGGCCGGACAGGCCGGCGGCCGCGTAGACGACGTCCGCCTTCTTCTCGATCTGGCCCTCGGCGGCCGTCTTGCCCTTGTCCGGGCTGGAGAAGCCGCCCTCCTCGGCCGTCTGGGTCAGGTACTGCGAGAGCACCTTGGCCTTGGGGTTGGTGTCCTTGACGCCCTGCTCGAAGCCCGCCTGGAACTTGTGGATCAGCGGGATGTCCACACCGCCGACGAAGCCGACGACGTTGCTCTTGGTGCTCTTGGCGGCGGCGACACCGGCCAGGTACGAGGCCTCCTCCTCGGAGAAGACCAGGTCGGCGACGTTCTTCGCCTGGACCGTGGAGTCGTCGACGATGCCGAAGGTGGTGTCCGGGTACTTCTCCGCGGCGCCCTTGACGGCGGCGGCGTACGCGTAGCCGACACCCACGACCGGGTTGTAGCCCTGCTTGGCCAGCGACTCCAGGCGCTGCTGCTTGTCGGCGTCCGTCTCGCCCTCGGTGGGCTCGATGTCGGCCGTCTCGTAACCGAACTCCTTCTTCGCCTGCTCCAGGCCCGCGTACGCGGCGTCGTTGAAGGACTGGTCGCCCTTGCCGCCCACGTCGTAGGCGATGGCGAGACCCTTGTCGCTGTCGGAGGACGAGCCGCCCTCGGTCGAGGTGCCGCCACAGGCGGACAGGGCGAGGGCGAGGGAGGCGGTCGCTGCGCCTGCGACCGCGATGCGGGAAACCCGGCGCATGGTGTGGTGCTCCTGTCGTACAAAGCGCCGCGAGAGGTTCAGCATCGGCGCTGGCTTCGCCGCAGATTAACGCGCGTAGACCTGCCTGAAAACCCCTTCTGTCCACCTTGTTATCCGCCCGTGGCCAACGCCACCGGCCGCCCGGCCGCAGGCTTGCCGACCGCAAACGAGGGGTGGCGGTGGGTGACCTGCGCGGGAGACGACGAAGCGGGCGGGGCGCATGAGGCGCCCGCCCGCTTCGAGCCGGTACGGCCGGGTTCGCCCGTTCAGGTGGGCGGTACGGCCGTGACGTGTGCCGTTACTCCGTCCGGACCTTGATCCGGCCGCCGGTGATGCCCTCCTTGGCCTTCTCCACCGCGTCCTTCAGGCCGGCGATCTTGGCGTACTGCGGGTTGCTCTCCGACAGTCCGACACCGTTCACCTTCAGGTCGAAGGTCTGCGTGCCGGCCAGCGGCTTGCCGTCCTCCACCGACTTGGCGAGGGCGTAGACCGCGCCGCCGACGTCCTTCAGGGCCGAGGTGAGGATGTACTCCTTGTACGCGGCGAGGGCTTCCTGCTTGTACTGGTCGGAGTCGACGCCGATCGCGAAGACCTTCGCCTTCGCGGCGGCCTCGATCACGCCCTGGCCGGACAGGCCTGCCGCCTGGTAGACGACGTCCGCCTTCTTCTCGATCTGGCCCTCGGCGGCGGCCTTGCCCTTGTCCGGGCTGGAGAAGCCGCCCTCCTCGGCCGTCTGGGTCAGGTACTGCGAGAGGACCTTGACCTTGCCACCGCTGGTGTCCTCGACACCCTGCTTGTAGCCGGCCTCGAACTTGTGGATCAGCGGGATGTCCACACCGCCCACGAAACCGACGGTGTTCGTCTTCGTGGCCTTCGCGGCGGCCACGCCGGCCAGGTAGGAGGCCTGCTCCTCGGCGAAGACCAGGGAGGCGACGTTGTCGCCCTCGACGACCGAGTCCACGATGCCGAAGGTCGTGTCCGGGTAGTCCTTGGCCACGGCCTCCATCGCCGGGCCGTAGGCGAAGCCCACGCCGATCACCGGGTTGTAGCCCTGCTTGGCGAGCGACGCCAGGCGCTGCTCCTTGTCGGCGTCCGTCTCACCCTCGGTGGGCTCGATGTCGGCGGTCTCGTAACCGAACTCGTCCTTGGCCTTCTGCAGGCCGGCGAACGCGGCGTCGTTGAAGGACTGGTCGCCCTTGCCGCCGATGTCGTACGCGATGGCGAGGCCGAGGTTCTTGTCGTCGCCGTCGCCGTTGCCGGCGTCGCTGCTGGTACTACCGCAGGCCGTGGCGGCGAGCGCGAGCGACGCGACCCCCACCGCGACGCGGGTCAGGCTGGAAATCCGACGCATCTGAGGTTCCCCATTCTTCAAAGCTGCTTCGCAGTGGGTGCTCGGTTTCGGCGCACATTAACGCGCGTAGAAACTCCAGGGAACGGGGTTCCGCGTGGCTGTTATCCATTCGTGCCGGTGGTCGGTTACGTACCGGTTAACCGCCGTACCGGAGGGTGCGGTGTGGGCGCTGCCCCGGCTCGGGTGCGGGGGCGTGGGCGGGTGCGTGGTTCCGGTGGGGCGCGTCCGGCGCCGGCGGCTGGCCGTCCGCCTCAGCCGGGGACGGCAGTGACGCCGCGTCGGCCACCGCCGCCGCGACTGCCACCGCCCTCGGCTTCGCCGCCGTCCCCGGGTGGCCGTCCGGCCGTGCGCACGGTCTCTGCCGCCGGCGGCGGCCGAGACCGTACGGCGCCCCCGGCGCCCGCCGGCGAGGGGTGGTCGTCGGCGGCGGGGCCGGTCAGGTGCCGGTGTTGAGGAGTGCCGCCGCCGTGAAGAGTTCCACGCCGACCGTGATGGCGTGCTCGTCGACGTCGAAGTCGCCCTGGTGCAGGTCACGGACGGTGCGCTCGCCGGGGGTGCGCACGCCCAGGCGGGCCATGGCGCCGGGGACGTGTTCCAGGTACCACGAGAAGTCCTCGCCGCCGAGGCTCTGCTCGGTGCCCTCGACGGAGTGCAGGCCGCGGCGGACGGTCATGGCGTCGCGGAGGAGTTCGGTCACGTCCGGGTCGTTGACGACGGGCGGGACGCCCCGGACGTAGTTGATCTCGGACTTGGCCCGGTGCAGCCCGGCGACCTCGTCGATCGCGGCGTGCACGATGTCCGGGGCGAGCCGCCAGGCCTCCAGGTCGAGGCAGCGGACGGTGCCGGACAGCTCGGCGTGCTGGGGGATGACGTTCGGGGCGTGGCCGGATTCGATGCGGCCCCAGGTGACCGAGAGGCCGCTGCGCGCGTCGACGCGCCGGGCGACGATGGCCGGGACGTCGGTGACGACCCGGGCCGCGGCGGTGACCAGGTCGGTCGTCAGGTGCGGGCGGGCGGTGTGGCCGCCGGGGCCGTCGAGGGCGATCTCCAGCCGGTCGCAGGCGGACGTGATGGGCCCCTGCCGCAGCCCGATGCGTCCGGCGTCGACCCGGGGGTCGCAGTGCACGGCGATGATCCGGGCCACGCCCTCCAGGACGCCGCCGTTCTCGATGGCGTCGGCGGCACCGCCGGGCAGGACCTCCTCGGCGGGCTGGAAGAGCAGCCGGACGGGGCGCGGCAGCAGGCCCTGCCGGTGCAGGTCGGCGAGGACCAGGCCGGCGCCGAGGACCACCGTGGTGTGGACGTCGTGGCCACAGGCGTGGCAGCGGTCGGGCACGGTGGAGCGGTAGGCGCACTCGGTCTTGGCGTCGGGGATGGGCAGCGCGTCGATGTCGGCGCGCATGGCGAGCATCTCGGGGCCGCCGCTCCACTCGCCGCCGTCGGCGCCGATGTCACAGACGAGTCCGGTGCCGTTCGGGAGCACCCGGGGCTTGAGGCCGGCGCGCTCCAGCCGGGTCTTGATCGCCTTGGTCGTGCGGAACTCCTGGAAGCCCAGCTCGGGGTGCATGTGCAGGTCCCGGCGGAACGCGACGAGTTCCGCGCGCAGCGGCTCCGGCAGGGTGCCGGGGAGCATCGCTTCCTCGGAGAGATCGGCCTCGGACTCCAGTGACATCAGTTGCTTCACCCTCTGAAGGGTAGGACGCCCGGGCGGCCGCCTGTCCCGAGATCAACAAAAGTTCCACCCCTTAGGGGAAGAAAATCCTGGCCGCCGAGCGAGTAGGTATCGGTCGGGGTGGGTAAACTCGCGCGGCTCGGCGACCCGTGCCGGGCCTCCGGGCCGGTGCAAGTCCCACCCACCTCTCCACGGATACCACGCCCTCCCCCACCCACGCTTATCCGTTCGTCTGCCGGAACACGACTACGGCAGCTCCGCGCGCAGCTTCTCCGCCCGCGCGGCGGGGTCGTAGTCCGGTCCGACACCGTCGGCCAGGACGACGTCGCCCTGGATGTGGTCGGTGCGCAGCCGGAGGATCGCCTGGTAGGCCGGGGAGGCGTACCAGGCGCGGGCCGTGTCGAGGTCCGGGAACTCGATCAGCACCACGCTGCCGGGCCAGCTGCCCTCCAGCACCTCCGCCGGCGGGCCGTGGAGGACGAAACGGCCCCGGAACGGGTCGAGGGTGTCCTGGATGCGGCGCAGGTACTCCAGGACGTCCGGGTGGTGCCGGCGGCTGCGCAGATGGGCGAGACCGTAGGCGGGCACGGGCGCCTCCTTCGTCCGAACGGGTGGTCGGGCCGAACGTAACCGGGGAGCCGCGGCACCGCGATTACCCCGGAGGTAAGCGGCCCTCCGCCCTACCCGGCCCGTATCGCCGACAGCCGGTGCACGTCGCGGGCCGTGCCGGTGACGCCGTCCAGAAAGCCCTGGGCACGCGGGGAGGCGGTGCGGGTGAGCCAGGCGGGGTCGATGTCGCAGACCGCGACCCGGACCTCGGTGCCGGCGAGGGCGAGCGGCAGGGTGTGGACGACCGTGGAGGGAAAGCTGAGGACCGTACGGCCGATCGGGCCCCTGCGGGCGGTCAGCTCCAGCGGGAGGTCGGGGCGGACCACCTCCAGTCCGGTCTCCACGGCCAGCCGGTGGAGTTTCTCGGCGCTCTCGCGGCGGTGGGCGAAGTAGCGCAGGGCGCCGTGGGTGCGGGCGAGGGCGTGCACGGCGGCCAGGTAGCGGTCGCCGTCGACGACGCCGGTCTCCACGAGGGAGGTGCCCACCATGTCGGCGCCCCGGGTGAGGCGGGGCGGGCCGAAGCGGGCCCGGGTCCAGGAGAAGTCGTTGGCGCGGACGGTCACGCCGCCCGGGGCCTCCTCGATGGGCATGGAGGAGAAGATCTCCACCCGGCGGTCCCCGGCCGGGGTGAGGCGGCGGCGGGCCGAGGAGGAGACCGGGGCGAGGACGAGGTCGCGCGGGCCGCGGCGGGTGCCCTTGCGGTGCCAGCGGACCAGGCGTTCGCCGCGGGCCAGCTGGGTGACGAACTCCATCGTGGCCGTTCCGTCGTCGACGACGACCAGGTCACGGGCGCGGGTGATGGTCAGCAGCAGCTGGACGTAGCGGGAGAAGGGGTCCCCCATGACGATCCGCCGGGCGCGGCGCAGCGGCCCGGTGAGGGCGCCGACCGTCTGGAAGGGGGCCAGCGCGCCGCCGCGCGCCTCCTCCCAGCGGACCTGGTGGCCCTCCCGCCGGGCCAGCTCGGACATCCGGCGGAGCTGGCCGCGGGTCATGGGGTCGACGGGCGACAGGACCACCAGGGTGAGCCCCGCGCCGGGTGCGTGGGCGTGCGCCCACTCCAGCACGTTCAGCAGCTGTACCGGGCTCTCGACGAAGGCGAGGGTGTCGGGAGCGTGCGGACCGGCGGTGTGGCCGGTTCTCCCGGCGCGGGGGCTCATCGGCGTACGACCGTCCCGTCGTAAGGGGTGGCAGGGGTGGCGGGTCAGACGGTCACCGGCTCGCCCGCCGCCGCGGCGATCTCCGCCTCGGCGATCACGCCGGTGACGCGGCGCAGCTTCTTCATCGGGGCCAGTTCGGAGTCGTACACCTTCTTCACGCCGTCGCCGAGGGAGGCCTCGATGGTGCGGATGTCGCGGACCAGGCGCTGGAGGCCCTGGGGCTCGACGGAGGCGGCCTGGTCGGAGCCCCACATGGCGCGGTCGAGGGTGATGTGGCGCTCGACGAAGACGGCGCCGAGGGCGACGGCCGCGAGGGTGGTCTGCAGGCCGGTCTCGTGGCCGGAGTAGCCGATCGGGACGTTCGGGTACTCCTTCTCCAGCGTGTTGATCACGCGGAGGTTCAGCTCCTCGGCCTTGGCCGGGTAGGTGGAGGTGGCGTGGCAGAGCAGGATGTTGTCGCTGCCCAGGACCTCGACGGCGTGGCGGATCTGCTTCGGGGTGGACATGCCGGTGGAGAGGATGACCGTGCGGCCGGTGGCGCGCAGCTCGCGCAGCAGCTCGTCGTCGGTGAGGGAGGCGGAGGCCACCTTGTGGGCGGGGACGTCGAACTTCTCCAGGAAGGCGACGGCCTCGGTGTCCCACGGGGAGGCGAACCAGTCGATGTTCCGGGCCTTGCAGTACTCGTCGATCTGCCGGTACTCGTCCTCGCCGAACTCCACGCGGTGGCGGTAGTCGATGTAGGTCATCCGGCCCCAGGGGGTGTCGCGCTCGATGTCCCACTGGTCGCGCGGGGTGCAGATCTCCGGCGTGCGCTTCTGGAACTTGACCGCGTCGCAGCCGGCCTCGGCGGCGGCGTCGATCAGCTTGAAGGCGTTGTCGAGGTCGCCGTTGTGGTTGATGCCGATCTCGCCGGTGATGTAGACGGGGCGGCCGGGGCCGACCTCGCGGGAGCCGAGGGTGCGCAGGCGGGAGTTGGTGCTCATGGCAGGAACGTTCCTTACTTCGTGAGGGGGGCGGGAGAGTCGAGAGAGGGTCCGAGGATCCAGCCGGCGATCTCTCGGATCGCGCCGTCGCCACCGGGGAGGGTGGTGACCGCGCGTGCGGCGCCGCGTACGACGTCGTGGGCGCTCGCGACCGCGACCGGCCAGCCGACGAGCGAGAAGCAGCCCAGATCGTTGACGTCGTTGCCGACGTAGAGCACGCGCTCCGGCGCGATGCCCTGTTCCTCGCACCACTGCTTGAGCGCGAGGTCCTTGCGGTCGATGCCGTGCAGCACCGGGAGCCTCAGCTTCCGGGCGCGGGCGGCGACGACCGGGTTCTGTTCCGTGGACAGGATCAGCAGTTCGAGGCCCGCCTTGCGCAGGGCCGCGATGCCGAGTCCGTCGCCGCGGTGCACGGAGACGAACTCCCGTCCGTCGGAGTCGATCAGCACCCGGTCGTCGGTCTGGGTGCCGTCGAAGTCGAGGACGACCGCGTCGATGTCGGCGGCGGTCGGGAGGGCGCCGGGCCGCTCCGCGTCGAGAAGCGGGGCGAGGGCGCGGGCCCGGGCGAGGTCGTGCGGGTCGTCGATCTCCAGCACGCGCGCGGGGTCGGTGCGCACGAGTTCCGTGCGGCCGAAGAAGCGGTGCTGGTGCTTGCGGAAGCCGGGCGCGTCCATGGCGTAGGCGGCGCCCGTCTCCAGCAGGTCCTGGGGGCGGTCCTGGCGGCGGGGGCGGTGGGACTTGTCGTGGTTGACGCCGTGGCCGCCGTCCTCCCGCGCGCCCGTGCCGTCGCCGTCCCGCCAGACGAAGCCGTGGAAGGGCGCCACGGTGACGGCGGTGTCCGCGCCGTTCTCCACGACCGCCGCGGCGACCCCGTCGACGTCCTCGCGGGTCAGGAAGGGGCTGGTGCACTGGACGAGCAGCACCACGTCGACCGGGGCGCCGTGCAGCGCCTCGTGGGTGTCCATGGCGTGCAGGACGGCCGCCTCGGAGGTCGCGGTGTCGCCGGCGAGGTCGGCGGGGCGCAGCACGACCTCGGCGCCGGCCGCGCGGGCGGCGGCGGCGATGGCCTGGTCGTCCGTGGAGACCACGACGTCGGTGACGAGCCGGCCGGCCCGGCAGGCGCGGACCGCGCGGGCGACCAGCGGGATGCCGCCGACCGGGGCGAGGTTCTTCGCGGGCACGCCCTTGGAGCCGCCGCGCGCGGGGATCACCGCGAGCACCCGGCGCACGGTGGCGCCCTGGCCCGTCTGCGGGTGGGACATGGGTTCTGCTCCTCGGGGTGGTGTCGCGCGGTTCACAGCTCGCCCATCCGGCGGATGACGGGGGCCACGCGCTGGACGCCGTGCCGGTAGGCGCCGCGTGCCGCCCGGCGCACGATCTGCCGGACCGGGCCGGGCTCCCTGTCGTGGGCGGGGGCGCCGGGCAGCGGGGTGCCGTCGGGGCCGAGGTGGTGGCGGGCGAGGATGCCCGGCAGGTAGCCGGGGGCGGTCGCGGGGGTGTAGTAGGGGGTGAGCGGCGGCAGCGCGGCGCCGGCGAGCAGCCCGGCGATGCGTTCACGGGCCGCGTCGAAGGCGGTTCGGTACGAGCCGTCCGCCCGGACGCCCTGCCGGGCCACCCACTCCCCGTCCGGCTCCGGCCGGTGCCCCGCGTCGAGCTGGTCCCAGGAGGCGAGGCAGCCGGATCCCACGAAGTGGTGGTTGCCGAGCACCTCGCGCACGCCGAGGTCGGTGAGGACGGCGGTGGGGATCCGGCGGTGCAGGGACTCCAGGGCGGCGGTGGAGCTGACCGTGACCAGCAGGTCGGTGCGGTCCAGGACCTCGCCCATGTGGCCGTAGACGAGCCGGAGGTTGGGCGGCAGGTCGAGGCGCTGGGCGAGCTTCTGGTAGGGCAGTTCCTCGATGTGGGTGGTGTGTTCGCCGGGCTTGGAGCGGAGTTTGAGCAGCACCTCGCGTTCGGGGTGCAGCCGGGCGTGCCGGACGAGCCGGTCGAGCAGGTAGGCGCGGTCCTTGCGGTTGTCCGGGACGGACGGCTGGGCGGCGAAGACGACCGTGCAGGGGTCGTGTCCGCCGGTGTACGGGGTTCCGCCGAGGAACGGGAGTGCCACCTCGGTCACGGCGGAGGAGTCGGCGCCGACCCCGTCGTACACGGCCCTGAAGCGTTCGGCGTCCTGGCGGGAGTTGGCGAGGACGAGGTCCGCGCCGTGCCGCAGCAGCAGTCCGTCGGCGAGCTTCTCGTAGACGACGCCGACGTAGCCGGTGACGACGACGGGCCGGGCGGGCCGGTCCTCCCAGACCCGCTTCAGCCCGTGCAGCATCGCCTGCACGCCGCCGCCGACCAGGGCGAGGACGAGCACGTCGTAGGGCTCCCGCGCCATGGTGTGCAGGAACTCGACGGCCGTGACCTCGCGCAGGGAGTCGGCGCGCACGCCCACCTCGGCGAGCTGGCGCGGGGTGGGGGTGGACCGGCCGCGCAGCAGGAAGCCGTCCAGGACGGATGCGGCTCGGGGCCCCTGCGCGGGGGCGGTCTCCGTGGTCGGGCCCGGGACGATGCGGTCCGCGGTCAGCGCACCCCATTTCCAGCGGGTGTCGGAGTCCGCGAGTACGGCGACGCGTGGGGGCTTCGTTGTACGTGGTGGCACGCCGAAGACGCTAGGAAGCGATATCGAGTTATGGCCCAACCGGGACTCAACAAAAAGTTAACAGCGCGCCACCGGGAGCCGAACCGGCCCGCCCCGGGCCGGAAGGTATGCGGCATGCACTGTTCCGACATATGGAGTTCACCCGGTGTACCGGCGGCGGAAAGTTCCGCAGCCGGGCCGCCTCCTAGGATTTCTCGGGTGCCAAAGCTTTCCGTGATCGTGCCGTTCTACAACGTTCAGCAATACGCCCCGGACAACCTCAGGAGTCTTCGCGCGAATGCCCGTGCCGACTTCGAGTTCATCCTGGTCGACGACAAATCGAAGGATGAGACACCGGCCATTCTGGAACGCGCGGCGGAGGACCTTTCCGAGGTCGCGCGGGTGCGTCTGATCCACCGGGAGGAGAACGGCGGCCTCGCCACCGCGCGCAACACTGGGCTCGACGCGGCGACCGGCGAGTACGTGGCCTTCCTGGACGGCGACGACTGGCTCGCGCCCGGCTATCTGAGCGAGCTGGTCGCGGCCGCCGAGGAGCTGGGCTGCGACTTCGTGCGCACCGACCACGTGCAGGCCACCGCGCGGGCCCGCTCCGTGCACCGGGTGCCGGTCGGGCTGCGCGGGGAGGTGCTGGACCCGCGCGGGGCGATCCTCCCCGCCGACCGCTCCACCTCGGTGGACTACCCCTACGCGTGGGCCGGTGTCTTCCACCGGCGGCTGCTGGAGCGGGGGCTGCTGCACTTCACCGACGGGCTGCGCACCGCCGAGGACCGGCCGTGGATCTGGAAGCTGCACCGGGAGGCGGAGTCGTTCGCCGTGGTGGGCCTGCTCGGCGTCTTCTACCGGCGCGGTGTCGCCGGTTCCCTCACCCAGATCGGTGATGTCCGCCAGCTCGACTTCATTCGCGCCTTCGACCAGGTGATAGGTGAGACCGCGGCGGACCGGGACGCGGACCGGCTGCTGCCGAAGGCGGTGCGCACCTACTGCGCGATCATCGCCCACCACCTGTCGGAGATCGACAAGTTCGAGCCGCAGGTGGCCAAGCGGCTGCGCGCGATGAGCGCGGCCGCGGTCAGGCGGATGCCGCAGGACGCGCTCGGCGACGTGCTCGACACCATGGACCTGCGCCGGGCCGCCACGCTGCGGCGGCTGCGGCGCCGGGTCACCACAGCGAAGGCGGCCGCCTGATGTCCCGGACCACCCGGATCTTCTGCGTCTCCACCCTGTACGGCGCGGCCACCCTGGCCGCCGCGATCGAGTCGGACTGCTTCGGCCCCGCGGACCGCCGGATCCTGCTGGTGTTCAACAACGCCCTGACCCCGGAGACCACTCCGGCGGTCGACGGGATGCCCGGCTTCGAGCAGTTGCGTGAGCACTTCGACGACGTGGTGTCGTTCAACGAGGCGATCAGCCCGTTCCACCCGGGCGCCTGGCAGCCCCGCCCGGACGACCTGCCGCTGTTCGAGCGCTATCTGCGGCTGCGGTGGGGGCTGGGCGAGGACCGGGTGGCGCTGGTCCTGGAGTCGATCCAGGTCAGCCCGGCGCTCACGGTGGCGCAGATCTTCACCGGCGCCCCGATCGACGTGTACGCCGACGGCCTGATGAGCTACGGCCCGACCCGCAACAAGCTCGATCCGCTGGTCGGCACCCGGGTGCGGCGGCTGCTCCACCTGGATCTGGTGCCGGGCCTGGAACCGCTGCTGCTGACCGAGTTCGGCGTGCCCGCGCAGGTGGTGCCGACGCAGGCGTTCCTGAAGGTGCTGAGCCGGCTCACCGGCACCGTGCCGGAGCTGCCGGGGGTGCCGTCGGGCGCGGCGCTGCTGCTCGGACAGTACCTGTCCGCGCTGAAGATCCTCTCCCCCGAGGAGGAGGAGGACCTGCATGTGCGGATGCTGCGCGGCGCGGTGGCGCGCGGACACCGGACGGTCGTCTTCAAGCCGCACCCGACGGCCCCGGCGAGCTACGGCCGCGCGCTGGAGACCGAGGCCGGGCGGCTGGGCGTGGCGCTGACCGTGCTGGACACGCCGGTGCTGGCGGAGGTGCTGTTCGAGAGGGCGGCGCCGGCGCTGGTGGTGGGCTGTTTCTCGACCGCGCTGTTCACGGCCGCCACGTTCTACGGCCTGCCGGTGGCCCGGATCGGCACCGAGCGGCTGCTGGACCGGCTCACGCCGTACCAGAACAGCAACCGGGTGCCGGTGACGCTGGCCGACGCGCTGCTGCCGCCGCTGGCGGGCGAGCCGGGCGGGCCGGCCGGCGAGCTGCTGACGGGGCTGGTCACGGCCGTCGGCTTCACCATGCAGCCGCAGATCCAGGCGGGGCTGCGGCCGGCGGCGGAACGGTTCCTCGCGGCGCACTACGGGCCGGACGTGCAGCGGTACTTCAAGCGCAGGCGGCTCACCTCGCTGGGTCTGCCGGGCGGTATCCCGCAGCGGCTGTCGTTCCTGCCGGACAACGCGGCCGCGCGGCGGATGGTGCGCCGGGCGCGGGCCCTGAGGAAGGCCGTACGCCGCCAAGCGAATCAGAGGTGAACGACGGGTCAAGGGGTGGGAAACAACGGCGAACAGCCGGTTTACTCCCTTGATTCCATGGTGAGACGGCGTGCCTGTCCCTAGGATCGGGACGCCGTCCCACCGATCCCCGTGAGGCTCTCATGACCCAGCTCGGCCGGCTCTACCCGATGCTCGACACCGTCACGCTGCCGGACAACCTGCCCTACACCCAGGTGAGCACCTGGGAGCTGCAGTTCCTGTACCTGGTCGGCCGCCACGTCCTCACGGGAGACGACCGGATCGTCGAACTGGGCTCGGGCGGCGGCGGATCGACGTACGCACTCGCGCTCGGACTGCACGAGTCGCCGGTGTTCGACGAGAAGACGGGACGGCTGCACGCCTACGACTTCTTCCGCGTCGGCAAGGGCACCTTCGCCACCGAGAAGTTCTTCACCGGCGGGACCAAGCCCGCGGGCGACAACTCCTTCCTGAACGACTTCAAGAGCCGCCTGCTGCCGTTCCTGCCGTTCCTGGAGATCCACGCGGGCGACCTGTGGCAGACCTCCGACCCGGACGACCACTCCCCCGTCGAGTTCCTGCACATCGACATAGCCAAGACGGCCCGGGTCTTCCGCTGTGTCGCCGAGCGGTTCCTCACCCGGCTGCGGCCCGGATCCGTCGTGCTGCACCAGGACTTCGCCGGACCGCGGCTGCCCTGGCTGCACTACAGCACCGGCGCGCTGCTGCCGTACATCGAGATCGCCGGGCCGCCCGTCCGCTCCACCCTCGCCTTCGAGGTGACCCGGCCGATCCCCGAGGAGGTGCTGACCGCCGTCGCCGAGGACTCCTTCCCCTACGAGCGGAAACTGGAGCTGATCTCGGCCGTGCAGGAGCGGATCGACCGCGACCACACCGGCGGCATCCCGTTCAAGTCGGTGCTGGAGCTGGCCAAGGCGTACGTCGCCCACTACGACGGCCGGCACCGGCAGGCCTGGTCGATCGCGCGCAGGCTGACCGGTGACGAGTACCTCGCCCGCACCCGCGCCGACCACTTCACACAGCTGCGGACGGCGTACGACAAGGAGGGCTCGCCACTGGCGAAGCTGGTGCGCCGCGCCGTCGGACGCTGAGCCGGGCCCCCGTCGGCGCGGGGGCCCGGCCCCGGGTCAGCTCCCCAGGACGGTCCGCAGCTCCGCCGCGTTCGCCTGGGTGATCCTCCACAGCTCCTGCTGACGGCCGTGCACGTCCGCCACCGTCTTCGCGTGGTCGGCGAGCAGCTCGCGGGAGCGCTCCACCAGGACCGCCGCCAGGTTGCGGTCGTGGACGGAGACGCCCCACTCGGGGCGCTCGATGTCGCGCAGGAAGTACGCCATCTTCGGGTGCGAGATCAGGCTGATGATGGGCGTGCCGCAGCCGAACGGGATCATTCCCGCGTGGCCGCGCATGCCGATGACCAGCTTGGTGCGCGCGTACAGCTCGCGGATCGCGTCGTTGCCGAAGTCGTACATCGGGATGACCGGCAGCGAGATGCCGTGCTCGCGCCGCAGGTCGAAGGCGATCCGCTCGTCGTCCAGCGAGTGGGCCACGCACTGCACCTCGGCCAGCTCGCCGAGCTCCCGCACCGCCTGCGCCATCTGGGCCAGGAAGTAGCCGTAGTCGTGGCCGAAGCGCAGGCCCGCGCGGTCGTAGGCGGCGTTGATCAGGATGGTGTCGTCGCGGGTCACCGGGTCCCGCCAGTCCGCGACGAGCTGCCGGGTGACCGTGGTCGGGCAGGGCTGGAAGCGCACCTTGTCGTGCAGATGGGCCGGGAGCATCGCGCGGACCTTCTCGATCGAGCCGTGGTTGCGCAGCCCGAAGAAGGCGGACCTCTCCACCAGCTTGCGCAGCGACTCGCGGAACCGGACGGCGCGGTAGGACTGGCCGTCGAAGGCGTTGAAGCCGACGGCGTACACCGCGATCGGCACCTCGATGCGTTCCAGCAGCTCGTCCGGGACGTTCCACTGCCAGGCGCTGTTGCCGTTGGGCATGGTGTCCGGGATGAACAGGCCGCCGCCGCCGATGACCAGGCCGCGCCGGGCGTTGACCCGTTCCAGGGCCGCCTCGTCGAACAGCCGGTGGGCGTGCACCGAGAGCCAGCGGCGGCCGGTGGTGTCCGGGTCGAAGGCGAGCCGGACGGACTCCGGGAGCAGCTTGTCGCCCGCGTTGCCCTGCCGGTCCATGTAGAACGCGACGTGCGCGAGCTGCTGGTCGGGGCTGCCCTGCGCCTGCTCGGGCATGGAGAGGGTGCGCTGGTGCCAGATGCGGGCGGCCCGGTGCGTGGGGTCGACGGTGAGGCCCTGGAGGGCGTACTTCCGCGCGGTGGCGTCGTCGCCGTGCACCCAGGCGATCTGGGCGAGCCGGGCGAAGGCGGTGGCGGCCCGGTTGGGCGCGGCGGTGGCCAGCAGCAGCTGGGCGCGGGCCTCCTCGTAGCGGGAGACGCTCATCAGGGCGTGCCCGTACACCTCGTGCGGCCAGGCCTCGTCCACGGGGATGTGGACGCGCTCCATGATGTCGACGGCGGCCTGGTAGTCGCCGTTGCCGATGTGAGCGAGGGCGACCTTGCGGGCGGTGTCGACGTCGCCGGTGCGCTCCACGTGCGGGGTGCCGAAGTGGACCAGCAGGTCGCGGTGCGGGGAGCCGCCGCGGGCGACGAACGCGGCCTGGAGGTCGGCGTCGCTCATCCGGTACTCGCGCCAGCGCTCCTGCGCCTGCTCGTAGCCGGACTCGCCGCCTTGCCAGGGCTTGTGCCGGCCGGTGAAGTGCAGGATCGCGGTGTCGTCGGGGACCGGGAGGTCACCGGACAGGCGCCGCTTGACGAAGTTGTACTTCGCGTCGAGGCGGACGAAGTCACCGTCGAGGAGGGCGTTCAGGATGCCCTGGTCGTGCTTGTCCAGCTCGTAGGCGCCGGAGCGGCCGATCTCGTCGATGCGGGCGCAGAACTCGTCGGTCAGGTACTCCTTCTGGATGACGAGCAGACCGCTGTTGAGCTTGTGCTGGCCGTAGAAGAACTGCGGTACGGCGGCCAGTCCCTCGCGCAGGGAGAGCAGTTCGGCGATCGAGCCGAGGACCACCATGTCGGTGTCCAGGGTGATCACGGTGTCGTAGTCGCGGATCCTGAAGACGTCGAGGATGAAGTACGCCTTGCGGACCAGGTAGTTGTCCTGGTCGCCCTTGACGTAGGAGTCGTAGTGGCCGGCGTCGACGCGGCGGAAGGTGACCCGCGGGTGCAGGGCGCGGATCCTGGCGACGGAGGCCGGGCGCAGGTCGTCGTGGAGGACGATGAAGTCCTCGCAGACGCCCGGGTTGGTCAGGGCGAGGGAGCGCAGCAGGGCGAGGAAGCCGGGCAGGTAGTTCTCGTCGACGAAGCTGGCGAAGGCGATCCGGCGCTTGCCGGTGAGGGCGCGGGCGTCGGTGGCCGGGGCCGCGGTGGCCGGGGCCGTGACGGCGGGTGCAGGGGTCATCGCAGGGAAATCCTCATGCCGGAGACGCTCTGGGCCCGTTCCATGACCCACGCCTTCTCGCTGGTGTATTCGTGCACGGACGTGATGGGCATCTTCATCGCCTCGGCGAGGCGGTAGGCGCCGGACTCGTAGAAGTCGAAGCCGATCAGGTCGAGGACCGGGCTGACGTCGAGGAAGTCGAGCAGGAAGAGCATGTTGAAGCCGGAGGTGGGGATCGACGGCCAGCGGTCGGTGCCCCACTTGCCGATGTTGCGCACCGGCCAGCGCAGCGACTCGTCGCCGAGGTACTGCTGGGCGCCCGGCACCAGCCGGTTGCGCAGGGAGTACTTCCAGTCGCCGGATATGCCGCCGAAGACCAGGCGGGTGTCGACGGGCTGGTCCCAGTTGAAGCCGTGCTTGTGGATGGTGGCGTGGATGTCGGTGCGCCGGCCGGTGTGCGCGGGGTCGATCCGGTACGAGTTGAAGCGGACCACCAGGTCGTAGCCGTCGATCTCGGCGCCCATGCCGCTCTCGCCGACCTTGCCGGAGTTGGCGATCAGGCAGACCGACTTGCCCGCGATCCGGTTGCGGAACTCGCCCAGGCCGATCCACTGCACCCCGCCGAAGAGCGGGTCGGGCAGCGGGCCGCGCATCCGGTTGCGGCGCTGCTCGGCGAAGAGCGCGATGATCTCGGTCAGTTCGGCGGTGGGGCGGGCCCGGGAACCGGTGCACAGGTCCAGGTAGTGGCTGAGCGCCTCCTGGAACTCCTGCTCCGGCGCCTCGGCGCGGTCCAGGGCGACCAGGGCGCCGACCAGCAGGGCCTGCGCCCGTTCCCCGTCGCCTTCGGCGTGCGCGGCGAGGCCGTCGGCCCACACGTCGGTCGCGGGGGAGCCGGCGTGCCGGGCGGCGTCGGGGACGGTGCGCCGGAGCAGGTCGAGGAGTTCGGCGCGGCGCTCGGTAGCGGTGCGCAGTCCGGCGACCTTGGCGCTCACCCCGAAGCCGTCCTCCTGGGTGAGGGCGAGGTAGCGCTCGTAGGCGTCGACGGCGGCGGCCGGGCGGCCCATCGCCTCCAGCAGCCGGCCGCGCAGCCGCCAGCCCGCGCGGGAGTTCCTGCGCTGGGTGAGCACGGTGTCGCTGATCAGCAGGGCCAGGTTCAGCTCGTCGTCGTAGCCGCAGTCCAGGGACTTGTTGCCGACCGCGAGGAGGTCGTCCAGCAGGTCGTTGCTCAGTCCGCCGCCCGCGGCCGGCCTGGCGCCCCGGCGGATCAGGCCGCCGGTGCCGCCCGCCGGGGCGGGCTGCGGCTGCTCCTGCGCCCACCGGGCGAGCAGCCTGCGCAGCTGTTCGGCCAGCGCGATCCGGCGGTTGTCGAGGCTGCCGACCAGCTTGCCGCTGTGCACGGCACAGGCCCGCAGGCAGTCCTCCAGCTCGGCCGGGGTGACCTGGGCGGTGGGTGGTCCGCCGTCCGTCGGCGCGGAGGCCGGATCCCCCGTCCGGGGACGTGACCATCTGCTGCGAACCCTTGTCATGGTGCTCCTGCTGGAAAAAGAAAGGCAAGGATCTGCCAAGGAAAATGGGGAAGGTTGGGGAACGCTAAGAAACCAAGAAGAAGCACAGGTGAACCGTTCGGGTCATGCAGGCAAATCGTGTTTGCCCCGAACGGAATTGCCGAGGAGCACGGCTTAGGGTGGCGCCGTGGTCGAAACGTTCGTCAGCCCGACTCGCCGATCGGACAAGGCGGTTGAGAAACCGCCCGCCGCCGCCGGGGCGGGGCGGCTGCGCGCCCTGGACGGGCTGCGGCTGGTGGCCGCGCTGATGGTGGCGCTCTATCACTACGGCGGCCGGGGCGGCGAGATCACCGATGCCTGGGGTTCCTCGCCGAAACAGCAGTTCCCCACGCTGCACTCGTGGTTCGCCTATGGCTGCCTCGGCGTCCAGGTGTTCTTCGTGATCAGCGGATTCGTCATCTGCATGAGCGGCTGGGGGCGGCCGCTGCGCTCGTTCTTCGCCTCCCGCGCGGCGCGGCTGATGCCCTCGTACTGGGTGGCCGTGGTGCTGGTGACGGCGGTGTTCGCGCTGCCGGGCGTGGCGTTCGCGGCGGTCTCGCCGAGCGACGCGCTGGTAAACCTGACGCTGCTTCAGCAGCCGCTGGGCGCCGACCGGGTGCTCGGCGTGTGCTGGACGCTGTGGGTGGAGGTCCGCTTCTACGCGCTGTTCGCCCTGTGTGTCGTGCTGCCGGGGGCGAGCCGGCGCCGGGTGGTGCTGTTCTGCGGGGTGTGGACGCTGGCCGCGGCGATCGCCGACGCCGCCGACGAACCGCTGCTCGACCTGGTGCTGATGCCCGAGTACGCGCCGTTCTTCATCGGCGGCATCGGCCTGTACCTGCTGCACCGTGACCGGCGGGACGCCACCGCGTGGGGCATCGTCGGGGTGAGCTGGCTGACCGGCCAGCACTACGCGGTGGCGGACCTGTGGCACAGCCCCGGCCCCGGCCACTTCTCCTACCGCTCGGCCTCGGTGATCATCCTGATCGTCACCGCGGGCTTCCTCGCCGTGCTGGCGGTGGCCCTGGGCTGGCTGCGCCGGGCCGACTGGCCGTGGCTGACCACCGCGGGCGCGCTGACGTACCCCTTCTACCTCGTCCACGAGCACCTGGGCTGGGTCGCCGTCGAGGTCTTCCACCAGGAGCTGGCGCTGCCGTCGTGGCTGACGCTGGCCGCCACGCTGGTGGCGATGCTGGTGCTGGCGCGGCTGTTCAACCGGTACGTGGAGCGGTGGGCGACGCCGCTGCTGCGCCGGTCACTGGGCTGACGCCGCCGGGCGGGCGCCCCGGCGACGGGCCGGGCGGCGTACGCCGCGGGGGCGGGCTGCCCCGGCAGGCGGGCCCGAAGCCGGGGGACCCGGCCCCTCAGGGCGCACGCCGCAGCGCTTCAGGCGCCGGCCAGTGACAGTTTCACGGCGAAGCCGAGGAACAGCGCCCCCGCCGCCGACGTGGCGCCCGCGGCCAGCCGCCGCCTGCGGCGGAACGCGTCGGCGAGGCGGGTGCCGCCGAATATCAGCAGCGACAGGTAGAGGAAGCTCGCCGTCTGCAGCAGGGCGCCCAGGACGAGGAAGGAGAGCGCCGGGTAGGCGTAGCCGGGGTCGACGAACTGCACGAAGAAGGAGATCAGGAACAGGATCGCCTTCGGGTTGAGCAGGGAGACCACCAGGGCCCGGCGGTAGGGGCGCTCCTGCGCGGACCGCGGGACGGCCGGTTCGGCCGCCGCCGTCCGTTCTTCGCCGCGCGCCTTCCACAGGGCCACGGCCGAGCGCAGCATGCCGTACGCCATCCACGCGAGGTACGCGGCACCGGCGTACTTCACCACGAGGAACAGCAGCGGGGTCGTGGTCAGCACGCTGGCCGCGCCGAGCGCGGCCAGCGTCATCAGGACCGTGTCGCCGGTGAAGACCCCGGCCGCGGCCGCGTACCCGGTGCGGACGCCCTTGCGGGCGGCCACGGACAGCACGTAGAGCGAGTTGGGGCCGGGGAGCAGGACGATCAGGAGGAGGCCTGCCAGGTAGGTGGGGAGGTCGATGACGCCGAACATGGACAGGAGTGTCGCACGGGGGTACGGCACTCCTCACGGGCGTCCCGGACGTCAGAACGCGTCCGACGGGACGTACGTCCCCCACACCTCGCGCAGCGCGTTGCACACCTCGCCGACCGTGGCCCGGGCCCGCAGCGCGTCCTTCATCGGGTACAGGACGTTGTCCTCGCCCTCGGCGGCCTTCTTCAGGGCGGCCAGCGCCGAGTCCACCGCCGCCTGGTCGCGCTCCGCGCGCAGCCGGGCCAGGCGCTCGGCCTGCTGGGCCTCGATCGAGGGGTCGACGCGCAGCGGCTCGTACGGCTCCTCCTCGTCGAGCTGGAAGCGGTTGACGCCGACCACGACCCGCTCGCCGGAGTCGGTCTCCTGGGCGATCCGGTAGGCGTTGCGCTCGATCTCGTTCTTCTGGAAGCCGCGCTCGATCGCGGAGACCGCGCCGCCGAGGTCCTCGACCTTGCGCATCAGCTCGACGGCCGCCGCCTCCACCTCGTCGGTCATCTTCTCGATGACGTAGGAGCCCGCGAAGGGGTCCACGGTGGCGGTCACGTCCGTCTCGTACGCCAGCACCTGCTGGGTGCGCAGGGCGAGCCGGGCCGACTTGTCCGTCGGCAGGGCGATCGCCTCGTCGAAGGAGTTGGTGTGCAGGGACTGGGTGCCGCCGAGGACGGCCGCGAGGCCCTGGACGGCGACGCGGACCAGGTTCACCTCCGGCTGCTGGGCCGTCAGCTGCACGCCCGCGGTCTGCGTGTGGAAGCGCAGCATGAGCGACTTGGGGTTCTTCGCGCCGAACTCCTCCTTCATCACCCGCGCCCAGATCCGGCGGGCGGCGCGGAACTTGGCGACCTCCTCCAGGATCGTCGTCCGGGCCACGAAGAAGAAGGACAGGCGGGGGGCGAAGTCGTCGACGTCCATGCCGGCCGCGACGGCCGTACGGACGTACTCGATGCCGTCGGCGAGGGTGAAGGCGATCTCCTGCGCGGGGGACGCGCCCGCCTCCGCCATGTGGTAGCCGGAGATCGAGATGGTGTTCCACTTCGGGATCTCGGCCTTGCAGTACTTGAAGATGTCGGCGATCAGGCGCAGCGAGGGCTTCGGCGGGAAGATGTACGTCCCGCGCGCGATGTACTCCTTCAGCACGTCGTTCTGGATCGTGCCCGTGAGCTTCTCGGCGCTGACGCCCTGCTCCTCGGCGACGAGCTGGTAGAGCAGCAGAAGCAGGGCGGCCGGGGCGTTGATCGTCATCGACGTCGACACCTTGTCCAGCGGGATGCCGCCGAACAGCACCCGCATGTCGTCGACCGAGTCGATGGCCACGCCGACCTTGCCGACCTCGCCGTGCGCGATCGGCGCGTCCGAGTCGTGGCCCATCTGGGTGGGCAGGTCGAAGGCGACCGACAGGCCCATGGTGCCGTTGGCGATCAGCTGCTTGTAGCGGGCGTTGGACTCGGTGGCCGTGCCGAAGCCGGCGTACTGGCGCATGGTCCAGGGGCGGCCGGTGTACATCGTCGGGTACACGCCTCGCGTGAACGGATACGCGCCCGGCTCACCCAGCTTCTCCGCCGGGTCCCAGCCCTCCAGCGCCTCCGGCCCGTACACCGGCTCGATGGGCAGTCCGGACTCCGACTCGCGTGCCATGGTGTGCCTCCGCACTACTTCGTTACTCGCCAGTACAACCAACCCTCGCCACGGACTGTAGCGACGGCCGTGCGCCCGGTGGAGGCCCCCACGCTGGGACCTTCCTCACAACGATGCCGCGCCGTTCGCGACCCGTCACGCGCGGGGAACACTCACAAAGGAGACCGGCGCGGTGCGCGGCACCGCGGTGCGGCGACGAGGGGGCGGTC
Organism: Streptomyces glaucescens; assembly: GCF_000761215.1. GTDB lineage: Bacteria > Actinomycetota > Actinomycetes > Streptomycetales > Streptomycetaceae > Streptomyces > Streptomyces glaucescens_B. The sequence continues at coordinate 4,761,369 of NZ_CP009438.1, read as the reverse complement.
ATGCGGACGCGGACGGACGCGGGACGGACGAACGGGGCGACGACGGCACGGGCGGGCGCCGGACCGGCGGTCCGGGCCGTGCTGGCCGGACTGGTGGCCACGGCGGCGGTGTGCGGCTGCACCGCCCAGGCGGTCGACGCGGACGGCGAGCCGCGCGGGCCGGTGCACATCGACATCACCGGCACCGCACCGGCCGCCCCGCCCGCCACCCGGGCTCCGGCCGCCCCGGCGTCCTCCGCCCCGCCCCCGTCCGCCGCCCCGGCCGCCTCCGCGGCGGCTCCCCCCGCGACGGCGGACGGCAAGCCGGGCGTGCCGCCGCTCGTCCTGTGGTCCCGCGGCGACACCGGCCCGGGCGTCCGCGAACTCCAGGCCCGGCTGCGGCAGGTGGCCTGGCTGTTCGACGGGCCCACCGGGACGTACGACGATCTGACCGAGCGGGCCGTCCGCGGCTTCCAGGGCAAGCGCGGGCTGCCGCCGACGGGCGAGACGGACACCGTGACCTGGCAGCGGCTGCTGGACATGACCCGGGAACCGGGACGGTGGGAGCTGTATCTGATGGGCGGGCAGCCCGCCGACGCGCCCGACCCGCGCTGTCTGACCGGGCGGGTGCTGTGCATCAGCAAGTCGAGCCGGACGCTGCGCTGGATGATCGACGGGCGGACGGTGACGGCCCTCCCGGTCCGCTTCGGCTCGGAGTACACCCCGACCCGCGAGGGCGAGTTCGAGGTCTACTGGAAGTCGCGCCACCACCACTCCACGCTCTACGACGCGCCGATGCCGTACGCGATGTTCTTCAGCGGCGGCCAGGCGGTGCACTACTCCGCGGACTTCGCCGCGCGCGGCTACGCGGGCGCCTCGCACGGCTGTGTCAACGTGCGGGACGAGACGGCGATCGCGGAGGTGTTCGCCCAGGTGCGGACCGGTGACAAGGTCGTCGTCCACTGGTGAGGCGCACGACGGTGGACTGGGCGAGGAGATTGCGGGGCGCGGGCGGGACCGGGGGAACGTGTCCCGCCCGCGCCGTGTGCACGAGCCGTGGGTACGGGGGGAACCCCGGCTCCGTGCGACGGCCGATGACCAGTCGGCTCACTCAGTACTGCGCCCCGCCGGCCAAAAACGTCACACCCCTGCGGAAAAATCTTGGAAGGCAGGAAGAACCGCAGGTCAGAGCGTTATTCAGCAGGGCTGAAGGAAGGCTCGGGGGACTCGGCCGTCCGCACCTCGCGTTGCTCGCGACCGGGCGCGTCCTGTGCGGCGGCGGGCCGGCCGGCTCCGGAGCGCCCCTGCCCGTCGCCCTTTCCGCTGCCTCTGCCGCTCCCGCTCTCGTTCCCGTTGCCGTTGCCGTTGCCGTTGCCGTTGCCGGTTCCGTTGCCGCCGGAGTGACCGTTCCCGCCGCCCGCGTGGCCGTTGCCTCCGCCGTTGCCGTTGCCCTTGCCGGCATCGCCTTCGCCCTTGCCGGCATCGCCTTCGCCCTTGCCGGCCGCGCCGCCGTTGCCGTTGTCGGCCGCGCCGCCGCTGCCGTTGCCGTTGTGGCCCTTGCCGCTGCCGTTGCCGTTGCCGCCGTTGCCGCCCTGGCCCTGGCCCTGGCCCTGGCCGGACGTGGACGAGCCGCCGGAGGACCCGGAGCCGGGGTGCGTGGTCCGCAGCACGCCGTCGCAGTAGCGGCCCACCCGGGCGGAGCCGCCCGCCACCCCCGCCAGGGTGCGGCGGCGGTCGGCATCCAGGCCGTGCCCGTCCCGCAGGGCCCGGCAGGCCGCCGCGATCTCCGTCCACGACCGGCCCGCCCCGCCGGACGGGCCGGACCCGTCCTCGGGATCCCGGCCCCGGTCGCGGCCGTCGTCCTCCGCAACGTCCCGCGAGGGCCGGCCCCCGTCGGGCACGACCGAGCCGCCGGCCCCGCCGTGGGCGCCGTCCGGGGACGGGGTGGACAGCGAGCGGCCCGAGGGAGCGGCGGCCGGCACCGAGGCGCCGGGGCGCGGGCGGGGGTCGTCGAAGGGCGTCGGCAGCGCTCCGGTTCCGGCCGCGAAGGCGACTCCGCCGACCGTCCCGGCGGCCAGCGCGGCGGCCAGTCCGAGGCGCAGCGCGCGGGGCCGGCGCGGACGGCGGCCGTTCGCGCCGCGGTCGCCCGCGCGGGCGCCGCCACGGATCAGCCCGGCGCCGGCCGGACGGGCGCGGCCGGGGCCGGCGAGCGCCGCGCGCTCCTCGTCGCGCTCGGCGCGGACCTTGCGGAAGGCGGCCAGCGCGGCGGCCTCGCCGGGGAGTTCCTCGCTGGTCGGCGGGGGTGTGGCGGACAGTGCGCCGAGCGCTTCGGCGAGCCGTTCGGCCTGCTGCCGGGCGGCGGGGTCGACGGCATCCGGTGACTCGCCGCGCAGCAACCGCTCCGCTGTCTCACGGTCCAGCCACCTGTACTGCTCGTCGGCCATCACATGTCCTTCTGCGTCCGCGCGCGCATATGCGTCACACTCGCGGACGTCACCGCGCGCCCGCGCGGTTCTCGCTGTGGGGGCAGGGCGTCGAGCACCCCGGTCGATTCCGGATCGCCGCCGGGCTCGCCCAGCAGCTCGGCCAGCCGCTTCAGCCCGCGGTGCGCCGCCGTGCGGACCGCGCCGGCCCGCTTGCCCAGCGTCTCGGCGGCGGTCTTGGCGTCGAGGCCGACGACCACGCGCAGTACGACGGCCTCGGCCTGGTCCTGCGGCAGCCCGGCGATCAGGGAGAGGGTGCGGTCGGTGGCCAGCGCCTCGATGGCCTCGCCGGCGGTGTCGGACTCGGCGGGCTTGCCGCTCAGTTCGGTCTCGTCGCCGCCGATGGCGGGGCGGCGGCCGCGCATGCGTATGTGGTCGAGGGCGCGGTTGCGGGCGATCCGGGCGGCCCAGCCGCGGAAGCGGTCCGCGTCGCCGCTGAACCGTTCGAGGTCCCTGGCTATCTGGAGCCAGGCCTCGGACGCCACGTCCTCGGCGTCGGGTTCCCCGACCAGTGTCCGCACGTACCCGAGCAGCCGCGGGTGCACGGCGCGGTACACGGTACGGAACGCGGTCTCGTCCCCGTCCTGTGCCGCAAGCACCGCTGCCGTCAGCTCGGCGTCGTCCCCCAGCACCGCACTCCCTCTGCGCCTCACCGGCGCCGCTTTCGCGCGGGCGTCTGCCACGATCGCTCTGTCTTCCCCTGGCCGCGGTCCGGTGCGAATGGCACGTTACGACCTGAAACCGTTCCCCGTCCATGTCCACGGGAGATACGTAGAAGATGCAACTAACTCGTGACGCGACCTTGCCCGGACCGGGTCCTGGCGGGGTCCGTGCGGGCGCGAAAGCCGGGGTGTGACACGAAACGCCCGCTTGGCGCTGTAGGAAGTACGGGTCGCCGCGCGGCCCGTGCCGCGCGACGGCCGGGGCCTCTCCTGTGGGGGGTGGCGGCCCCGGCCGTTGCCTTGGCGGCCCTGGAGAGTGTCCGCGGGCCGGGGAGACCCGCCCGCCGACGGCCCGCCGATCCCTCAGTCCCGGCCCTGCTGCTTCCCGGTGTCCCGGTCCGGCCCGTGCTCCTCGGCCCGGCCTCCGGGGTCCGCCGGGCGGGCCGTCGGGGTGACCGGCGCGGCCGGCTTCCCCCGGTGCCCGGAGCCGCCGGGGTCCGCGGGGGTCGCGGGACTCGCCGGGGCGTCGGTGGGACGCGCCGGCTGCTTTCCGTTCGCCCGCTCGTCCGTCTGCCGCCGCGCGCAGTACCCGGGGACCTGCTCCGGGCCGCCCGCCGCGGCGACCAGCCGCTGCCAGGCCTCCGCCGCCATCGCCCGGCCGCGGCCCTCGACCCGCTCGTAGGCACGGCAGTGGGCCTCGGTGTCCGCCGCGGTCGGCGGGTGGTCCTGCCGCGCCGGGCCGGTGCCGGGCGTGCGCCCGGCCGGCCGGTCGGTGCGCGGGGCCGGGGTGTCGCCGGAGGGAGCGGTGCGGCGGCGGTCCTCGGCGGGCTCCTGCGGGGCGGAGCCGCCCGAGCCGATCCCGGCGACCGCGACGCCGCCCAGGGTGAGACTCGCCGCGAACAGCGAGAACGCGGTCCTCATCGAGCGGGCCGACCAGCGTCGCCGCCCGCGGGGCCGCCAGTCGTCCCGGCGGCGGGTGCGGGCCCGGTGCGCGCCGGTCTCCCGGGCGGCCCGGAAGGCGGCCACGGCACGCAGTTCGCCCTCGGCGTCCACCCGCTCGGCGCGCACCGCGGCGGCGAGCAGCGCCCGTACCCCGGCTTCGTCGAGGCCCCCGGCCGGGGCGAAGGGGGCGGGAGGCGGGGGGACGGCACCGTCCGGAGCCGGCACGCCGGGGTGGGCCGGGCGGCGGGCCGGCGCACCGTCGCCGTTCAGCCGTTCACCCATGTCCGCTTCCCGTCCTGTCCGACCAGTGCCCCGCACACGGCCGGGTCTGTCGTCCTCGCTGTCGTCGTCACTGTTCATTTCGGCGTGCATCGTTCATTTCGCCGTTCTTCTCACACGTCCGTGCCGACGTGCCCGCCGACGTTCATTTCGACTCCCCCAGCGTCCTGGGCCCGCCATCCGTCACACCCCGGTCGCCGAGCTGCCGGGCCAGCCGTCTCAGCCCCCGGTAGGCGGCGGTGCGCACCGCACCGGGCCGCTTGCCGAGCACCCGGGCGGCGGCCGGGCCGTCGAGACCGACGACGACCCTCAGCAGCACCGCCTCGGCCTGGTCCCGGGGCAGTGCCCGCACGAGTTCCAGGGCCTGCTCGGTGGAGATGGACTCCAGGGCCTGGTCGTGTGTGGTGTGCCGGCCCGGCAGGTCGAGCACGTCCTGCTCCAGCGCCGACGAGCGGGGCCGTACCCGCTGCCGGCGCAGGTGGTCCAGCGCCCGGTGGCGGGCGATGGTGGCGGTCCAGCCCCGGAAGCCCGCCCCGTCCCCCTTGAACCGCCCGAGGTCGCGGGCGATCTCCAGCCAGGCGTCGGAGGTCACGTCCTCGGCGTCGTCGCCGACGAGTCCGCGCACATAGCCGAGCAGCCCGGGCTGCACGAGCCGGTAGGCGACCGCGAAGGCGGCCTCGTCACCTTCCTGGGCCCGCGCGACGGCCGCGCCCAGTTCCCCGTCGTACGCCTGCGCGCGGCGGGGTTCCCCTCCCTGGCCCAAGAACTGTCCTCGCCCTAACCGGTCTGTGGCGGATCCGAACCGGGGACACGACCGCCCTTGCCCACGTCCCCCACGCTCATCAGCGCCGGTCCGCACAGAAATGTCACAGGGAACGGCGGCCGGCGGCCGGCCCGGGATCACGCCACCGCCCTGCGCGGCCTCCCGTGCAGCGTCAGGTAGAAGGTCCGCAGGGACTCCTCCGGGCTTCCGCTGTCGAAGCGGTTGTGCACCTTGCCGAGCGGGTTCCAGACCCGGCCGTCCGGCATCCGGACTCCGACGTGCTGGCCGAAGTAGGCGCTCTGCTGGGCGTCGAAGTCCACCCACTCGGCACCCGCGCGGCGCACCAGGACCTCGCCGACGTACGCGCCGAGCCCGAACAGCGTCTCGCCCACCCGCTCCCGTTCGGCGCCGCCCTTGCGCAGCCCGTCGATGAGGAAGTCGACCACCCGCAGGCTGGCCACGGAGAAGTCAAGCGGCAGCCGGTTGCGGGCGGTGACGCGGGCGACGAAGGCCCGGGTGTACGGGCGCATCTCCCTCGCAGCCGGCCTTGCGGTGTGGTCCACCCGGTTCATGAGCCCGTCCCTTCGGTCGCGCGGGAGAGTCCCCCTCCGGTTCTCCCGGATGATCAAGCGGACGGTCCTTCGCGAACATCACGGGTGGTGGACGTGTCCATTCGCACACGGACACCTCATGTCCCTCGTACAACCTTTCGGCCTCTCGCGCGTCGCGCGGCGTCCGGCGGGGGCCCACCGCGCCACGGCCCGGAGCGGCTTCCGGCCGGACGGGGTGTCTAGCGCGGTGGCCGGCCCGTGGTCGCGTCCCGGCAGAGCAGCCGCAGCGAGCCGTCGCCCGCGAAGCAGCGGCGGGCCTCGTCGACGGGGTCCCAGAGGCGGCCGTCCGGGGTGCGCACCCAGTGGTCGCCGCCGGTCGCCCACCACTCGGCGCCGGTCTGCCGGACGATCACCTCACCGGCGTACGCCCCGAAGCCGCGCAGCACCGTCCGGGCGGCGGCGTACGGGGTGCCCTCGCGGCGCAGCTCGTCGATGAACCGGTCGACGCGCCACAGGCTCTGCGCGGAGTAGTCGAGGCGTATCCGCGCCCCCTCCCGTACCGCCGCCACCGCGTCCGCCGCCCATCGCGCGGGCTTGGCCGCGGCGGAGGGCCTGATCTCCTGATGTGTCGTCGTCACATGGGGAAGAGCGCTCCGGGCGGGCGATGCGTCACCCGGATCCGGCGGCTTCCCGCAACCGGCGCAGGACCGCCCCACTCGTCCCGGAACGGTCACAGGATGTCCCCGCCGCCGGGGGTTTGGGGCCTGCCGTTCGGATCACCCCGGCGTCGCGGGGCTCGGGTCGGTCGAGAGGCTCCGGACCTCAAGCCGGGCTGATCCAGACGAAAGGCCCTAGCCGTGCCGGGCGCGCCGGGACACCACCGCGCGCAGCACCCGGCGGCCCTCGGTGGAGACGTCGAGGGCGCGGCGCAGGCCGCCGGTGCCGTGCTCGGCGAGGAGTTCCAGGACGGTGATCTGGCGGCGCAGTTCGGCGGCGACCAGCGGGGACATGCCCTCGGTGCGGCCGGTGCGGTGGGCCTCGACGGAGTCGGGGTCGTCGGCGAGGTCGAGCAGCCGGTGCACCTGGAGCGCGGCGACGGAGCAGGCGTCGGCCCACACCCGCGCCTCGGGGGCGGAGCGGACGGCCGGGGCGGCGGCGAGCATCCGGCGGACGAGCAGGGCGGCCTCGTCCTCGACGTCCTCGGCGGCCATGACGTCGGCGACGCCCAGCCGGGCACGCGCCTCGTCGAGCAGGGCGCCCCAGGCTCCGGCGTCACCGCCGTCCACGAGGTTCGCCCAGAGGGGGCGCAGCACCTCGTCGTCGTCACCGCCGAGCAGCGGCACGCACCGATCAAGACAAGCCAGTCCGCTGGCGGCCAGTCCGCGTTCGTCGGCCTGCGCGATCAGTTCCACCAGGCTCATCCGCATCTCCCCGTCCGGGCCCGTTCCGAGGCCTGCCATGGGCGCCGACCTCTACGGAGCCCGCACTTCCCCTTACTGCGTGCGACGGGCGCGTTCTGTCACAGCGGTGCGTCACCCGGCCGGACGGGGGTGCGGAGGCGGAGGTTTTCGGCCAGCGGACCGGGGGCGGCCGCAGCCCGGTCCCGGGTCAGCCCAGCCTGTCCGCCAGTGCCTTGAACTCGGGCCAGTCGAGCGGGGGTTCGCCCGGGTCCCAGAGTTTCTGGACGGTGGCACGCAGGGGCATGCGGATGCCCTCCGCGACCTGCTGCTGGGTCTGCGCGCCGGCCAGGTCGCACCAGACGGCGAACGTTCCGCCGAGTATCTGCCCGTCGTACCGGGCGGGCACGGCCTCGGTCCCGCGCAGCACCCGCGGGTTCCACTGCTCGTAGATCCGCTGCCCGGTCGGGTAGACGAAGGTCTGCGGCTCGCCGAGCACGTAGTAGAGGAACTCGTCGTTGTAGTTGATCACCTGGCGGCCGGCGCTCAGGTACTCCGCCGGCTGCCGGGCCCCGATCTCCTTGCCGGTCCAGTAGGCGACCTGGATCCGCTCGTCGGCGGCGACCGAGGCGTCCCGGTAGAACCCGTCGTTCCAGGCGCGCGGCGTCTTGCGCTGCGCACGGACGGTCTCCGCCCGGTCGTTGAGCCAGTCGGTGGCGAGGTCGGCGACGGTCCCGTCCGCGCCGTACGCCTCCCGCGCGGCGGCGGCGAGCTGCGGGTAGGACGCCTCGGGGTCGGAGGCGGTGAGCGCCCGGTACTCGTCGCCGCCCAGGTGCCAGGGCGCGCCGGGGAAGAGGTCGGCGTACTCGTTCAGCAGGTCGTCGACGATCCCGGCGGCGTCCGGGTCGGAGATGTCGACCGCGCCGCTCGCCGCGACGCCCTGCGCGTCCCGGAGCTGGAGGTCGGGGTGGGCGGCGATGACGGCCCCGAGGTGCCCGGGCGAGTCGATCTCCGGTACGACGGTGATGTGCCGGCTCTCGGCCAGCTCGACGATCCGCCGCACCTGCGCCTTGGTCAGGTGGTCCTTCGACACGACCTCCGGATGCGTGCCGGACTCGATCCGGAACCCCTGGTCGTCGGAGAAGTGCAGGCCGAGCTGGTTGAACTTCAGGTCCCCCAGCTCCCGCACCCGGTCCTCGATCCAGCCCGCGTCGAAGTGCTTGCGCGCGATGTCCAGCATGAAGCCGCGCTGGGGCTTGGCCGGGTCGTCGCGGACCACGCCCTCCGGGGCGCTGCCCCCGGCGCGCACGGCCTGCTTCAGGGTGCGGGTGCCGTAGAAGACGCCCGCGTCGTCGGCGGCGGTGATGGTGACCCGGCCGCCGCGCACGGTCATGGTGTACGCCTCCGGGTCCGCGCCCTCGTCGTCACCCAGCGCCAGCCGGACGTCCCCGGCCCGCACCTCCCCGTTCTGCCCGCCGTACGTCATCCCCAGCTCACCGGCGATCAGCCGGCCCTCGTCGGCGAGGTCCGGATCGCCGACCACCACCCGGTGCCCGCGCTCGGGCCGCCACCCGGGTCCGCGCGCGGGGGTGTGCGCCCCCACGGCCGGGATGGTGCGCGGCGCGGAGGAGAGGGGGTGGGTCGGGCTCGGTTCCGGGGTGCCGGGGGCCCGGCGCGCCGGTTCCCCGGCCGAGGTCCGCCGCGCGGAGCCCGCCGGCTCGCCGCCGCCCCCGTCGCCCCCGCCGGCCCACAGTCCGAGGCCCGCTCCGGCCGCGACCACCACGGCGGCGGCCCCGGTGGCCATCGCCGCCACCCGCCTCCGCCTCGCCCGAGTCGCCGACACGCGGCGCCTGTGCTGGCTCACGACGCCAACGTACGCCCGAAGCGGACGACGGGCGTCCACGAGAGGTCCTCAAACCTCCCCGTCCGAGTGAAATTCGGGCATGCGTCGGACACACCGGGACCACTCTCGATAACGTGAGGGCACAACTTTCACACCTTCCTTCGAGGACTCACGCTGCCCGCGCACCGTCTCCCCGACCGGCTCGCCATACCCGGACAGTCCCGCGGCACCTGTGCCCCGCTGGACGCCTTCAACACCGCCCCCGCCGAATCCGCCCGGCGCGCGCTCCTCACCTGCCTGCACAGCCCCCGCTGGGCCGACCGCGTCACCGCCCACCGCCCCTACCCGGACCTGCCCTCCCTCCTGGCCGCCGCCGACGAGGCGGCCTACGACCTGACACCGCGGGAGGTGGCGCAGGCGCTGGCGAGGGAGTCCCTGCCGCACCTCCCGCCCGGAACGTACGAGGCCGCCCACACCGCGCTGAACGCGGCCTGCGCCGCCTACGAGGCGAAGTTCGGGCATGTCTTCGTCATCTCCGTGAAGGGCGTGTCGCCCGGCGAGGCCCTCGACCACGTCCTGACGGCGATCCGGTCACGATTGGCCAACGATCCGGAGGACGAGCGCCAGGTGACGGCGGAGGAACTCCGGCGCCTGGCGAAGGGGCGCCTGGTGGAGCTGGTCGCGCACGCGGGGCCGTGACCGGCGTGCGGCTGCCGCCGTACCGCGCCCGACCAGGCACAACGGCACCCGCCCTGCGCACGGCGGGCAGCTCACCGCAAATGCCGCAAACCTCACCCGTACGCGTGCCAGTTTGATCACACCGACAGGCCCCGTGTAAGCGCCACAGGCAAGCGTCGCTACGATGCTGGGGGCCGGTGGACCGTACCCGGCCGGGCCCGTCCGACACCGAAGCCGGCAGGCCCCAATCCCGCTCCCGGAGGGTTCTTCCGTGCCGGCTGGAACGCTGTACCGCGGACGGGAAGGAATGTGGTCCTGGGTGGCTCACCGAGTCACCGGCGTCCTCATCTTCTTCTTCCTGTTCGTGCACGTGCTGGACACCGCACTCGTCCGTGTCTCCCCCGAGGCGTACGACAAGGTCGTAGCCACCTACAAGACGCCGATCGTCGCCGTGCTGGAGTACGGCCTCGTCGCCGCCATCCTCTTCCACGCGCTCAACGGCCTCCGCGTCATCGCCGTCGACTTCTGGTCGAAGGGAACGCGCTACCAGAAGCAGATGCTCTGGGCCGTCGTCGGCATCTGGGTCGTGCTGATGCTCGGGGCGATCTACCCCGTCCTCGGCCACGCCGCTCGTGAACTGTTCGGGAGCTGACGCCCATGTCCACCACTGAGACCACCGCTTCCGGCGTCGGCCCCGTCGAGGGCGGCCACAGCGTCGACAACCCCGCGCCCTACATCGAGGCGCCGCGCAAGCGCACCAAGAAGACCCCGAGGTCGACCCGGGGCAACTTCGAGATGGCGGCCTGGCTCTTCATGCGCCTGTCCGGCGTGGTGCTGGTCGTCCTGGTCCTCGGCCACCTGCTGATCCAGCTCGTGCTCGACGGCGGCGTCTCCAAGATCGGTTTCGCCTTCGTGGCCGGCCGCTGGGCCTCCCCGTTCTGGCAGGTCTGGGACCTGCTGATGCTGTGGCTGGCGATGCTGCACGGCGCCAACGGCCTGCGCACGGTCATCAACGACTACGCGGAACGCGCGAACACCCGGCTGTGGCTCAAGGGCCTGCTCTACACCGCCACGGTGTTCACCATCCTGCTGGGCACGCTGGTGATCTTCACCTTCGACCCGAACATCCGCTAGGCACGGGGCTGCGAGAATCATGAAGATCCACAAGTACGACACCGTCATCGTCGGCGCCGGTGGCGCCGGTATGCGCGCGGCCATCGAGTCGACGAAGCGCAGCCGCACCGCCGTGCTCACCAAGCTCTACCCCACCCGCTCCCACACGGGCGCCGCGCAGGGCGGCATGGCCGCCGCGCTGGCCAACGTGGAGGAGGACAACTGGGAGTGGCACACCTTCGACACGGTCAAGGGCGGTGACTACCTGGTCGACCAGGACGCCGCCGAGATCCTCGCGAAGGAGGCCATCGACTCCGTCCTCGACCTGGAGAAGATGGGCCTGCCGTTCAACCGGACCCCGAACGGCACCATCGACCAGCGCCGCTTCGGCGGTCACAGCCGCAACCACGGCGAGGCCCCGGTCCGCCGGTCCTGCTACGCGGCCGACCGCACCGGCCACATGATCCTCCAGACGCTGTACCAGAACTGCGTCAAGCACGGCGTGGAGTTCTTCAACGAGTTCTACGTCCTGGACCAGCTGATCACCGAGGTGGGCGGCGTCAAGAAGTCCGCCGGTGTCGTCGCGTACGAGCTGGCGACCGGTGAGATCCACGTCTTCCAGGCGAAGTCCGTGATCTACGCCTCCGGCGGCTGCGGCAAGTTCTTCAAGGTGACCTCCAACGCGCACACGCTGACCGGTGACGGCCAGGCGGCCGTGTACCGGCGGGGCATCCCGCTGGAGGACATGGAGTTCTTCCAGTTCCACCCGACCGGCATCTGGCGCATGGGCATCCTGCTGACGGAGGGCGCCCGCGGTGAGGGCGGCATCCTCCGCAACAAGGACGGCGAGCGCTTCATGGAGAAGTACGCGCCCGTCATGAAGGACCTGGCGTCCCGTGACGTCGTGTCCCGCTCCATCTACACCGAGATCCGGGAGGGCCGCGGCTGCGGTCCCGAGGGCGACCACGTCTACCTGGACCTCACCCACCTGCCGCCGGAGCAGCTGGACGCCAAGCTCCCGGACATCACCGAGTTCGCGCGGACCTACCTGGGCATCGAGCCGTACACGGACCCGATCCCGATCCAGCCGACCGCGCACTACGCCATGGGCGGTATCCCGACCAACGTCGAGGGTGAGGTCCTGGCGGACAACACCACCGTCGTCCCGGGCCTGTACGCGGCCGGCGAGGTCGCCTGCGTCTCGGTGCACGGCGCCAACCGCCTGGGCACCAACTCGCTGCTGGACATCAACGTGTTCGGCAAGCGGGCCGGCATCGCGGCGGCGGAGTACTCGCAGAAGGCGGACTTCGTCGAGCTGCCGGAGAACCCGGAGGCGTTCGTCGTCGAGCAGATCGAGCGGCTGCGCAGCTCCACCGGCAACGAGCGGGTGGCCGAGCTGCGCCGCGAGCTGCAGGAGACCATGGACGCCAACGTCATGGTGTTCCGCACCGAGCAGACGATCAAGACGGCGGTCGAGAAGATCGCCGAGCTGCGCGAGCGCTACAAGAACGTGGCGATCCAGGACAAGGGCAAGCGGTTCAACACGGACCTGCTGGAGGCCATCGAGCTGGGCAACCTGCTCGACCTGGCCGAGGTCATGGCGGTCTCCGCCCTGGCCCGCAAGGAGTCCCGCGGCGGTCACTACCGCGAGGACTACCCGAACCGTGACGACGTCAACTTCATGCGCCACACCATGGCGTACCGCGAGGTCGGCGCCGACGGGTCCGAAACCGTCCGTCTCGACTACAAGCCGGTCGTCCAGACCCGCTACCAGCCGATGGAGCGTAAGTACTGATGGCTACCCCTGTTCTGGACAAGGTCGGGGCGGACTCCGCCGCCTCCCCGTACATCACCGTCACCTTCCGGGTCCGCCGGTTCAACCCGGAGATCTCGGCGGAGGCGACCTGGGAAGACTTTCAGCTGGAGATCGACCCCAAGGAGCGCGTCCTCGACGGGCTGCACAAGATCAAGTGGGACCTGGACGGCACGCTGACCTTCCGCCGCTCCTGCGCCCACGGCATCTGCGGCTCGGACGCCATGCGGATCAACGGCAAGAACCGTCTGGCCTGCAAGACGCTGATCAAGGACATCAACCCGGAGAAGCCGATCACGGTCGAGCCCATAAAGGGCCTGACGGTCCTGAAGGACCTGGTCGTCGACATGGAGCCGTTCTTCCAGGCGTACCGGGACGTGATGCCCTTCCTGATCACGAAGGACACCAACGAGCCGACCCGTGAGCGGCTCCAGTCGGCCGAGGACCGCGAGCGCTTCGACGACACCACGAAGTGCATCCTGTGCGCCGCCTGCACCACCTCGTGCCCGGTGTTCTGGAACGACGGCCAGTACTTCGGCCCGGCCGCCATCGTCAACGCGCACCGCTTCATCTTCGACTCGCGTGACGAGGCGGGCGAGCAGCGCCTGGAGATCCTCAACGACAAGGACGGCGTCTGGCGCTGCCGCACGACGTTCAACTGCACGGACGCCTGCCCGCGCGGTATCGAGGTCACCAAGGCGATCCAGGAAGTGAAGCGGGCGCTGATCACGCGCCGCTACTGATCCTCGGGTCGACCCTTTCCGGGCCCCGTCTCCCCCTGGGGAGGCGGGGCCCGCGTCGTCCCCGGGCCGGCCCCGGCCGGGCTCCGCCGGAGCGGGCAGCCGCAGGGGCGCCGCGCGGTGCGCCCGGGGCCGTTCTCGCGGCTTCGCGCGGGCGCCGTCTCGGCGAACGTCACCGCTGCCGGGCGGGCGTCGGTGCGGGCCGCCACCGGCAATGCCGGGATCCGGCCGCCTTCCGCCCTATTCTGACGGTATGTCAGACGACCAGTCGTACGAGCTGCTCGGCTTCGACAACGTGCTGCTGCCCGTCGGCGACCTCGCCGAGGCGGTGACGTTCTACGAACGCGCCGGGTTCACGACCGCCTTCCGGCTCGACGAGGCCGGCATCGCCCTGCTGAAGGTGGGGGGCGAGACCCCGGGCCTGCTGCTGCGCAGGGAGGAGGGGTTCGGGCACCGGCCGCCGCCGTGGCCGTCCCCGCGGGTGTGGCTGGAGGTGCCGGACGCCCGGGCCGCCGCGCGGGCACTGGCCCACGCGGGCATCACGCCGCTGGAGGAGCCCGCCCCCGTAGCCACCGGCTGGACGGTGGAGATCGCCGACCCATGGGGCAACGTCCTCGGGTTCACGGACTACGGCAAGCGGCCGGAACTGGGGCGCCGGCCCTGAGCGGTCCGCACGGCACCGGTGCGGCGCGGGTCACACCGACGGTGCGGCCCCCCTTGGTTGAACACGTTCAAAAACAGGTCTAGAGTCTGCCCTGTCAGCGTTTTGAACGCGTTCAAGAAAGGGTGGGGGACATGGACCGTACGGTCGTCGCCTACGTCATCTACCTGCTGGTGAGCATCGCCCTGACCGTCTGGGTGGCCCGCACGCTGAGCCGCAACGGGCGGGTCTTCCTCGCCGATGTGCTGCACGGCAACGAAAAGCTCGCCGACGCCGTCAACCACCTCCTCGTGGTCGGCTTCTACCTGGTCAACCTGGGCTTCGTGGCCCTCTACCTGGGCGACGAGGAGACCGTCACCGACACGCGCGGGATCTTCGAGGCGCTGTCGACCAAGCTGGGCGTGGTGCTGCTGGTGCTGGGCGTCATGCACCTGGGCAACGTGTACGTGCTCAACCGCATCCGGCGGCGCGGGGTGATGGAGCGCGAGCAGCTCCCGCCGGTCCCGCCGCAGGGCTGGGCCGCCCCCACGGCCGGGGCGTGAGCGCGGTGACCACCGCCGCGGGGGGAGCCGTGACCACCGCCGCGGACCGGGACGCCTCGCGCGTCCCGGTCCGCCGGCTCACCGTCCTGTACGACGCCGAGTGCGGTCTGTGCGCCTTCCTGCGCGACTGGCTGGTGCGGCAGCCGCAGCTGGTCCCGCTGGAGCCGCTGCCCGCGGCCTCCGCCGAGGCCCGGCGGCGCTTCCCCGGCCTGGACCACGGCGCCACCCTCGACGAGATCACCGTCGTCGGGGACGCCGGACAGGTGTATCAGGGGACGGCCGCGTGGATCGTGACGTTGTGGGCGCTGCGCGAGCACAGGGGACTCGCGCATCGCCTCAGCACCCCGACGGGGGCGCTGCTGGCCAGGGGCGCGGTGCTGGCGGCGGCGAAGTGGCGGGGTGCGCGGTGGGGCGGGGAGGCCTACCGCCGCGCGGACGGGTGGGTGTACGACCCCGGCTCCGGCTGGAGGCACCACCCGCCCGGCTGCGCCGGCGGGGCCTGCCCCACCGGTCGGTAGGCCGCCCGGGCACTGACTAGGCTCTCCTACCGTGCCTGCCATGAACGACACGCCCGGTGCGGGCGACCCGCCCAGCAAGTCCGAGCAGACCCGTGCGCTGATCCTGGAGACGGCAATGCGGCTGTTCCAGGAGCGCGGCTACGACAAGACGACCATGCGGGCCATCGCCCAGGAGGCCGGGGTCTCGGTCGGCAACGCCTACTACTACTTCGCCGGCAAGGAGCACCTGATCCAGGGCTTCTACGACCGGATCGCCGCCGATCACCAGGCGGCGGTCCGGGAGATCCTGGCCCGGGAGAGCGACCTGGAGGCGCGGCTGGCGGGCGTGCTGAAGGCCTGGCTGGACGTGGCGTCGCCCTACCACGAGTTCGCGGTGCAGTTCTTCAAGAACGCCGCCGACCCCGACAGCCCGCTCAGCCCGTTCTCCCCCGAGTCGGAGCACGCGCGCGAGGAGGCCATCAGCGTCCACCGGGACGTGCTGGCGGGCGCGACGAAGACCAAGGTGCCCGAGGAACTGAGGGATGCCCTGCCCGAGCTGATGTGGCTGTCCCAGATGGGCCTGTGCCTGTACTGGATCTTCGACCGCACCGAGGGCCGGGAGCGCAGCTACCGGCTCGCCGAGCGCGGGGCCCGGCTCACCGCGCGGGGCGTGTCGCTGGCCCGGTTCCGGGTGCTGCGCCCGCTGGTGCGGGAGGTCCACGAGCTGTTCACCGACTTCCTGCCGGGCATGACCCGGGCGCTGCCCGACCCCGGCCGCAAGACGGCGGGTTCCTGACCGGCGCACGCCCGCGCACACCGGTTCGCGCTCAGGAGTGGGCGGGGGCGATCAGGGCCCACACGGTCTTCCCGTGGCCGCCCCGGCTCCACACGCCCCAGGCGGCGGCGACGTGCTCCACCAGGTGCAGGCCCCGGCCGCTCTCCTCCCAGGGCTCCGGCGTCCGCATCCGGGGGGCCGCCCGGCCCTCGTCGGAGACCTCCAGGAGACAGGAGCCGTCGGCCAGCGCGGTGACCGCGACCTCGAACTCGCCCTGCGCGTGGGGCCCGTGGCGCAGGGCGTTGGTGGCGAGTTCGGACACCAGCAGCGCGGCGTCGCCGAGCGCGGGGTCGTCCGGGCCGTGCCCCCAGGCGGCCAGGTGGTCCCGCACCCGGCGCCGGGCGAGGCCGACGGAACCCGGGTGCCGGGGCAGCCGGAACGCGTAGCGCCTCATCACTGCCGCTCCTCACCCCCCTCACACCTCTGACACATGGTGCGGTGCCGGGCGGTCGCCCGGTGCGGGTTGGGCGGATGCGGCGGTGCGGTGGTCGGGTGTGCCATCGAGATCAGGCCATGGTTCGCTCGGAGCGCGCGGTCACGCCCGGCGGGACGCCAGCTCCACCACGGTGATGTCCGAGGGGGCTCCCACCCGGGTCGGCGGCCCCCACGCCCCCGCGCCGCGGCTGACGTACAGCTGGGTGTCGCCGTACCGCTCCAGGCCCGCCACGGTGGGGTTGGCGGCGGACGCCAGCAGGCTGCCGGGCCAGAGCTGGCCGCCGTGGGTGTGGCCGGAGAGCTGGAGGTCGACGCCGTGCTCCACGGCGTCGTGGATCTGCACCGGCTGGTGGGCGAGCAGCACGCACGCGCGTGCGGTGTCCCGGTCGCCGAGCGCCCTGCCGAAGTCGGGGCCCTGCCCCTCGCTCTCGCCGGCCACGTCGTTGACGCCCGCGAGGTCGAAGAAGGGCAGCTCGGTGCGGTCGTTCTCCAGCGGGCGCAGGCCCAGCCGCCGCACCTCCTCGACCCACTGCTCGGCGCCGGAGAAGTACTCGTGGTTGCCGGTGACGAAGTACGCCCCGTGACGGGCCCTCAGCTCGGCCAGGGGGGCCGCGGCGGGCCCGAGGTCCTTCACGCTGCCGTCGACGAGGTCGCCGACGACCGCGATCAGGTCGGGCTGGGTGGAGTTGATCGTGTCGACGACCTTCTGGGCGAAGCCGCGGCCGAGCACCGGACCCAGGTGGATGTCGCTGACCACCGCGATCCGGAAACCGTGCGCCCCGCGCGGGAGCTTGGCGAGCGGGACGGTGACCCGCTTCACCCGCGGGCCGCGCAGCACTCCGTAGGAGCCGTAGCCGACCGTGCCGACGGCCGCCGCGGCGGCGGCACCGGCCACCACCCGGGAGACGAAGAGCCGGCGGGAGGGAGCCGCGGGGGCGGGCGGCCGGGCCCCCTCGGTCGCCTCGGCGCTCCGCGTGCCCGCGGTCCCGTCCGTTCCCTGCGCCGTCCCGGGCTCGTCCGGTGTACCGGCGGCCTCCGGCTGTGCGGGGGGCGCGCCGGTCGGTATCGGCTCCGGCTGCCTGGCCCCGGCCGCCGCGGGCGTGCGCGCGCGGTCCCGGCGTTCCAGGAGGCGGCGCAGCACCGGCCGCACCACCTCACCGGCCAGCAGGGCGAGCAGCAGGTACATCGACAGGGCCAGCCAGAGGAACCCCGGCCAGGCGAGGGTGCGCTGGAGCCAGAACGGGGCGCCGGCCCGTTCGGCGACCAGCGCGCCCACCGCCAGCAGCCAGCCGCCCGCGATCAGCGCCGCGCCCGCGCGGCGGACCGCTCCCGGGGCGCGGGTGGTGTCGCGGAACAGGCGGCGCCACAGGTACCAGTTGCCCGCCACGAGGACGCTCACCGTGACGAGCAGGAAGACGATCACCATGCCGTTGCTCTCTCCTGGAGGGCGGGGAGGGGGGTCGTGGTCCGGCGGCCGCTATGACGTACGGCGCAGTGCGCGCAGTCCGCGCAACCCGATGACCCCGATGGCCGTCCCCAAGAGGAAGGAGACGACGGCGAGCAGCAGGTGCACCCAGAAGTACGCCGTCGGGCGACCGTCGTCGAACGCGAGCCCACTGCCGTCCTTGATCAGGTTTTTGACGAAAGTGACCCAGATGACCCAGCTCCACACCCCGAAGGCGAGCAGGAACCAGGAGATCGGGCGGCTGAGTTTCATGCGTTCAGTATCGCCGCCCGGTGGCCGGTTCCCCGGCCGGGGTGGAGAGGGGGGTGGGACTTCCGCGCGGCGGCCCTGTACGTTCTCGCTCGTGCCCGCACCCCAGAAGACCGTCAGGCGGTCCCTGCTGGTCGCTTCCGCGACCCTGCTGTCCCTCTCGCTGACCGCTCCCGCCGCCCTCGCCGCCCCGTCGCCCGGCCCGTCGGCGAGCGCGAGCCCCGGCGCCGCCCGGTCGGCCGCTCCCCCGGCGAACATGTCGACCGTCGGCGGGACGCGGCTCGGGCAGCCGGGCACCCAGGTGAACCTGGCGAGCGGGGTGCCGGTGCTGCCGAAGGACGTCACCGCGCGGTCGTGGATCGTCGCCGACGCCGAGTCCGGCGAGGTGCTGGCCGCGCACAACGCGCACTGGCGGCTCGCCCCGGCCAGCACGCTGAAGATGCTGTTCGCCGACACCCTGCTGCCGAAGTTCCCCAGTTCCATGACGTACAAGGTCGCGCCCGAGGACCTCGCGGACGTCGGCGCCGGCTCCAGCCTGGTCGGCATAAAGGAGGACGAGACCTACACCGTCCACGACCTGTGGCTCGGCGTCTTCCTGCGGTCCGGCAACGACGCGGTGCACGTGCTGTCCGCGATGAACGACGGTCTGGACAAGACCGTCCGGGAGATGAACGAGCACGCCGAGGAGCTGCAGGCCCTCGACACCCACGTGGTCAGCCCGGACGGCTACGACGCACCCGGACAGGTCTCCTCCGCCTACGACCTGACCCTGATCGCCCGCTCCGGGCTGCAGAAGAAGGACTTCCGGGAGTACTGCTCCACGCTGACCGCCAAGTTCCCCGGCGAGACGAAGAAGAACAAGAAGGGCCGCACGGTCCGCGAGACCTTCGAGATCCAGAACACCAACCGGCTGCTCACCGGCGACTACGACATCACCCAGTACCAGGGCATCGCGGGCGTCAAGAACGGCAACACCACCAACGCCGGCGCCACCTTCACCGGGGTCGCCGAACGTGACGGCAGGGTGCTGCTCGTCACGGTGATGAACCCGCAGAAGGACGAGCACAACGAGGTCTACAAGGAGACCGCGCGGCTCTTCGACTGGGGTTTCCAGGCGGCCGGGAAGGTCGAGCCGGTCGGCGAGCTGGTGCCGCCCAGGGGCGCCGTCCGGTCCGACGGCCGGCCGGGTGCCACGGCCACCGCCCCCGCGGACACGGGTGAGGCCGGCGGCGCCGCGGCCGGCGGTACCTCCAGGGCGCCGGTGGCGAGCGCCGCGACCGAGAGCGGCTCCACCGGCATGGGGATCGCCCTGGGGATCGCGGGCGGGCTGCTGGTGCTGCTCGTCGGGGGCACGTTCCTGGTCAACCGCCGCTGGCCGCTGCCGGACCTGGTGCGTCGCCGGCGGTGATCCCGGCCGCCCGCTTGCCGGGCGTCGCCGTCCAGGCGGCGCAGAACAGCACCAGCTTGCAGGTGAAGTTGATCCACAGCAGCAGGGCGACCGGCACGCCGAAGGCGCCGTACATGCTCTTCGCGGCCACGCCCTGCACATAGCCGCTCAGCAGCAGCTTCAGCAGCTCGAAGCCGATCGCCCCGACCAGCGCGCCGACCAGCAGCCGGTGCCTGCTCGGTTCGACGCCGGGCAGCAGCGACAGGACGTACAGCAGTACCAGGAAGTCGGCGAGGACGGCCACGGCGAACGCGGCGATCCGCAACAGCGCGCTGCCCCAGCCCTGTTCCTCCAGGCCCAGGTGGCGGGCGGTCCAGCCGACCGCCGCCGAGGCGACCGTGGAGGCGACGAGGGTGACCAGGACCGCGCCGCCGAGCCCGACCAGGACTCCGCCGTCCTTGACCTTGCGCAGGATCGGGTTCTCCTCGTCGTCGGGCAGTTCCCACACCGCCCGCAGGCACTCCCGCATCGAGCCGACCCACCCGATGCCGGTGAACAGCAGCAGGGCACCGGCGATGATCCCGACGGTGCCCGCGTTGTGGACCAGCCCGGCGATGTCGAGCTGGTCGGAGATGCCGGGGATCTGCTCGGCGATCCGGTCCTCCAGCTCCTTCTGCCGGTCGGTGCCGAGCGTGGCGGCGGCGATCGCGGCCGCCACGGTCAGCAGCGGGAACAGCGCCACGAAGCTCGTGAACGTCATCGCCGCGGCAAGCCGGGTCCAGTGCACGCGGTCCAGCCGCTCGTAGGAGCGCCACGCGTGCGTGGTCATCAGCCGTGCGGCCCACGGCCCGACGACCGGAAGGTTCTTCAGCCAGTCCATGATCCGACCCCGCCCTCGCTGCGGAACACCCATGTCCGGGTGCCCCAGAACCGGACGATGGTGGCCAGCGCCATCCCGATTCCCGCGCCGGAGACGGTGTCCGCGCGCTGGGAGGTGAGACCGAGGCCGTAGTGGCTGACGGCGAGGCAGAGGAGCTGGACGAGGGCGCCGGCCGCGTTGACCGCGAAGAACGCCGCGTACCGGCGCCAGGGGGTGCCGCCCGCGCGGTCCCGGTAGGTGCCGAGCGCGTTGCCCGCGTACGCCACCGTGCAGCCGGCCAGGAAGGAGAGCGCCTTTGCGGTGAGGGGGTCCGTGGCCACGGGGCCGCGCAGCCAGCTGAACAGGGCCAGGTCGGTGGCGTAGGCGAGCAGGCCCACGGCGGCGAAGGAGAGCAGTTCCCGGGAGCGGAGGGGGGCCCGGGAGCGGACGTCACGGCGGGTGGCGAGCGGGGGCCGGGCGCCCGTGCGGGAGGTCGCCCGGGTCACCAATCGGCCACCGCCAGGCCGTACATGGCGAGCCACACCAGCCCGATGACGGCGAGCGCGCGGTCGCGCAGCACCACCTCCTCGGGTTCGCCCGCCGTGCCCCGGTCGGCGAACACGGCGTAGCGCAGGACCGCCAGGATGAAGGCGACCATCGACAGCTGCCGCCACGGCAGCAGCCCGGTGTGCGGGTCGCCGCCCTCCTCCAGCGCCCACAGGCAGTACGCCAGCACGGCGACCCCGGCGGCGAGCTGCCACACGAAGCGGAGGTAGCCGGTGGTGTACTCGGTGAGCAACGCGCGCGTGGCGCCGCCCTTCCCGGCCATCTGCACGGCCTCGGAGTACCGCTTCGCCGAGACCATGAACAGCGCCCCGAACCCGGTCGTGATCAGGAACCACCGCGAGAGCGGGATGCCGAGCGCGAGCCCGCCGGCCATCGCCCGCATCAGGAACCCGGTCGTGACGACGGCGAGATCGACGACAAGGACGTGCTTGAGGCTCACGCAGTACGCCAGCTGCATGCCGAGGTACGCCGTCAGCAGCGCCGCGACCGACGGCGAGGTCAGCCAGGCCGCGGCGGCCGGGGCGAGGACGGCGAGCGTGCCGCCCACCGCGTAGGCGGCCGGCACGGGGACCTGCCCGGCGGCGACCGGGCGGTGCCGCTTGGTCGGGTGGGCGCGGTCGGCGTCCGCGTCGCGCGCGTCGTTGATCAGGTAGACCGCGGCGGCACACGCGGTGAACAGCGCGAAGACCACCGCCAGTTCGGCCAGGGCGGGCGGGGAGAAGAGCCGGCCGGCGGCCGCGGGGGCGGCGACGACCAGGATGTTCTTGATCCACTGCTTGGGCCGCGCGGTCCTGACCAGGCCGCCGAGGAGGCTTCGCCTGCGCGGCCGTTCGGGGGGCCGGGGGCGGGGCGGGCGCCGCTCCCGCAGGGCGGTGTCCGGGGCGGGTGCGCCCTGCGCCGGGGCGGCGGTCCCCGCAGAGCGCGTGCCGTTCGTCATGGGCGCGGCCTCAGTCATGGGCACCTCCCGCCGTCTCACACGCGGCACCGCGCACGCCCCGCCGGACCCAGCGGGCCCCCGCGCACGCCGTCAGCGCGCCCAGTGCCGCGCCGGCCGCCACGTCGGAGGGGTAGTGGACGCCCAGGACCAGGCGCGACAGGCACATCGCGGCGGCGAGCGGCGCGACCGCCCGTGCGCCGAGGGCGCCGAGCGTGCCGTAGGCGACGGCCGCGGCGGCGGCGGAGGTGGCGTGGGAGCTGGGGAAGGAGTGCCGCCCCGCGGTGCGCACCAGGGGCTCGACGTGTACGGGGCGCGGACGGCGCACGATGCGCTTCACCCCCATGCTGGTGAGGTGCGCGCCCGCGATGAGCGCGGTTCCGCGCAGCCAGGCACCGCGCCTCGTCCGGTCCGCGGCGGCTCCCACGAGACCCGCCGCGAGCCACAGCGCCCCGTGCTCACCGGCCCGGGACAGGGCGCGCGCGCCGGCCGCGACGCGCGGGTCGGAGCCGTGGGCCCGGAGCGCCGAAAGGATTCGGTGGTCCATGTCGTCGAGGTCGTCCATGTGGACTCACTGTTCACGCCGATCCGGCTGGAACTACGGCAATATTGAGCGACATCCCATTAATCACCCATTTCGGGGAGGGGCGGGATGTTCCCGAACCGATCGCGTGCATACGGGCGATACGGTCACCGACATGCCTGCCGAGACCGTATCCGTCACGGGGTGGGGCCGCACCGCTCCCACCACCGCCCGTCTCATCCGCCCACGGACGTACGAGGAGGCCGTGGCGGCCGTCCGGGGCTGCGGGGCCCGCGGAGGCATCCCCCGGGGCCTGGGACGGGCGTACGGGGACGCGGCGCAGAACGCGGGCGGCGCGGTGCTCGACATGACCGGCCTGGACCGGATCCACGCGATCGACGCGGCGGACGGCACCGTGCTGTGCGACGCGGGCGTCTCCCTGCACCGGCTGATGCAGGTCCTGCTGCCGCTCGGCTGGTTCGTGCCGGTGACCCCCGGCACCCGCTACGTGACCGTCGGCGGCGCGATCGGCGCCGACATCCACGGCAAGAACCACCACGTCTCCGGGTCGTTCTCCCGCCACGTGCTGTCCCTGGAACTCCTCACCGCCGACGGCGGCGTGCGCACCGTGGAACGTGACACCCCGCTGTTCGACGCGACCACGGGCGGCATGGGCCTGACCGGGGTGATCCTCACCGCGACGATCCGGCTCCACCCGGTCGAGACGGCGCTGATGCAGGTCGACACCGAACGCGCGGCCGATCTCGACGACCTGATGGCACGGCTGACCACCACCGACCACCGCTACCGCTACTCCGTCGCCTGGATCGACCTGCTGGCACGCGGCGCGGCGACCGGCCGCGCGGTGCTCACCCGCGGCGACCACGCGCCCCTGGAGGCACTGCCGAAGGCCGCGCGTGCGCGCCGGGACCCGCTCGCCTTCCGCCCGTCCCGGCTGCCGGCCGCCCCGGCCTTCCTCCCGGAGGGCCTGCTCACCCGGCGGACCGTGGGCCTGTTCAACGCGCTCTGGTACCGCAGGGCACCACGCGCGCGTGCCGGTGAACTGCAGAGGATCCCCGCGTTCTTCCACCCCCTGGACGGCGTGCCGCACTGGAACCGCGTCTACGGGCGGAGCGGCTTCGTGCAGTACCAGTTCGTCGTCGGGTACGGCCGGGAGGAGACCCTGCGCCGGATCGTGCACCGGATCTCCGAACGCCGCTGCCCGTCCTTCCTGGCCGTCCTCAAACGCTTCGGGGACGCCGACCCGGGCTGGCTGTCCTTCCCCGCTCCCGGCTGGACCCTGGCCCTGGACATCCCGGCCGCGCTGCCCGGCCTCGACGCCTTCCTCGACGGACTCGACGAGGAGGTCGCCGCCGCGGGCGGCCGGGTCTACCTCGCCAAGGACTCCCGGATGCGGCCCGACCTGCTCGCCGCGATGTACCCGCGGCTGTCCGACTTCCGCGCCCTGCGGCAGGAGCTCGACCCGCGCGGGGTGTTCATGTCCGATCTCGCCCGCCGACTCACCCTCTAGGAGCCGCCGTGAAGGACGCCTTCGGCCTCCCCCAGTCCCTGCTGATCCTCGGTGGCACGTCGGAGATCGCCCTGGCCACCGCCCGGCGGCTGATCACCCGCCGGACCCGCGCGGTGTGGCTGGCGGGCCGCCCCTCGCCCCGCCTGGAGCAGGCCGCCGAGGGCCTGCGCGCCCTGGGCGCCGACGTGCGCACCGTCGCCTTCGACGCCCTCGATCCCGAGTCGCACGAGGCGGTCCTCGGCAAGGTCTTCGCCGAGGGCGACGTCGACATGGTGCTGCTCGCCTTCGGCATCCTCGGCGACCAGGCCCGCGACGAGCGGGAGCCGGCGAACGCGGTGCGCGTGGCGCAGACCAACTACACCGGCGCGGTGTCGGCCGGCCTGGTCAGCGCCCGCGCGCTGCAGACCCAGGGCCACGGCTCGCTGGTGGTGCTCTCCTCGGTCGCCGGTGAGCGCGCCCGCCGCTCGAACTTCATTTACGGCTCCAGCAAGGCGGGCCTGGACGCCTTCGCCCAGGGCCTCGGCGACGCGCTGCACGGCACGGGCGTCCACGTCATGGTCGTACGCCCCGGATTCGTCCGCTCCAGGATGACGGCGGGCCTGGACGAGGCCCCGCTCGCGACGACGCCCGAGGCGGTCGCGGCGGCCGTCGAGGGGGGCCTGCGCCGCCGCGCGGAAACGGTGTGGGTGCCGGGGGCGCTGCGCCTGGTCATGTCGGCGATGCGGCACGTGCCGCGGGCGGTGTTCCGCCGGCTGCCGGTCTGAGCCGCCCCTCCGGGGCCGGTGACCGCGCGGGGACCGCTCAGTGCAGCGTGCCGTGCTCCGCCGGGGCCGACGCCTGCGGCGGCACGACCGTGGTGCCGAAGGCGAACTCCCGCAGCTTCCGCCACACCCCGTCCGCGCCCTGCTCGTAGAGCGCGAAGCCGGTGCACGGCCACTCGGCCTCGTAGTCGGCCAGCTCCTCGTAGGCCCGGTCCATCGCCGCGTCGTCGATGCCGTGCGCGACGGTGACGTGCGGGTGGTACGGGAACAGCAGCTCACGGGCGACCGGGCCGGAGGCGTCGCGGACCTGCTTCTGCAGCCAGGTGCACGCCTCGGCGCCCTCGGCCACCCGGACGTAGACGACCGGTGACAGCGGACGGAACGTCCCGGTGCCGGACAGCCGCATCGGGAACGGCCGTCCCGCCGCCGCGACCTCCGCGAGGTGTTTCTCGATCGCGGGCAGCAGCGCGGCGTCGACCTCGGTCGGCGGCAGCAGGGTGACATGCGTGGGGATACCGTGAGCCGCGGCGTCGCCGAAGCCCGCGCGCCGCTCCTGGAGCAGGCTGCCGTGGGGCTCCGGGACCGCGATCGACACACCGATCGTTACGGTCCCCACGTCGTCTCCTGTCGTCGTGTCGGTACGTCTGCGAGGGGCGGACGGCCGCGCGTGCGGCCGTCCGGCTATCGACTGTACGGCCACGGCCCGGCCGTGGGCAGGCGCAGCCGTAGTGATGTGCAGCGCTGTGCGGGGCGCGGACCGGACCGGACCATCCGCGCACGCCCCGCACGCGGCGCGGCACTCCGCCTCGTACGCGGCGCACCGCGCGCCGCGCACCCGGCCAGGTGCCCCGGTTCAGTGCTTGGCCGGCAGGAAGCCCACCCGGTCGTAGGCCTGGGCCAGCGTCTCGGCGGCGACGGCGCGGGCCTTCTCCGCGCCCTTGGCCAGGATCGAGTCCAGCGTCTCCGGGTCGTCCAGGTACTGCTGGGTGCGCTCCCGGAACGGCGTCACGAACTCGACCATCACCTCGGCGAGGTCCGTCTTGAGCGCACCGTAGCCCTTGCCCGCGTACTTCTCCTCCAGTTCCCCGATGCCCGCCCCGGTGAGGGTCGAGTAGATGGTGAGGAGGTTGCTGACGCCCGGCTTCTCCACCGCGTCGAAGCGGACGACGGTGTCGGTGTCGGTGACCGCGCTCTTGACCTTCTTGGCGGTGGTCTTCGGCTCGTCGAGCAGGTTGATCAGGCCCTTCGGCGTGGACGCCGACTTGCTCATCTTGATCGCCGGGTCCTGGAGGTCGTAGATCTTCGCCGTCTCCTTGAGGATGTACGGCTTCGGGACCGTGAACGTCGGGCCGAAGCGCCCGTTGAAACGCTCCGCCAGGTCGCGGGTCAGCTCGATGTGCTGGCGCTGGTCCTCGCCGACCGGCACCTCGTGGGCCTGGTAGAGCAGGATGTCCGCGACCTGGAGGACCGGGTACGTGAACAGGCCGACGGAGGCCCGGTCGGCGCCCTGCTTGGCGGACTTGTCCTTGAACTGCGTCATGCGGGAGGCCTCGCCGAAGCCGGTGAGGCAGTTCATCACCCAGCCGAGCTGCGCGTGCTCGGGGACGTGGCTCTGGACGAACAGCGTGCAGCGGTCCGGGTCGAGCCCGGCCGCGAGCAGCTGCGCGACGGCGAGCCGGGTGTTGGCGCGCAGCTCCTTCGGGTCCTGCGGGACCGTGATCGCGTGCAGGTCGACGACCATGTAGAACGCGTCGTGGGACTCCTGCAGGGCCACCCACTGGCGGACGGCGCCGAGGTAGTTGCCGAGGTGGAACGAGCCTGCGGTGGGCTGGATTCCGGAGAGCACGCGGGGTCGATCAGAGGCCATGCCCCCCATTCTCTCAGGTCTCGGCGGGCGGTCCGGAACTGGTGCGCAACAGGTCGGGACCGATCCGTCGCCGGCGGTGTGACGAGGGAGTGCGGCCGCGTGGCACGCGGCGGGGCGGGCGGGCCGTGGCTGCCGTGGATCGTCGCCGACGGGACGGGGAGCACGGGGCGGGCGTACGGCGCGCCGCCGCGCGGGCGGGCCCGGTGCCGGAACGCCGTGCGGCGGCCCGGCGCGAAGCCGGACCGCCGCACGGGCGGCCGCGTCGGAGCCGGCCGGCTCCGGGACCGGGCCGGTCAGCCGAGGTCGACCTCCGGGTACAGCGGGAAGCCGGCCACGAGGTCGGTGGCGCGGCGGGAGATCTCGTCCGCGATCTTCGGGTCGAGCACGTGGGCCGCCTTGGAGGGCGCCCCGGACTTGGTGGTGCCCGGCTCGGTGGTGGTGAGGACGCGGTCGATGAGGGCGGCCACCTCGTCCATCTCGGCGGTGCCCAGACCGCGGGTGGTCAGGGCGGGGGTGCCGACGCGGATGCCGGAGGTGTACCAGGCGCCGTTCGGGTCGGCCGGGATGGCGTTGCGGTTGGTGACGATGCCCGACTCCAGCAGGGCGGCCTCGGCCTGGCGGCCGGTGAGACCGTAGGAGGAGGCGACGTCGATCAGGTTGAGGTGGTTGTCGGTGCCGCCGGTGACCAGGGTGGCGCCGCGGCGCATCAGGCCCTCGGCGAGGGCGCGGGAGTTGTCCACGATGCGCTGGGCGTAGTCGCGGAAGGAGGGCCGGCGGGCCTCGGCGAAGGCGACCGCCTTGGCGGCCATGACGTGCGGGAGCGGGCCGCCGAGCACCATCGGGCAGCCGCGGTCGACCTGGTCCTTGAGGGAGTCGTCGCACAGGACCATGCCGCCGCGCGGGCCGCGCAGCGACTTGTGGGTGGTGGTGGTGACGATCTGGGCGTGCGGCACCGGGTCGAAGTCGCCGGTGAGGACCTTGCCGGCGACGAGACCGGCGAAGTGGGCCATGTCGACCATCAGGGTCGCGCCGACCTCGTCGGCGATCTCCCGCATGATGCGGAAGTTCACCAGGCGGGGGTAGGCGGAGTAGCCGGCCACGATGATCAGCGGCTTGAACTCGCGGGCGGTGACGCGCAGGGCCTCGTAGTCGAGGAGACCGGTGGCCGGGTCGGTGCCGTAGGAGCGCTGGTCGAACATCTTGCCGGAGATGTTCGGGCGGAAGCCGTGGGTGAGGTGGCCGCCGGCGTCCAGGGACATGCCGAGCATGCGCTGGTTGCCGAAGGCCTGGCGCAGTTCGGCCCAGTCGGCGTCGGAGAGGTCGTTGACCTGTCGGGCGCCCGCCTTCTCCAGCGCGGGGACCTCGACGCGCTGGGCGAGGACGGACCAGAAGGCGACGAGGTTGGCGTCGATGCCGGAGTGCGGCTGGACGTAGGCGTGGCGGGCGCCGAAGAGCTCCCTGGCGTGTTCGGCGGCCAGCGACTCGACGGTGTCGACGTTGCGGCAGCCGGCGTAGAAGCGGCGGCCGACGGTGCCCTCGGCGTACTTGTCGCTGAACCAGTTCCCCATGGCCAGCAGGGTGGCCGGGGAGGCGTAGTTCTCCGAGGCGATCAGCTTGAGCATCTCGCGCTGGTCGGCGACCTCCTGGCCGATGGCGTCGGCGACGCGCGGCTCGACGGCGCGGATCACGTCGAGGGCGGCGCGGAAGGCGGTGGACTCGGTGGAGAGGGGCGCAGGCGTGTCAGTCATCAGGGACCTCCGGACGTGGCGTTCGGCGTACACGGTTCGGCCCAGGCGCACGGCACAGTTTCCCTTCGGGCCGCTCCCCGATGGTCGGTCCCATCCCAAGCGCGCCAGTCACGACCCGGCCCTCAGCCTACCGGGCGCGCCGGGGAGTGAAGATCCCGCGTCCGGGATCCGGGCGGGGATAGGAAGGAGGGCGCCTCATCTGGTTCACCTTCTGGAGGTGCCGTGACCACCACCGACGACCTGATCGCCGCCGCCGAGAAGCACAGCGCGCACACCTACCACCCGCTGCCGGTGGTGGTGGCCGGCGCCGAGGGAGCGTGGCTGACGGACGTGGAGGGCCGGCGGTACCTGGATCTGCTGGCCGGCTACTCCGCGCTGAACTTCGGGCACGGCAACCGGCGGCTGGTCGAGGCGGCGAAGGCGCAGCTGGACCGGGTGACGCTGACGTCGCGGGCGTTCCACCACGACCGGTTCGGCGCCTTCTGCACGGAGCTGGCGCGGCTGTGCGGGATGGAGATGGTGCTGCCGATGAACACCGGCGCGGAGGCGGTGGAGACGGCGGTGAAGACCGCCCGCAAGTGGGGGTACCGGGTGAAGGGGGTGCCCGCGGAGATGGCGAAGATCGTCGTCGCGGGCGGCAACTTCCACGGGCGGACGACGACCGTCATCAGCTTCTCCACCGACCCGCGGGCCCGGGCGGACTACGGCCCGTACACCCCGGGCTTCGAGATCGTTCCGTACGGGGACCTGACGGCTATGCGCCGGGCGCTGACGGAGAACACGGTCGCGGTGCTGATCGAGCCGGTCCAGGGCGAGGCGGGGGTGGTGGTGCCGCCGGCCGGCTACCTGCCGGGGGTGCGGGAGCTGACGCGGGAGCGGAACGTGCTGCTCGTCGCGGACGAGATCCAGTCGGGGCTGGGCCGGACGGGGCGGACGTTCGCCTGTGAGCACGAGGGGGTGGTGCCGGACGTGTACGTGCTGGGCAAGGCGCTGGGCGGCGGGATCGTGCCGGTGTCGGCGGTGGTGTCGTCGGCCGAGGTGCTGGGGGTGTTCCGGCCCGGTGAGCACGGGTCGACGTTCGGCGGGAACCCGCTGGCGTGCGCGGTGGCGCTGGAGGTGATCGCGATGCTGCGGTCGGGCGAGTACCAGGCGCGGGCGGCGGAGCTGGGCGGGCGGCTGCACCGGGAGCTGGCGGAGCTGGCCGGGACGGGCCGGGTGACGCAGGTGCGCGGGCGCGGGCTGTGGGCGGGGGTGGACGTGCACCCGCGGTACGGCACCGGCCGGGAGCTGTGCGAGAAGCTGATGCACCGGGGGGTGCTGGTGAAGGAAACCCACGGCACGACGCTGCGGATCGCGCCGCCGCTGGTCGTCTCGGAGGAGGACCTGGACTGGGGCCTGGCGCAGCTGCGGGCGGTGCTGGGCGCCTGAGACCGGCCGGCGGGCCCCCTAGAGGATGACGTGCGGGAGGAAGCGGGCGTACTCGTCCGTGATCAGTCCGGCGGACTCGCGGATGCCGAGGCCCGCGGACGCGCCGCCGACGACCCACGTGCCGAGGACGGCGTGGTTGCCGTCGAAGTCGGGCAGCGGGGCGAGCTGCTGGTAGCAGCAGGGCTCGTCGCGGACGACGGGGGCCGCGCCGGGAGCGTGCACGGTGACGCCGGCGCCTTCCCGGCCCAGCAGGGGCTTGGCGACGTAGCCGCCGGTGGTGGCCAGGTCGCGGGGGCCGTCCAGGTAGGCGGGGAGGAGGTTGGGGTGGCCGGGGTGGAGTTCCCAGAGGACGGCGAGCAGGGCCTTGTTGCTGAGCAGCATCTTCCAGGCGGGCTCGATCCACAGGGTGGTGCCGGTGCCGCCGCCGTTGTCGAGGGTGTCGAGGACGTGCTCGGCGAAGCGGTCGGTGGTGAGCCATTCCCAGGGGTAGAGCTTGAAGCAGCTGCGGATGAAGCGCAGCCGCTGGTCGACGAAGCGTCCGGAGAGCCGGTCCCAGCCGATCTCCTCCATGGAGATCCAGCCGGTGTCGAGGCCGGCCTGCTCGGCGGTCTCCTTGAGGTAGGCGACCGTCATCAGGTCCTCGCCGAGTTCGTCGGCGCTGGAGTGGGCGAAGTAGAGGGGGCTGCCGGGCGGGAGGAGGCGGGCCTGCTCGCGCCAGGCGTCGACGAGGCGTTCGTGGAGGGAGTTCCACTGGTCGGCGCCGGGGAAGCGCTCCTCCATCCAGAACCACTGGGGGGAGGCGGCCTCGACGAGGGAGGTGGGGGTGTCGGCGTTGTACTCAAGCAGCTTGGCGGGGCCGCGGCCGTCGTAGCGCAGGTCGAAGCGGCCGTAGACGGAGGGGAGTTCGGCGCGGCGCTCCCAGGACTCGGCGACGGCGCGGACGAGGCGCGGGTCGGTGATGCCGAGGTCGGCGAAGCGGCCCGTGGTGACGATGTGGCCGGCGGCCGCCAGGCACATGCGGTGCAGTTCCTCGACGACCTCTTCGAGGGCCTCGACCTCCTCCAGGGAGAAGACGTAGTAGGCGCTCTCGTCCCAGTAGGGGCGCAGGGAGCCGTCGGGGTGGCGGGTGAGCGGGTAGATCAGGCCCTGTTCCTCGACGGTCTGCTGCCAGCCGGGGCGGGGCTGGATGGTGCGGCGTTCCATGGGGGCGTCTCGCTCAGCCGCCGCCGCTGCCGGAGCCCGAGCAGCCGAAGCCACCGCGGTCGACGGCCTCGTCGCGGCTGAAGGTGCCGCGGTCGGCGTAACCGCCGCTGACTTCGGCGTCGTAGTACCAGGCGGCGTCACCGCTGCCGGTCTTGCCGGTCTTCTTGCCCTTGCCCGGGGTGCCCTTGCCGCCCCTGCCGTAGGAGGAGCCCGACTTGCAGTTCTTGTCCGCGATGACCTTGTAGCCGTTGGCGTAGTCGTAGCTGTCGCGGTCGACGCAGCGGCGGTCGGGATCGGAGCCGCAGGAGGTGAGGGCCGCGGCGATCACGCCCATCCCGCCGAGCACGACGGTGCTGGAGCGCAGCCGTCGCCGGTTCTCTGCCATGCCGTTCTTCTCCCCGTTGTCCGTGCGCTGCCGTGTCCGCGGCGTCGGCCCGCGATCATACGGGGCCTGACAGGGACCGGACACTTGCCGGTCACTCTAGGGGAGGCGCGGCGCCGCGCGCCGGGAGGCCGGCGTGATCGGCGGGGTGCCTCCTAGGGCAGGGCGTTGCACAGGGCTTCGAGGGCTCCCGCCCAGGCGTGGTCGGGCGGGGTGCCGTAGCCGACGACCAGGGCGTCGAGGGGGCGGGTGGTGGCCTCGGGGTGGCGGTAGCGGGCGAGGCCGTGCACGGCGAGGGTCTGCCAGGCGGCCGCGCGGACCACGGACTCCTCCGAGCCGGGCGGGAGCTGGAGCAGCAGGTGCAGCCCGGCCGCGATACCGGTGACGGTCACCTCGGGGGCGCGGGCGGCGACCGCGGCGACCAGGGCGTCCCGGCGGCGCCGGTAGCGCTGCCGGGCGGCGCGGACGTGCCGGTCGTAGGCGCCCGAGGTGAGGAACTCGGCGAGGGTGAGCTGGTCGAGGACGGCCACGGAGGAGCTGCCGAGCCCGCGCACCTCGTGCGCCAGTGACGGCGGCAGCACCATCCAGCCGAGCCGGAGGCCGGGGGCGAGGGACTTGCTCGCGGTGCCCAGGTAGACGACGTGGCCGGGGTCCAGGTCCTGGAGGGCGCCGACGGGCTGGCGGTCGTAGCGGAACTCGCCGTCGTAGTCGTCCTCCAGGATCAGCCCGCCGGTGCGGCGGGCCCAGCCGACGACGGCCGCGCGCCGTTCGGGCCGCAGGGTCACCCCCATGGGGAACTGGTGGGAGGGGGTCAGCAGGACGGCGCGGGCGTCGGTGAGGCCGTCCGGGTCGGTGCCGGACGCGTCGAACGGCAGCGGCCGGGTCCGCAGCCCGGCCCGTTCGGCCAGTGCCCAGTGCACGTCCAGGCCGTACGACTCGACCGCGAGCGTGCGCAGTCCGCGGGCGTGCAGGACCTGGGTGAGCAGGCGCAGGGCGTGGGTGAAGCCGGCGGTGACGACGATCCGGTCCGGGTCGGTGCGCACCCCGCGGGCGCGGGCGAGGTAGCCGGCGAGGGCGGCGCGCAGTTCGACGCGGCCGCGGGGGTCGCCGTAGCCGAGGGCGTCGTTGGGGGCGGCGGCCAGGGCGCGGCGGGCCGCCTTGAGCCACTGGGCGCGCGGGAAGGACGCGAGGTCGGGGCTGCCGGGGACCAGGCTGTAGGCGGGGCGCCCGGTGCGGCTCGGGGTGGGGTCCGGGTGTTGGGCCTGCGGTGGTACGGGGCGGTCGGCGACCCGCGTCCCGGAGCCCTGGCGGGCGGTGAGCCAGCCCTCGGCGACCAGGTCCGCGTAGGCGCCGGCGACGGTGTTGCGGGCGAGGCCGAGGTCGGTGGCGAGCGAGCGGGACGAGGGCAGCCGGGTGCCGGGGGCGAGCCGGCCGGCCCGGACGGCGTCGCGCAGGGCGTCGGTGAGGCCGCGGCGCACCCCGCCGCCGGCCGGTTGCAGATGGAGGTCGATGCCCAGAGTGGCCCACGGTTTCCCCATGGAAATGGACCATACGCCTGGGCAGCTTCCTCCCTAGGGTCGGGGCATGACCACAGAGACCGTCACCGGTGCGACCGAAGCGGCCCCCCGGCTGGAGTGGGCCAAGCTCGTCCCCGATGTCCACAAGGCGATGATCAGGCTCGACACGGCGGCCCGGCAGGGGCTGGACCTCAGGCTGTACGAGCTGGTGAAGATCCGCGCCTCCCAGATCAACCACTGCGCCTTCTGCATCGACATGCACTCCAAGGACGCCCTCGCGGCCGGGGAGAGCGTGGAACGGATCGTCCAGCTCAGCGCGTGGGAGGAGTCCCGGCACTTCTACACCGGGAAGGAACTCGCGGCGCTGGAGCTGACGGAGGCGGTGACCGTCCTGACGGACGGGTTCGTCCCCGACGAGGTGTACGAGAAGGCCGCCGCGCACTTCGAGGAGACGGAGCTGGCACAGCTCATCGCCGCGATCACGGTGATCAACGCCTGGAACCGGTTCGGTGTCACCTGCCGGATGGTGCCGGGGCACTACCAGCCGGGCACCCACAAGTGACCGCGCGCACCACCCGTCTCGCCCCCGGGGTCCGCACGGCGATGCAGTCCCTGAGCGCCGCCGCCAAGCGCGGCCTCGGCGACCCCGCCCTGGCCGAGCTGGTCCAGATCCGCGCCTCGCAGCTCAACCGGTGCGCGTTCTGCCTGGACATGCACGTGGCGATCGCCCGCAAGGAGGGGGTGAGCGACCGCAGGCTGGATCTGCTCGCCGTCTGGCAGGAGGCCGGGGACGGCGTCTACGACGAGCGGGAGCGGGCCGCCCTCGCGCTCACGGAGGCGGTCACCGTGCTGACGGACGGGTTCGTGCCGGACGAGGTGTACGAGACGGCGGCCAAGCACTTCGACGAGGCCGAACTCGCCCACCTGATCGCGCTGATCACCGTCATCAACGGCTGGAACCGGCTGATGGTGGCCCGCCGGATCCCTCCGGGAGGGCCGGCCTGGTGAGCGGGGGCGGTATGCGTGAGGGCGGGGCGGGCGAGGACCCGGTGCGGGAGGGCGCGGCGGGCAAGGCCGAGGTCTTCCGGCGCCTCCACCACGGCCGGGCCCCGGACGATCCGCTGGTCCTGCCGGGGCCGTGGGACGCCGCCTCCGCCCGCGCCCTGGTCGCCGCCGGGTTCCCGGCGCTGGCCACACCGAGCGCCGGTGTGGCCGCCGCCCTCGGCCACGCCGACGGCGAGACGCCCGCCGACGAGATGTTCGCGGCGGTGGCGAGGATCGCGCGGGCGGTGGACGTGCCGGTGTCGGCGGACGTGGAGGACGGGTACGGCCTGGCGCCCGGGGAACTGGTGGAGCGGCTGCTGGAGGCGGGAGCCGTGGGCTGCAACCTGGAGGACTCCGCGCACGGGGTACTCAAGGACCCGCACGAGCAGGCGGACTACCTGGCCGCGGTGCGGGCCGCGGCGGGCGGCCGGCTGTTCGTCAACGCGCGCGTCGACACCTTCGTACGGCGGGTCCCGGACGTGGCCGGGACGATCGAGCGGGCGCGGCTGTACGTGGCGGCGGGCGCCGACTGCGTGTATCCGATCCTCGCCCCCCTCGACGTACTGCCGCTGCTGCGCGCCGCGGTCGAGGGCCCGCTCAACGCGATCGCGACGGTCGGCGACGGCCCCTCGATCGCCGAGCTGGGCGAGCGGGGGGCCACCCGGATCACCTTCGGGCCGGGCCTCCAGCAGCGGGCGACGGCCGCGCTGCGGGAGCTCGCGGGAACCCTGCGCCACCGGCGGCGGGGCTGACGCGGCCACGCCCCCGCGGCCACGCCCGGCTCGGCCGGCACGGCAGCCGCGTCCGGCACGGCGGCCGGGCCCCTGGCGGCGGCCGGCCCGCGGCCACGCCCGGCTCGGCCGGCACGACCGGCACGGCAGCCGCGTCCGGCACGGCAGCCGCGTCCGGCCGTCCGGCCACACGGACGACCGGACGACCGGACGGTCACGCCGTCACGGCAGCCAGGCCCGCCACGTGGACTCGTGCCGCTGCACCCACGCCTTCGCCGCCTCGTCCGGGCTGAGCTTCTGGTCGGCGATCATGAGGGAGACCTCGTTCTGGTCCTCGGTGGTCCACCTGAACTTCTTCAGGAAGGCCGCCGCCTCGCCGCCGGTCTCGGCGAAATCGGTGTTGAGGTACTTCTGCAGCGGGGTGTGCGGGTAGCCGCAGGCGACCTTCGCCGGGTCCGCGTCGCAGCCCTCCTCGTGGGGCGGCAGCTTCACCTCGGTCATCGGGACCTTCTCGAACAGCCACTGCGGCGAGTACCAGTACGTCAGGAACGGCTTCCTCTCCTTGGCGAACTGCCTGATCTGGGTGATCTGCGCGGCCTCGGAGCCGGCGAAGACGACCTGGTAGTCCAGGTCCAGGTTCTCCACCAGGGCCTTGTCGTTGGTGACGTAGGACGGCGAGCCGTCCATGAGCTGGCCCTTGCTGCCGCTCTCGGGGGTCCGGAACTCGTCGGCGTACTTGTCCAGGTTCCGCCAGTCCTTGATGTCCGGGTGCCGCTCGGCGAAGTACGTGGGGACGTACCAGCCGATGTGCCCGGTCACCCCGAGGTCGCCCGCCCGGGTGACGGTTTTCTTGTCCTTGACGTACCGCTGTTCCTGCTCCGGGTGTCCCCAGTCCTCCAGGAGCGCGTCCACACGCCCCTGGCTGAGGGCGTCCCAGGCGGGGACCTCGTCGACCTGGACGGTGTCGACGCGGTAGCCGAGTTCGTGCTCCAGCAGGTACTGGGCGACGGCCACGTTGGCCTGCGCGCCCACCCAGGACTGCACGGACAGGGTCACGGTCTTCGCGCCCCCGGCGTTCGCGAACGGCGAGGCCTGCCGGGTCATGTCGGCGGCACCGCAGCCGGTGGCCAGCGTCAGCACGGCCGCTGAGGCGACCAGTGCCGTACGCCGGGCCGTACGGCGGGTGGTGGTGCGGAGCGCACGGCGGGTGGTACGGCGGAACATGTCACGCTCCCTTCGCCGTACGGCGGTCGGTGGGCTGGGTCACCCGGTCGAGCGTCAGCC
The DNA here is from genome assembly GCF_000761215.1 of Streptomyces glaucescens. Classification (GTDB taxonomy): domain Bacteria; phylum Actinomycetota; class Actinomycetes; order Streptomycetales; family Streptomycetaceae; genus Streptomyces; species Streptomyces glaucescens_B. Next base: position 4,725,676 of record NZ_CP009438.1, on the reverse strand, counting down.
CCAGGCAGACGATCGCGGCGCCGGCGACCAGGCCGGTCGCGAGGTCGCCCTGGGCGAGGCCGAAGACGACGTCGTAGCCGAGTGCGCCGCCGCCGACCAGGCCGCCGATGATCACGACGGCGAGGACCAGCACCACGCCCTGGTTGACCGCGAGCAGCAGCGAGCGCCGGGCGAGCGGGAGCTGCACCTGCCGCAACTGCTGGCCGCTGGTCGCGCCGAGCGAGCGGGCCGACTCCAGCGCGGCCGGGTCGACCTGGCGCAGGCCCTGAGCGGTGATGCGGACGACGGCGGGCAGCGCGTAGACGACGGCCGCGGCGACGGCCGGGGCGCGGCCGACACCGGCCAGCGCGACGACCGGGATCAGGTACACGAACTGCGGCATCGTCTGGCAGACGTCCAGGACCGGCCGCAGCAGCCGTTCGACACGGTCGCTGCGGGCGGCCGCGACACCGGTCGCCACGCCCAGCACGAGGGTGACGGCGACCGCGGCCAGCACCTGCGACAGGGTGTCCAGCGACGGCTCCCACACCCCGAGGACGCCGATCGCGGCCATCGCGAGCACGGCGGTCAGCGTGGTGCGCCAGGTGCCGATCAGCCAGGCCGACGCGGCGACCACCAGCAGCACCGACCACCAGGGCAGCCACTGCAGGCCGTCCCGGAGCGGGTCGAGCACCCAGGTGGTGAAGCGGCCCGCCCAGTCGGCGGTGCCGCCGATGACGGGGATGCCGGTGTAGAGGTGCCCGGTCATCCAGTCGACGGCCCGGTTGACCGGCTCGGCGATGTTCGCCGTCCACGCGTCCGGCCAGTCGGTACGGCCCGCCAGGCGCCCGGCGACGGCGACGGCCACGGCAGCGCCCAGCGCGTACGGCCACGCCCTGCGGCCGGCCGGGGCGGCGCCCGCACCGGAGTCACCCGCACCCGCCGCGCCCGTCACCCGGTCGAGGACGACCGCCAGCAGCACGATCGGGATGCCCGCCGCCAGCGCGGCGCCCACGTCGACCGAGGCCAGCGCCTGGTAGACGCGGTCGCCGAGGCCGCCGGCGCCGATCACGGAGGCGATCACCGCCATGGACAGCGCCATCATGATCGTCTGGTTGACGCCGAGCAGGAGCTCCTTGCGGGCCAGCGGGATCCGGGCGGTCAGCAGCCGCTGCCGGGAGGTCGCGCCCAGCGACTCCACCGCCTCCAGGACGCCCCGGTCGGCGCCGCGCAGCCCGAGCGCGGTGAGCCGGGCCATGGGCGGGGCGGCGTAGACGACGGTGGCGAGGACGGCGGCGGGCACGCCGATGCCGAAGACCAGCACGACCGGCAGGAGGTAGGCGAAGGCGGGGAGGACCTGCATGGTGTCCAGGACGGGCCGCAGCACCCGGTCCAGCCGGTCCGACAGCCCGGCGGCGAGCCCCAGCAGGGCGCCCACCAGGACCGACGCGAGCACCGCCACCGTCATCAGGGCCAGCGTCTGCATGGTCGGCACCCACATGCCGAGCAGCCCGCAGGCGAGGAACGCGGCCGCGGTGCCCAGTGCCAGCCGTGCCCCCGCGGCCCGCCAGGCGACGAAGGCGCCCAGGGCCGTGACGCCGGCCCAGCCGGCGGCGAGGAGGGCCAGGTAGACGGCGCGGACGGAGAGCACCACCGCGTTGCTGACGTGGCCGAAGAAGTAGAGGAACAGCGGGTGGCTGTCCCGGTTGTCGATGATCCAGTCGCTGGCGCCGGTGAGCGGGCCGGACAGGTCGACGGTCAGCGCGTCGGGCCAGGTGCCGCTCGCCCAGCGGGCGTGGGCGAGCGGGACGAGGACCAGCGCGAGGACCGCGAGGACCGCCAGTTTGGCCACGGCGCGGTTCTTGAGGAACGCGGGGAGGGTGCGGGCGGGGGCCGCGGTGATCGTCGCCATCAGACCGCCTCCGGGTGCGGGCTCGCGCCGGGGCGCTTCGCCGGCCCCCGCCGGCGGGGGGCCACGGCGTCCGCCGGCGGGGACCCGGGGGCGCGCCCGTCCCCGGCTCCTCCGGTACGCCCGCCCGCGGCCGCGCCGGCGCGTCCGTCGTCGCCGTCGCCCGGGACCACGTCGGCGTGTACGCCGCCGTCGGGGCCCGCGGCCGCCTCGCCGCGGCAGGCGGGCGCCAGGCCCGCCACCACGTCGAGCAGCCCCTCGTGGTCCACGACGCCCAGGCAGCGCGGGCCGTCCATCACCCGTGCGGGTCCGCCGCTGCGGGCGACGGCCTCGATGGCCTCCGCGACGGTCGCGCGCGGAGCGACGGCGGGCCCGCTCCCGGCCTCCTCGGCGGACGCGGCGCGCATCGCCGTGCGCACCGTCATGACCTGTTCGCGCGGGACGTCGCGGACGAACTCGCGGACGTAGTCGTCGGCCGGGGAGCCGACGATCTCCTCGGGGGTGCCTAGCTGCACGATCCGGCCGTCCCGCATCAGCGCGATCCGGTCGCCGAGCTTGAGCGCCTCGCCGAGGTCGTGGGTGATGAAGACCATCGTGCGGCCCTCGTCGCGGTGCAGCCGGACGACCTCCTCCTGCATGTCCCGCCGGATCAGCGGGTCGAGGGCGCTGAACGGCTCGTCGAAGAGCAGCACCTCGGGGTCCACGGCCAGCGCCCGGGCCAGACCGACGCGCTGCTGCTGGCCGCCGGAGAGCTGGCCCGGCCGCCGCTGCTCCATGCCCTCCAGGCCGACCTTGGCGACGAACTCGGCGGCCTTGGCGCGCCGCTCGGCCCTGCCCATGCCCTGGATCTCCAGGCCGTAGGCGACGTTGTCGAGGACCGTGCGGTGCGGGAGCAGGCCGAAGTGCTGGAAGACCATCGCCGCGCGGTGGCGGCGCAGCTCCCGCAGCCGGGCCCTGTCCATGGCGCGGACGTCCTCGCCGTCGATGGCGATGGTGCCGGCGGTCGGCTCGATCAGCCGGGTCAGACAGCGCACCAGGGTGGACTTGCCGGAGCCGGACAGGCCCATCACGACGAAGACCTCGCCCTTGCGGACGTCGAAGGAGACGTCCCGGACGGCGGCCGTGCAGCCGGTGCGGGCGCGCAGTTCGGCGGGGGTGAGGGCGGTCAGCGCGGGGTCGGCGGGGACCCGGTCGGCCTTGGGGCCGAACACCTTCCACAGGCCGTCGACCGAGAAGACGGGCGGCGTGAGGGTTTCGGGGGCGGGGCGGGCGGTACTCATCGGGCGTCACCACCGATCAGGTCGACGGCGCGCTCCCCGACCATGAGCACTCCGATCATCGGGTTGACGGCGGTCATGGTCGGGAAGACGGAGGCGTCGGCGATCCGGATGCCCTCCAGGCCGCGGACGCGCAGCTCGGGGTCGACGACGGCCGTGTCGTCGTCGACGGCGCCCATCTTGCAGGTGCCGGCCGGGTGGTAGACGGTGTGCGCGACCTTGCGGGCGTACTCGCTCAGCTCGGCGTCGCCGACGACCTCGGGCCCGGGGCACACCTCGCGCTTGAGCCAGCCGGCCAGCGGCTCGGTCCTGGCGATCTCGCGGGCGATGCGGATGCCGTCGACGAGGGTGCGGCCGTCGTAGTCGTCCTCGTCGGTGAAGTAGCGGAAGTCGAGGGCGGGCTTCACCGCCGGGTCCGAACTGGTCAGGTACAGCCGGCCGCGGCTCTTCGGCTTGGGGATGTTCGGGGTCATGGACACCCCGTGCGGCGGCCGCTCGTAGCCGAGGCGCTCCGGGTTGTCCGTGAAGGGGATCTGGTAGAAGTGGAACATCAGGTCCGGGCCCTGGTGCCCGGGGTCGCGGCGGACGAAGAGGCCCGCGTCGGAGTCCATCGCGGAGTTCTCCGGGATCGGCCCGTGGGTCTCCCAGACGATCACCGACTCGGGGTGGTCGAGCAGGTTCTCGCCGACGCCCGGCAGGTCGTGGAGCACGGGTATGCCGAGCGCCTCCAGGTCCGCCGCCGGTCCGATGCCGGAGTGCAGCAGCAGCCGCGGCGAGTCGATCGCGCCCGCGCACAGCACGACCTCGTTGCGGGCCCGCACCAGCAGCTCCTCGCCGTCCTTGGTGCGCACGTGGACGCCTTCGGCGCGGGTGCCGTCCAGCTCCAGCCGGTACGCCCAGGTCTCCAGCAGGATCGTGAGGTTGGGGCGCTCGTCCATCACGGGGTGGAGGTACGCCACCGACGCGGAGGACCGCTTGTTGTCCTCCGGGTGGTAGGCGAGGTCGAAGAAGCCGACGCCCTCGGTGAAGGGCCTGCGGTTGAAGCCCTCGACGCGCGGCACGCCGAGCGCGGCCTGCGCGGCGTCGACGAAGTCGCGGGCGATGGCGTTCCGGTCCTTCTCGTCGACCGGGACGATGTTGTTCTTCAGGCGCGCGAAGTACGCCTCCATGGGCACCGCGCCCCAGCCCTTGGCGCCCGCCTCCTCCCACTCGTCCCAGTCGGACGGCAGCGGTTTGAAGGCGATCAGCGTGTTGTGGGAGGAGCAGCCGCCGAGGACGCGGGCGCGGCTGTGCCGGATGTGGGAGTTGCCGCGGGGCTGTTCCACGGTCGGGTAGTCGTAGTCGAGTTCGCCGCCGAGCAGGCCCATCCAGCGGCGCAGGGTCAGCACGTCGTCGCGGCCGACGTCGCTGGGGCCGCCCTCGATGACGGCGACGGTGACGTCGGGGTCCTCGGTCAGCCGGGAGGCGATGACGGAGCCTGCCGTGCCGCCTCCGATGACGACGTAGTCGTAGACGTGGTTGTTCTCGGACATGGGGGTACTCCAGGTGGGGCTGGTGCGCGTGGGGAAGTGAGGGACGGTCAGCCGGTGAACCAGCGGACGGGCTTGGGGGCGAGGTTCTGGTAGACGTGCTTGGTCTCCCGGTACTCGGCGAGCCCGGCGGGGCCGAGTTCGCGGCCCGTCCCGCTCTTCCCGAAGCCGCCCCACTCCGCCTGCGGGAGGTAGGGGTGGAAGTCGTTGATCCAGACGGTGCCGTGCCGCAGCCGGCCCGCGACCCGGCGGGCCCGGCCCGCGTCGGCGGTCCACACGGCGCCAGCGAGGCCGTACTCGGTGTCGTTGGCCAGGGCCACGGCCTCGTCCTCGGTGCGGAACGTCTCGACGGTGACGACCGGGCCGAAGACCTCCTCGCGCACGACCCGCATCTCACGGTGGCAGTGGTCGAGGACGGTCGGCTCGTAGAACCAGCCGGTCGCGGGACGGACGTCGCTGGGCTGCGGGCGCTTGCCGCCGCACCGCAGCACGGCGCCCTCCGCCAGCGCGGAGGCCACGTACTCCTCGACCTTGGCGCGGTGCTGCTCGGAGACGAGCGGGCCGCACTCCACGCCCTCGGCGGTGCCGCGTCCGAGGCGGATCCGCTCGGCCCGGCGGGCGAGTTCGGTGACGAAGCGGTCCCGGACGGACTCCTCGACGATGAGCCGGGCGCCGGCCGAGCAGACCTGGCCGCTGTGGATGAAGGCGGCGTTGAGCGCCTGGTCGACGGCGGTGTCGAAGCCCTCCTCGGTGGCGCAGGCGTCGGCGAAGACCACGTTGGGGTTCTTGCCGCCGAGTTCGAGGGCGACCTTCTTCACGGTGGGGGCCGCCGCCCGCGCCACCTTCGTGCCGCTGGCCAGGCCGCCGGTGAAGGAGACCAGGTCGACGTCGGGGTGCTCGGCGAGGCGGGCGCCGACGGTGTGGCCGGGGCCGGTGACGATGTTGGCCACGCCCGCGGGCAGCCCTGCCTCGGCCAGCAGCCCGATCAGCGCGATGGTGGTCATGGGGGTGATCTCGCTCGGCTTGACCACGAAGGTGTTGCCGGCCGCGAGCGCCGGGGCGATCTTCCAGCTCGCCTGGAGCAGCGGGTAGTTCCAGGGGGTGATCAGTGCGCAGACGCCGACCGGCTCGTGCACGACGACGCTGTGGATGTCCGGCGAGCCGGCGTCGACGACCCGGCCGGGGGCCTCGGCGGCGACGAGGTCCGCGAAGTAGCGGAAGGCGTCGGCCACGCAGTCGATGTCGACCCGGCCCTCCTCCGCGGTCTTGCCCGCGTCGCGGCTCTCCAGCAGGCCCAGTTCCTCGCGGTCGCGCACCAGGAGGTCCGCGACGCGGCGCAGCAGGGCGGCGCGCTCGGCGACGGGGGTGCGCGGCCAGGCGCCGGCACCGCCGTCGAAGGCGGCGCGGGCGGCCTCGACGGCGAGGTCCGTGTCCTTCTCGTCGCCCTCGGCGACCAGGGCGAACGGTGCGGCGTCCGCCGGGTCGAGGATCGCGCGCGTGGCTCCGGAGACGGCGTGCCGCCATTCGCCCGCTACGTGGATGCTCTGCCGAGCCTGGAGTTCCGTACTGTCCGCCATGCCTGGTGTTGCCTTCCGTTCCTGTCGTCCCCCCTGGTCAGGACCGGGAGCGCCTGCCCGAGCGCGCCTCGGTGCATGCGCGATCCATGGCCGAAAGTGCGCTGCGTCACGGATAGTTCGGACATAGGGAGCGAACAGCGGGTCGAAAGTGATGCGCACCACGGAGATGACGCCGGGGCCGTGGAGGTGACGCCGGGGCCGGTGAAGCCGACGGGACCGTAAAGGCGACGGGACCGTAAAGGCGACGGGGTCCGTGGGGGCGGCGCCGTGGTCCGGAAGGCGTCGGCCGGCGCGCCGGCGGGCGCGGGTCTGCCGTTCCCCGAGTTCTCCCCGCGACGCGCCCGGCCCCGGAACGCGGTGATCCCCGGGCCGCGTGCGCGGACCGGGGATCACCGGTGGAACGGGCCGGCCCGGCCGCGCGAGGGCGGCTCGGCCGGGGAGCGGCGGATCGGCGTGGCTCAGATCAGGCCGAGGGCGCGGACCGCCTCGCGCTCCTCCGCCAGCTCCTGGACGGAGGCGTCGATGCGGGTGCGGGAGAACTCGTTGATCTCCAGGCCCTGCACGATCTCGTACTTGCCGTCCTTGCAGGTGACGGGGAAGGAGGAGATCAGGCCCTCCGGGACGCCGTAGGAGCCGTCCGACGGGATGCCCATGGAGACCCAGTCGCCCTCCGGGGTGCCGTTGACCCAGGAGTAGACGTGGTCGATGGCGGCGTTGGCGGCGGAGGCGGCCGACGAGGCACCGCGGGCCTCGATGATGGCGGCGCCTCGCTTGGCGACGGTCGGGATGAAGTCGTCGGCCAGCCACTGCTCGTCGTTGACGACCTCGGCGGCGTTCTTGCCGCCGATGGTGGCGTGGAAGATGTCCGGGTACTGGGTGGCGGAGTGGTTGCCCCAGATCGTCAGGCGCTTGATGTCGGAGACCGTCGAACCCGTCTTCTTCGCGAGCTGGGTCAGCGCGCGGTTGTGGTCCAGGCGGGTCATCGCGGTGAAGCGCTCGGCGGGTACGTCCGGGGCGGCGGCCTGCGCGATGAGGGCGTTGGTGTTGGCCGGGTTGCCGACGACGAGGACCTTGATGTCGTCCGCGGCGTGGGCGTTGATGGCCTGGCCCTGCGGCTTGAAGATGCCGCCGTTGGCCTCCAGCAGGTCACCGCGCTCCATGCCCTTGGTGCGCGGGCGGGCGCCCACCAGGAGGGCGACGTTGGCGCCGTCGAAGGCCACGTTCGGGTCGTCGGTGATGTCGATGCCCTGGAGCAGCGGGAACGCGCAGTCGTCCAGCTCCATCGCGGTGCCCTCGGCGGCCTTGAGGGCCGGGGTGATCTCCAGGAGGCGCAGGCGGACCGGCACGTCCGCGCCGAGCAGCTGGCCGGAGGCGATGCGGAAGAGCAGGGCGTAACCGATCTGGCCGGCCGCGCCGGTGACGGTGACGTTCACGGGAGTGCGGGTCATGGCGTTCTCCGTATGACAGCTGGCGGTGGGGCGTCCCTGCCCCGGGGGTTCGGATGATCGATCTCTTGGCGTCGAGAGATATCCGCGGGTCAGGCTATCGCGCATCCGGGATCACCGGCCGCCGGGTCCGTGTGGCCCGGCCCACAGACCGCCCGAGTGCCACGGCTCCCCGTGCGCAGAAGGGGCGGCCGCCCGTCCGGGAGAGGGGGAGACGGAGGCGGCCGCCGTGCGGGGGTACCGAGTCGTGCCGGACTCCCGTGGGGGTACGGTCCGCCTGCCCCGGATCCGGACGGCCACACCTGTTTCCCGGCGGTTCTCCGGCCGCTGTGGCGGGCCGGCCCGGTCCACCGCCCGGCGCGGGCCGGCTACGGCTGCCGGGTGCAGCCCGTCTCGCCCGAGGCCAGCGTCACGCAGGCGTTCGCCTCGCCGGCGTCCTTCACGGCCACCATCGGGGTGTACGCGCTCCGGCCGCCGGCCGCGGCGACGGAGCCCTGCTGCCGGGACCTGTCCGTCGACACCTCGACCCGGTCCCCCTGCACGGCCTGGGTGATACGGCCCCAGGCGGCGCCGCAGGCCTGGCTGTAGCGGACCTCGACGACGGTGGTGCCGACCGTGGCGGTCCGGGCGGTCGTCACCAGACTTCCGCTGCACCCCATGCTCTGCGCGTCCTTGCCGGTACAGCCGTCCCCGCTGCACTTCACTCCGGGCGGCGGCGCGGCGGCGCTGGTCGGGGTGGTGGCGGTGGTGACGGCGGGCGTCGGCGAAGGCGTGCCGGCGGCCTTGCCGGTACCGCGGTCGCTTGTGGCCCAGAAGGCCCCGGCGGCCACGACCAGCACGCAGAGGGCGCCCGCGACGAACATGGTCGTCCGGCGCATGCCCCCGCCCGGCGGCGCGGCGGGCGCCCTCCTGGACGCCCTCCCGCCCGGTCGCGCGCCATGGGCTCCCCCGCCGGCGGCCGCACCGGCGGCACCCGCCCCGCGGTGTCCGGCGCCGCCCGCCGGGCCGCCCGGCCCGCGGCGGCCCGCCGGGGACGGTCCGTGATGTCCGGCGACGCCCCAGGAGTCGGTGCCGGCGGAGCGCGGGCCCGCCGACGGGGTCCGGGCGTTCGCGTCCGACGCGGTCGGCTGCGCCGGCACGGCGGGGCCCGCGGCGCCGGACGCCGCCGCGCCGCCGCGGTGGGCGGTCCTGCCCCTGGCGTTCGCGGGCGGCGGGCCGAACTCGCTGAGGGCGGCGCGCGCCTGGGAGATCCGGATGGCCTCGATGGTCATGTCGTGGCGCATCTCCGAACGGCTCCAGGCGCGTTCGGCCAGCTCCCACATGGTGGTGAGGTGGATGGGATGGGTGCCGGTGACCTCGGCCAGGGCCACGATCGCGCCCTTGGGTGCGAGCAGCCGGCCGCCCAGGTAACGCTCCCAGGACGTCTTGCTGTAGCCGGTGCGGTCGGCGAGCGCGGCGACGCTCAGGCCGCTGCGGTCGACGAGCCGCCGCAGCTGGCTGGTGAACTCCTTGATCTGCGGATCGAGTTCCTCCGGCAATTCCTTCCATCGAGGCATTGCTTCCCCCCTCTTCCCCCCGGTACGTGCTTGCTGGTCCCCCGCCCACGGGGATGCGCGTCGCCAGGATCTCAGTTCCGCCGGAGGCAGCACACCCCCGCATCGTCCCGTTTGCCCGATGTGTTGCCCAGTGGGCGCGGTCTCGCCCGGATCAGGCGTTTTCCGATCGCTCACCGGCACCATCGTGCCGATGTGCGACAACGCGCGGACACCGTAGCGGAACGGTCACTTCCGTGCCACAGCGGACTGACAGACGTTGAACCGGCCGTCCGGCGTGCGAAAGGTTGGTCGTGGACGGCGGCCCGTCTTCTCACGGGGGTGAGGACGGGCCGCCGCACCGCGGGTCAGCCGCTGACCGTGAAGTGCAGGGTGTCCTTCAGGAACGGGATCTCCAGCCAGGGGTCCGGCTGCACCATCAGCGCCAGCAGGACGATCACCGAACCCAGCGCGCCGTAGGTCGCGATGTCCGTGAACCGGGACCGCACCGCCAGCATCCCGACGCCGGGCAGCAGCCAGCGCAGCACCGCGCCGCCGAGCAGCGCGACGCCCACCAGCAGGGTCCCGAGCCGGAACACGTCGAACGCGGTCAGCAGCAGCCCGAGGCCGACCGTGCCCAGCACGGCGAGCGTCGGCCACTGCCGGGCGGGCGCCGGAGCGGCTCCCGAGGCGGCCCGGCCGCCGCCCTCCGGGCGGGCGGTGTCCCGGGTGAACAGCGGGAAGCGGCGGGTGGCGCGGCGCGGCACGCCGTCGGCGTCCGGCGCGCTGACCGCGTCCCGCACCTCGATGGTCTCGGGCGTGCTGCCGACGACCCGCGGCCCGCCGTCGTCGTCGGCGCTGCGCGGCACGGCCTCGCCGTCCGTGTCCCGCGGTCCGCCGGCCCCGGAGGTGCGGCGCGCGTCCCCGGGCCCGGCGCCCGCGGCCGTGCCGGCCGCGTCGTGCTCCTCAGCCGACACCGCGCTCCGCCGCCTCGACCACGTTGACCAGCAGCTGGGCCCGGGTCATCGGGCCGACGCCGCCCGGGTTCGGGGAGATCCAGCCGGCCACCTCGGCGACGCCGGGGTGCACATCGCCGACGATCCTGCCCTCGGCGTTGCGGGAGACCCCGACGTCGAGGACGGCCGCGCCCGGCTTGACGTCCTCGGGGCGGATCAGGTGGGCGGACCCGGCGGCGGCGACGATGATGTCCGCGCGGCGCAGGTGGGCGGACAGGTCACGGGTGCCGGTGTGGCACTGGGTCACGGTCGCGTTCTCGCTGCGCCGGGTGAGCAGCAGCGGCATCGGGCGGCCGATGGTCACCCCGCGGCCGACGACCACGACTTCGGCTCCCTTGATCTCGACGCCGTAGCGGCGCAGCAGGGTGAGCACGCCGTTGGGGGTGCAGGGCAGCGGGGCGGGCTCGTTGAGGACCAGCCGGCCGAGGTTCATCGGGTGCAGGCCGTCGGCGTCCTTGTCCGGGTCCATGAGTTCCAGGATCCGGTTCTCGTCGATGCCCTTGGGCAGCGGCAGCTGGACGATGTAACCGGTGCAGGCCGGGTCCTCGTTCAGCTCCCGGACGACCGCCTCGATCTCCTCCTGCGTCGCGGTGCCCGGCAGTTCGCGCTGGATGGAGGCGATGCCGACCTGCGCGCAGTCGCGGTGCTTGCCGGCGACGTACTTCTGGCTGCCGGGGTCGTCCCCGACGAGGATCGTGCCGAGGCCGGGCGTGACGCCCTTCTCCTTCAGCGCCGCCACGCGGGCGGTCAGATCGGACTTGATCGCGGCTGCGGTGGCCTTGCCATCGAGAATCTGGGCGGTCATGGCCCCATCCTCCCGGATGACCGGCCCCCGGTTCCAATCCGGGCCGCCGTTCCCGAGCCGTGACCTTGTTGCACTTGCACAACACCTGGGAAACCCGGCTGGACAATCCGCCCGTGACTGAAGAACGATTGAGGTCACAGTGCCGCGGGCAGTACCGGGGGGACGAACCGCATCTGTAGAACCTTCCTCCGCATCGCGCCGCGTCGTCCCCGCACAGCAGGCAAACGGAGGAAGGACCGCCATGAGTTTCGGCGACCCGAACAACCCCTACGGGCAGCCGCCCCAGCAGCCCCCGGCCGGCGCCCCCGGCTACGGCTACCCGCAGCAGCCGCCCGGCGTCCCCCCGCAGGCGAACTACGGCTACCCGCAGCAGCCGGCGTACCCCGGCTACCCGGGCGGCAACATGATGGTCCCGCAGTCCATGCCGGGCCTGCTGGTCACCGCCCGCGTCTTCCTCTTCATCATCTCCGCGGTGCAGATCCTGGGCGCGCTGGCGTTCCTGTACTTCGCGGCCTTCGCGAGCGACGTCTCCGACGGCGCGGACGAGCTGGGCTTCAGCTCGGTCGGCGACGGCGGTGACGCGGCGGCCGGCGTCTTCGCCATATTCGCGCTGATCGCCGCGGCGCTGGCGGCGCTGTCCATCACCCTCGGCGTCAAGTTCGGCCGGGGTGGCCAGGGCATCCGCATCACCACGGTGATCTACGGCGCGCTCGGTGCGATCGTGGGCCTGGTCGGGCTGTTCGTCGGCCTCGACACCGGCATGGCCTCGTCCGTCATCGGCCCGCTGCTCTGGCTGGTCTTCGGCGGCATCATCGCGGCGGCCCCGGTCGTCCCCAGCGGCACCGCCTGGTTCGCCCGCCCGCGCTACTGAGCGCCGGCCGCACCGTCCGCGCGCCGTTCACACCAAGGGCCGTGTCTCACCCGATCGAGGGGGGACACGGCCCTGGTGCGTCCGCGGGAGCCGGGCCGGGTAGCACTCGGGCGGCCGGTCCGTGGAGCCGCCGAGCACGGGCCGGGCCCGGGAGACGCACCGTGTACAGCATCATCGTCGTACCTCCGCCGGCCACGGCGGACGACACCCGCGCCGCGCAGCTGCGCCTCGCCCCCGGCGAGCGGCTGGCGTTCGGACGCGGCGCCGGGAACGGCCTCGTGATCGCCCACGACGGGGTGTCCCGCCGAGCGGGCGAGATCGCCGCGCAGGGCGCCTTCTGGATACTGAGCAACCTCAGCCGGGAACAGACGTACGTCGTGGAGAACCCGGAAGGGGCCGGCGAGCACGTCAAGGTGGCCCCGGGGCGGCTGGACGCGCCGGTGCCGTTCGAGTTCTCGCGGATCGTGCTGCCCGCCGCGGGCGACCTGCTGCCGGTCGAGGTGTGGGCGCCGCGCCACGACTACCTGCGACCCGAGTCCGGTCCCGACGGCGTGACCACCGCGCCCGCCTTCTGCCTGGATCCCACCAAGCGCTACTTCGCGGTGCTGGCCGCCCTGTGCGAGCCCCGGCTGCGCGGCGCGCCGCACGCCCCGCTGCCCACCGTCGACCAGGTCGTCGACCGGCTGCGCCCCGGCTGGCCGGCCGCCTCGCGCGCCTCGGTGCAGTGGAACATCGACTACCTCGCCGTGAAGCTGCGGCTGAAGCCGGGCCCGGAGACGGCCGACGCCGGGCCCCGGCTCAACGGCAAGAAGGAGTCGCTGGTGTCGCTGGCGCTCCGCTTCGACCTGGTGCGCGAGGAGGACCTGCGCCTCCTCGCCCCGGGGCGGCCCGCCGCGCAGCGCCCGGCCGCGGGCCGGGCGGCCGGGTGACCGGCCGGGACGGGCCGTACGCCGTACCGGTGCCGCGCGGGTACCGGGTGGGCGCGTGGGAGGTGCGGGCACCGATCGCGACCGGGGCGTTCGGCAGTGTGTACGAGGGGTGCCGTGTCGGGGACGGCGGCGGGCCGCCCCGCACCGCCGCCCTGAAGTTCCTGCCCACCGGCACCAGCACCCCGCGCCGGCTGGCCCATCTGCGCGAGCTGGTCGACCGCGAGGTCGAGCTGCACCGCCGGGTGACGCGGTCCCGGCTGATCCGCATGTACGAGACGCTGACCGTCGACGATCCCGGCCGCCCGGGGCTCGACGGTGCCACCGTCCTCGTCCTGGAGCGGGCGGAGTGCTCCCTGGCGGCCCTGCTCGCCCGGGCGCCCCGGCCGCCCCGCGGGCCCGCCCTGCTCGCGCAGATCAGCGAGGGCCTGCACCAGCTCCACACGGCGGGCTGGGTGCACGGCGACCTGAAACCGGCCAACGTGCTGCTGATGGGCGACGGTTCGGCCCGTCTCGCCGACTTCAACATGGCCGCCGAGCTGGAGGGCACCCACGCCTACACACCCGCCTTCGCCACCCCCGACTACACCCCGCCGGAACTGCTCTGGTCGGAGATCGGCGAACGCGGGCGCCGGATCCGCCCGTCGGCCGACATCTGGGCCTTCGGCGTCCTCGCCCACCTCGTCCTCACGGGCGCGTTCCCGCTGCCCGGCGGCACCCCGGCGGCCCGCCGCGACGCGGCCGCCGCGTACGCCCGCGGCACGGAGGAGCTGCGTCTGTCCCCCGAACTGCCGGAGCGCTGGCGGGAGGTGGTCCGCTCCTGCCTGGCCCGTACGCACGAGGAGCGGATCGGCGGGCAGGCGCTGCTGCGGCGCGTGCGGGAGGCGGCGGGCGGGGCCGCGCCGCGCCGCCCGCGGCGCCGCACGGCCGGTGTGGCCGCGGCGATCGCCACGGCGGCGGCAGTGCTGGCGCTCGGCCACGGGGACGCCGCCCGGACGGGGGACGGGAGTGCCGCGGGACCGGACCGCGCGGGCACCACCGCGTCGGCCCCCGCACCTGCCGCCGCCTACGGCGCCGGCGAACTCCGTACCGGCACGGGCGTCCCGGTCGCCTACCGCCGGCTCATCGTCGACTCGGCGCACGCCTGCGTCCGGCCGTTGATCAGCCCGGCGCTCATCGCGGCGATGCTGAAGGCGGAGAGCGACTTCGACCCCGGCCTCGCCGACCCCGCGCGCGACGAGTACGGCATCGCCCGCTGGACCCCGCGGGTGCTGCGCTGGTGGATCCGGGCGGACGGCCTGCCCGCCGACGACATCCCCGAGCCGCCGTTCACCCCCGCCGAGTCGATCCCGGCGATGGGCCGCTACCTGTGCGCGATCGAGGCACGGCTGGACCGGTCCCTGCCGGGCGACCGCCGGCTGCTGGTCGCCGCCGCGTACCGGACGTCGTACGGAACGGTGAACAGGACGGGCGGGGTGCCCGCGGCGTACCGCGCCTACACGGACCGCGTCGCCCGCCACCTCCAGGAGTACACCCCGCGACCCGCGCCGCTGTGACCCTCGGACGTCCGAGGTACCGGCGCGGGCGGCCGGGCGGCACGGTGGAGCACGACCGAGGCCGGTCGCCGGCTCCCCCGGGGGAGAGCCGGGGGCCGGCCGCACACCACACCACGACTGGGGGAACAGTCATGTCCACCACCTTCCGCAAGGCCCTCGCCCTCGCCGCCGCCACCGTCACCGCCGGCGCCGCGCTCACCCTGACCTCCGCCGCGAACGCCCAGGCCGCCGCGCCCTGCTGGCGGGACGGGTCCGTCTGGTACTGCAACAACGCCACCGGCGCCAACGTGTACGCGGGTGCGAACAGCAACCGGGTCGTCGGCCGGATGTACTCCAACCCGTCCTTCTTCGTCTGCAAGTTCGACGGCGGCCAGAACCACGGCGGCCCGCACCCCACCCGCTGGGTCCGCACCCAGGCAGACAACGGCCAGTGGGGCTGGATGAGCGACAACGACATCTCCTCGGAGACGAACCCGCTGCCGTCCTGCTGATGAGGCATGGCGAAGGGCCCGCCGGTCGTGACCGGCGGGCCCTTCGTCGGACGAGTGCCGCGGCTCAGTGGAAGAAGTGCCGCGTCCCCGTGAAGTACATCGTGATGCCCGCCTTCTCGGCGGCCTCCACGACCAGCTCGTCACGGACCGAGCCGCCCGGCTGGACGATGGCCTTCACGCCGGCGGCGCTCAGCACGTCGATGTTGTCGGGGAAGGGGAAAAAGGCGTCGGACGCCGCGTACGAGCCGCGTGCCCGCTCCTCGCCCGCCCGCTCGACGGCCAGCTTGCAGGAGTCGACGCGGTTGACCTGGCCCATGCCGACGCCGACGGAGGCGCCGTCCTTGGCGAGCAGGATCGCGTTGGACTTGACCGCGCGGCACGCCTTCCAGGCGAAGGCCAGGTCGGCCAGCTCCTCCGCGGACAGCGCCTCGCCGGTCGCCAGGGTCCAGCCGGCCGGGTCGTCACCGGCGGCCTGCAGACGGTCGGTCTCCTGGACCAGGACGCCGCCGTCGACCGGCTTGACCTCGACCGGGTTCGCCGGGCCCTCGGGGCAGCGCAGGACGCGGATGTTCTTCTTCTTGGTGAGCGCCTCCAGGGCGCCCTCCTCGTAGTCCGGCGCGACGATGACCTCGGTGAAGATCTCGGCGACCTGCTCGGCCATCTCCTTCGACACCGGGCGGTTGACGGCGATCACACCGCCGAACGCGGACAGCGGGTCGCAGGCGTGCGCCTTGCGGTGCGCCTCGGCGACGTCCGCCCCGACCGCGATGCCGCACGGGTTGGCGTGCTTGATGATCGCGACGCACGGCTCGTCGTGGTCGTACGCGGCACGGCGGGCGGCGTCCGTGTCCGTGTAGTTGTTGTACGACATCTCCTTGCCGTGCAGCTGCTCGGCCTCGGCGAGGCCGCCGCCGGCACCGGTGACGTACAGCGCGGCGGGCTGGTGCGGGTTCTCTCCGTAGCGCAGGGTGTTCTTGCGCTCCCAGGTGGCGCCCAGGAAGTCGGGGAACGGCGACTCGTCGACCGGGGCGTACTCGCTCGCGAACCAGCTCGCCACGGCCACGTCGTAGGCGGCGGTGTGCTGGAAGGCCTCGGCGGCGAGCCGCTTGCGGGCGGCCAGGTCGAAGCCGCCGTTGCGCGCGGCGTCGAGGACGTCGGCGTAGCGGGCCGGGCTGGTGACCACGGCGACCGACGGGTGGTTCTTGGCGGCGGCGCGGACCATGGACGGGCCGCCGATGTCGATCTGCTCGACGCACTCGTCGGGCGAGGCCCCGGAGGCGACGGTCTCGCGGAACGGGTAGAGGTTGACCACGACCAGGTCGAACGGCTCCACGCCCAGCTCGGCGAGCTGCCGCTGGTGGTCCTCCAGGCGCAGGTCGGCGAGGATGCCCGCGTGCACCCGCGGGTGCAGGGTCTTGACCCGGCCGTCCAGGCACTCGGGGAAGCCGGTCAGCTCCTCGACCTTGGTGACGGGGACGCCCGCGTCGGCGATGCGGGCGGCGGTGGACCCGGTGGAGACGAGGGCGACGCCCGCCTCGTGCAGGCCGCGCGCGAGGTCTTCGAGGCCCGTCTTGTCGTAGACGCTGACGAGCGCCCGGCGAAGGGGCCGCTTGTTGCTCTCGGCGGTCACTGGATAACTACCTTTCGTCCCTCAATGCGATAGCCGTTGCGGGCGAGCCGCCCCACGACCTCGACGAGCAGCCTTCGCTCGACTTCCTTGATGCGCTCGTGCAGCGCGCTCTCGTCGTCCTCGTCCCGGACCTCGACCACGCCCTGCGCGATGATCGGCCCGGTGTCGACGCCGTCGTCGACGAAGTGGACGGTGCAGCCGGTGACCTTGGCGCCGTACGCGAGCGCGTCGCGGACGCCGTGGGCGCCGGGAAAACTGGGGAGCAGGGCGGGGTGGGTGTTCACGAACCGCCCGCCGAAGCGGGCCAGGAACTCCTTGCCCACGATCTTCATGAACCCGGCGGAGATCACCAGGTCGGGCTCGTACGCGGCGACGGCCTCGGCGAGCGCGGCGTCCCACGCCTCGCGGCTGCCGTGGTCCTTGACCCGGCACACGAAGGTGGGCAGTCCGGCGCGCTCGGCCCGCGCCAGTCCCTCGATGCCGTCGCGGTCGGCGCCGACGGCCACGATCTCGGCTCCGTACGCCTCGGCGCCGGTGGTCGCGATGGCGTCGAGGAGCGCCTGCAGATTGGTGCCTGATCCGGAGACCAGCACGACGAGGCGCTTGGCCACGGGCTTGGCGGCCACGGTGGGGCCCTTTCTCGGGGAGTACGACGGTACGGCCGGCCGGGTACGCCGCCGTATGTGCGTTCGTACGAATGCTTCGCGCCCCCGGATACGGGGAAGCCTACGAAGCGGCCGACCGTCAGCAACGATACCGGCACTCCGGACGGCCCCCACGGGACGGGGGCGGGGCCGGGAGGTAGCGTCTGGGGGGAGCCGGGTCGGGAACGCACCGCGGATACGGCACGTTCGTACAGTGACGGGCCCGGCCGCGACAGCTTGCCGTCGCCCGTCGTCACGCACTCCGTCAGCCGTACTCACCAGGGGAAGACGCTCACTTGATGCCGGACCGCAGCCTGCGACTCCTCACGCTCACCCCGCAGTCGGCGCAGGGAGGGCAGCGCAGCGGCGTGCTGCTGCGGGAGCGCCCCACCTCGCCGCCCGACGCGCCTTCGGGCGGCCCCGGCGGTGGCGGGCCCGGCAGCGCCGGCCAGGACGACAACCCGTTCGCCCCGCCGCCCGAGGGCACCCCGGACCGGCCCTGGCAGCCGCGCCGGCCGGCCGGTGACCGGGACGAGGGCGGGCAGGACGAGGGCGGCGGCCGTCCCGGCTGGGGCAGCCAGTGGAGCGACCGCCAGCCGGGCCGCTCACCCGGCGGTTTCGGCGACCGGCCCGGCGGCGGGCCCGAGAAGCAGGGCGGCACCGGCCCCGGCGGGATGCGCTGGGACCCCACGGACCCGGCCCAGCGCCGTGCGCGCTACGCCCTGCTGTCCGGGATGTGGGCGTTCTTCTTCGCGCTCTTCTCGTGGGCGTACGTCGCCCTGCTGCTCGGCGCCCTCGCCCTGTACTGGGGCATCAGCGCGCTGCGCGCCAAGCCCCGCACCCGCGACGCCGCCGCCCCGGCCCCCGTGCCGAACGCCCGTCCCCAGACCGCCGCGGCGATCAGCGGCCTCGTCACCGCGTCCCTGGCCATCGCCCTGGTCGCGGCGTCCTTCACCGCTCAGCTCGTCTACCGCGACTACTACACCTGCACCGCCGACGCCCTCACCCACGCGGCCAGGCAGGACTGCGGCAAGCTCCTCCCGGAGGAGCTGCGCGGGGTCCTCGACGGCAACGGCTGAGCCGGGCACGGCGGGGAGGGCTCAGCGGGACGCCGGCGAGGCACCGGGCGACCGCGGCTGCGCCTCCGCCTCCGCTTCCCGTTCCGGCACGTGCGCGGGGGTCTCCGGCAGGGTGGTCCGGTGGGTGCCGCTCGCGATGTCCTCGTCGTGGGGGCTGCGGGGTTCGGTGAGCGGGACGTCGCGGGGGCCGGGACCGGGACCGCGGCCGGGGCCGTCGGCGGACCGGGAGGAGCCGGGGAGTTCGAACGGCTCGCGGGAGCGGGCGGACGGGGGCGTCGCGGAGGGCCTGGAAGACCGGGAGGACTGGGAGGGCCGGGTCGGGGTCCTCTCGTCGGAGAACCACAGCATGGCCTCCTCGACGGAGAACCAGACCGACGCCTCCGCGTCGCGGGTCCCGTCCGCGGCCTCCCGGCCTGCGGGCCCGTCCGCGGCCGCCCGGCCTGCCGGCCCGGCCGCGGCCTCCCGGCCTGAGGTCCCGTCCGCGGCCTCCCGGCCTGCGGGCCCGGCCGCGCTCTCCCGGCCTGCCGGCCCGGCCGCGGCCTCCCGGCCTGAGGTCCCGTCCGCGGCCTCCCGGCCTGCGGGCCCGGCCGAGTCCTTCCGGCCTGCGGACCGGGCCGGGATTCCGTGGCCGGAGACCGGGGCCGGGCCGTCATCACCCGCGAGACCGGCCGGGCCGTCGTCGTCCCGGGCACCGGCCGCTCCGTCCCGGTCGTCCAGCTCGTCGGCGGCCGGCACCGAGGGGTGGCCCGGGGCCGAGACGGAGTCCGAGGCCGAGACGGAGTCCGGGGCCGAGACGGGGTCCGAGGCCGAGACGGGGTCAGGGGCCGAGGAATGGTCCGGTGCTGCGGAATGGTCCGGGGCCGCGGGCGGTGGTGGGGGCACGGGCGTGGAGGACGCGGGCGCCGAAGCGCCGGTCGTGCCCTGCTCGCGCTCCCGGGTGGCCCGCGACCGGGCGCTGCGCCGCCGCCACCATCGCACCCCCAGCGCCACCGGCACACCGACGGCCGCCGTCCACAGCAGGCCCGCCGCCCCGGTCTGCCACCACACCGGCCCGAAGCGGGCCAGCCTCCCGGCGCCGAGCGGGCCGCCCGCCAGCCCGGCCAGCACGGCCAGCGCCACCGCGCACAACCCGGCCGCGAGCAGCGCGCCCAGCGCGGTCCGGCCCGGCGACCAGCCCTCCCCCGCCCGGGCCACGAACCAGCCCACCGTGACCCCGGCCGCCACCGGCACCACGGCGACCGCCCAGTCCAGCGGCGTCCCGGGACCCGCCTCCGGCACCGCCGCCAGCAGCGGGAACGGCGGCAGCAGCGACGTGGACGCGGCCGACAGGGGGCCGGTGACCCGGCCGACACCGACGGCGAAACCGGGACCGAGCGCGTAGGACGCGCCCCACACCGCGGCGTTCGGCACCAGCGCGGCACACAGCAGCAGGACCGCGAACCGGTCCGACCAGCCGTCCGCGAGCTGCGCGAACGCCGCCCGCGCCGCCCCGCCGTGGCCCACCAGGGACACCGCCACCAGCAGCGCCCCGCCTCCGATGTACGCGGCGGTCCCGGCCGCGGCGGCCCGCGCCGCGACCTCCAGCCGGCCCCGGCCCGGCCCGGCGTCCGGCTCGCGGAGGAGGCGCAGGGCGCCCGTCAGCAGCGCCGGCACCCCGTGCGCGCCGTGCCCGCCGTCCCACGGGCCCAGGGGGCGGCCGAACGCCGACCACACCCCGGCCCCGGCCGCCGCCCCGGCGACCAGCGGCAGGCTCAGCGCGGTCCACAGCCACGAGGGGCGCAGCGCGCCGCCCGCCGCGTACAGCACGACGGCGGCGCCGACGCCCAGATAGCCCAGCACCACCCCGCCCCATGCCGTGCGCGCCGCCACGGACGGCCCCTCGTCCTCGTCCTCCGGGTCCCCCTCCACCGCGTCGCGGGCCGCCCGGTGCAGCAGCCAGGCGGGCAGCAGGAGCAGCAGCAGCGGGGTGAGGCCGACCGGGGTGGGCAGTCCGGAGACGGTGTCGGCGCGGACCACTTCGGCGCCGTGCGCGAGCAGCCAGAGGGAGGCGGCGACGTGCAGCGCACCGCCGGGCCCGCTGTCCGGGTACGGCGAGCTGATCCACAGCAGCATCACCAGGACGGTGAGCGAGCAGAGGCCCAGCCCGGCCGCGAGGGCGCCGTTCAGCAGGGCCGCGGCGAGTCCGGGCGAGGGGCGCCGCAGCGAGGCGATCAGGGGCGACAGCGACGGTCGGAGGTCGGTCATCCGGTGCACGACCGTCATGCTCCCAACGACACGCGCTTTTCCGTCGTAACAGGCGAACCCCCGCTGTGTCGCTCAATATGTGCTTATGTGCTTTTTCGTACGGAGGGGTGACCGGTGACGCAGCATCCCGCACCCCCGCTTCCCCCACCCAAGGAGCGCCGACGGCTGCGCGAGGCCGCCGCCCTGACACAGGCTCAGCTCGCCTCTCAGGTGGGCGTCAGCCGGGAGACCGTGCGGGCGTGGGAGTCCGGCCGCACCTCTCCCCGGGGGCGCAGACGCGACGCGTACGCGAGACTGCTGGCCCAACTGGCCGAGCCGGCGCCGTCCGAGGCCGCTGCCGACGGCGCGCCGGCCCCGGTCGCGGCGGGACTGCCCGCCACCGCACCCGTGACCGGCGGGCCCCCCGTCCTCGCCGCATCCCCGCCGGTGCTGACCCCGAGTCAGAGCACGCGCGGCGAGGACCCGGAACGAGGTGACGGACCGGGGACCGGACGGGAGACCGGGCCGGGAGACGGACCGGAGACCGGACGGGGAAGCGGACCGGAGCGGGAGCCCGCGCTGCTCCCCGCCGTGGCCGCGCCGGCCCGGACCCCCGCCCCGCTCACCCCCGACCAGGCCTTCGACGCCCTCTACGCCTTCTGCGCGCCCGCGCTCGTCCGTCAGGCCTACCTCCTGACCGGGCGGCGGGAACTCGCCCGGGAGTCCGTGGAGCGGGCGTTCCAGCTCGCCTGGCAGCGCTGGCCCGAGGTGGCCGTCGACCGGGATCCGGCGGGGTGGGTGCGCGCGGCGGCGTACGAGTACGCCCTCTCCCCCTGGCACTGCTTCCGGCCCCGCTACCGCCACCCCGAACCGCCCCCCGCGAACGCCTCCGACCGTGCCCTGCTCGACGTCCTGCTGGCCCTTCCGCCGCCGTACCGCCGCACCCTGGTGCTGTACGACGGGGTCGGGCTCGGCCTGCCGGAGACCGCGGCGGAGACGGAGGCGAGCACGCCGGCGGCGGCGAACCGGCTGCTGCACGCGCGCGAGGCGGTGGCCGAGCGGCTGCCGGAGCTGTCGGACCCCGCCGTCCTGCACCAGCGGCTCGCCGAGCTGGCGTCCGCCGAGCGGCTGCGCGCGGCCCGGCCGCCGGCGGTGCGCGGCGGGAGCGAGCGCCGGGCCCGGTTCTGGACGCGGGCCGCCATCGCCTTCACGGTGACGCTGATCGGCGCGACCGCGCTGACCCTGCGAACGGCCCCCACGCGGTACGAGCCTCCGGTGCCGCCGGGTGAGACGGTGCGCGGAGTGCCGCCGCGGGCCGCGCCGGGCCCGCTGTCGGAACGGGAGCTGGAGCTGCGCGCGAAGCTGCGCGAGGAGACGGTGACCGGACCGCAGAGACTGGTCCCGGAACCGGGGTGAACACCGCGCGGGCATGCGGAAGGGCCCGCACCCCGAGTGGGGTGCGGGCCCTTCCGGTGACTGTCCGCCGTGCCGGCTAACGGCCGGGGTGTCAGCCGGCCAGGACCTCACGGGCCAGCTTCGCCGTCTCGGTCGGCGTCTTGCCGACCTTGACGCCGGCGGCCTCCAGGGCCTCCTTCTTGGCCTGCGCGGTGCCGGAGGAGCCGGAGACGATGGCGCCGGCGTGGCCCATCGTCTTGCCCTCGGGCGCGGTGAAGCCCGCGACGTAGCCGACGACCGGCTTGGTCACGTTCTCCTTGATGAAGGCCGCGGCCCGCTCCTCGGCGTCGCCGCCGATCTCACCGATCATCACGATGAGGTCGGTCTCCGGGTCCTCCTGGAAGGCGGCCAGGGCGTCGATGTGGGTGGTGCCGATGATCGGGTCACCGCCGATGCCGACACAGGTCGAGAAGCCGATGTCGCGCAGCTCGTACATCATCTGGTACGTCAGCGTGCCGGACTTCGAGACCAGGCCGATGCGGCCCGGCTTGGTGATGTCGCCCGGGATGATGCCGACGTTGGACTGGCCCGGGGTGATGATGCCGGGGCAGTTCGGGCCGATGATGCGGGTCTTGTTGCCCTTCTTGCCGGCGTACGCCCAGAAGGACGCCGTGTCGTGCACGGCGATGCCCTCGGTGATCACGACGGCCAGCGGGATCTCGGCGTCGATGGCCTCGACGACCGCGTCCTTGGTGAACTTCTCCGGCACGAAGATGACGGAGACGTTGGCGCCGGTGGCCTCGATGGCCTCCTTGACGGTGCCGAAGACGGGTACCTCGGTACCGTCGAAGTCCACGGTCTGACCCGCCTTGCGCGGGTTCACGCCGCCCACGACGTTGGTGCCGTCACCGAGCATGAGCTTGGTGTGCTTCATGCCCGTGGCGCCGGTCATGCCCTGGACGATGACCTTGCTGTCCTTGTTGAGCCAGATAGCCATGGTGTGTGGTGTCCTCGTCCTGAGTGCTTACTTGGCGGCGTGGGCCAGCTCGGCGGCCTTGTCGGCCGCGCCGTCCATGGTGTCGACGCGCTGGACCAGCGGGTGGTTGGCGTCGGTGAGGATCTGGCGGCCCAGCTCGGCGTTGTTGCCGTCGAGACGGACGACCAGCGGCTTGGTGACCTCCTCGCCGCGGTCCTCGAGGAGCTTCAGGGCCTGGACGATGCCGTTGGCGACCTCGTCGCAGGCGGTGATGCCACCGAAGACGTTGACGAAGACGGACTTCACGTCCGGGTCGCCGAGGATGATCTCCAGGCCGTTCGCCATCACCTGGGCGGAGGCGCCGCCACCGATGTCCAGGAAGTTGGCGGGCTTCACGTCGCCGTGCTTCTCACCGGCGTACGCGACGACGTCCAGGGTGCTCATGACGAGACCGGCGCCGTTGCCGATGATGCCGACCTCGCCGTCGAGCTTGACGTAGTTGAGGTTCTTCTCCTTGGCGGCGGCCTCGAGCGGGTTGGCCGCGGCCTTGTCGTGCAGCTCCTCGAACTCCGGGTGGCGGAACTCGGCGTTGTCGTCCAGCGACACCTTGCCGTCGAGGGCGATGACGTCACCGGAGGCGACCTTGGCCAGCGGGTTCACCTCGACCAGGAGGGCGTCCTCCTTGATGAAGACGTCCCACAGCTTGACCAGCACGTCGGCGACCTTGTCGGCCACCTCGGCCGGGAACTTCGCGGCCTCGACGATCTCGCGGGCCTTCTCGGCGGTCACGCCGTCGATCGCGTCGATCGGCGTCTTGGCGACGGCCTCCGGACGGGTGGCCGCCACCTCCTCGATGTCCATGCCGCCCTCGACCGAGGCGATGGACAGGAAGGTGCGGTTCGCACGGTCGAGGAGGAAGGAGACGTAGTACTCCTCGACGATCTCCGGAGCGGTCTCGGCGATCATGACCTTGTGGACCGTGTGGCCCTTGATGTCCATGCCGAGGATGTCCGTCGAACGGGCGACGGCCTCGTCCGGAGTGGCGGCCAGCTTCACGCCACCGGCCTTGCCGCGACCACCGACCTTCACCTGCGCCTTGACGACGGACTTGCCGCCCAGACGCTCGGTGATCTCGCGCGCCGCCTCAGGCGTGTCGATGACTTCACCGGCCAGCACCGGTACATCGTGCTTGGCGAAGAGGTCCCTCGCCTGGTACTCGAACAGGTCCACGCGCTTCCGTCCCTATCAGTGATCTCGCGGTTCGTTGGATGCGTGGGCGTGCCGCGAAGGGCAACGTGACGTCCGCTGTCACTAGGGAGGCGCACACGGTGTCCGAGCGCGCGGCATGTCCGTCTCGCAGGTTATCGCCGGTTGCGGGGGCGTTCTAAATCGCGGGTCACACCCGAGCGGTGATACCTGTCACATGATGCCGGGATCTGTGGCACCGGGTGTCGGGACCTGTGCGAGCGGGGCGGAACCTCACCGGGCCGGGGCGGACCCGGTGAGGTTCCCTGTTCGGGCCCCGGCGGCGG
Source organism: Streptomyces glaucescens (assembly GCF_000761215.1). GTDB lineage: Bacteria > Actinomycetota > Actinomycetes > Streptomycetales > Streptomycetaceae > Streptomyces > Streptomyces glaucescens_B. Next base: position 4,701,284 of record NZ_CP009438.1, on the reverse strand, counting down.
CGAACGGGTGATCCGGTGCCGCCCGCCGGGGCTCGGGCCGCGGCGCTCCCCACCCCAATGGGGACCGCCGGGCCCTCTCCGCGGGGGCACGGCCGGACCCGCCGACGGCTTTCGGCCGTCCGGTCCGCGCCCCCGGCGAAGCTCACACGCCGTACGAACCGAGGGGGCCGGAGGAGCCCTGCGGGCCGTGGGCGCCGTTTCGCGGGGCGTGCAGGTCGTGGGCGGCCGGGGCCCAGCCCGGGGTGACCGACCCGGACACGTCCTGCGCGCCGGTGACCGCGTGGGCGGCGAGGGTGCCGCCGGTGGAGTGAACGGTGCCGGTCAGGTCCCCGGCGAACGGGGCGACGCCGTCCGCCACCCCGTGCGCGAACGGGACCGCCTCGCCCGCCACGCCGTGCGCGAACGGCGCGACGGCGCCGGCGACGCCGTACGCCGCCCCGGCGGCACTGCCGCTCACACCGCCGACGGCCTTTGCGGCCGGCCGCACGGTGTCGTACACGGTGTCCACGACCGGCTGGACGGCGCCCGTGACGCCCTGCGCGAACGGCGGCACCTCGTCCGCCACCCCCCGCGCGAGACCGCCGGTCCGCCCGGCCACGCCCCGCCCGAACGGCGCCACGTCCGCGGCGGCACCCGCCCCGAAGGAGCGCACGTCACCCGTCACGCCGTGGGCCAGTGCGCCCGCGTCCGTGACGGCCTGGCCGACGACCGGCACCACCCCGCGGACGGCGGTGTGCGCGGCCGGCGGCAGCACGGTGCCGGGCGCGTCCGCGGCGGCCTCGCCGGCCAGCCCGGTGGCGTACGGCGGCACGTCCGCGACGACCCCGGTGACGGCCGGCGTCACACCGTCCACGGCCTGCCCGGCGACGGGCACGACCCCGTGCGCCACGCCGGTGACCACTCGGTGGACGCCGTGCACCGCGTCGGCGGCGACCGGCGGGAGCCCGTGCACGGTCCCGTACGCGACCGGCTGGACGTCGGCGACGACGCCGTGCGCGAGCGCGGTCGCGGCGTCGACGGTGTGCCCCGCGGTGGCGGCGACACCGGCGGCGGCGTCACCGGCGACCGGGGTGAGACCGGCGACGGTGCCGGTGACGACCGGCGTCACACCGTCCACGGCCCGCCCGGCGACCGGGACGGCCCCGTGCACGGCCTCGGTGACGACCGGGTGGACGCCCTGCACCGCGCCGACGGCGACCGGCTGCGCGCCCCTGACCGCGGAGGCGGCGAGCGGCGGCACCGCTGCGGCGGCCGTCTCCTGGACGACCGGGGTGACCCGGCCCGGGAGGCCCTGGACGGTGGCGGAGGCCGTGCCGACGGTGCCGAGCGCCGTCGCACGGACGGTGCTCACCGTGCCGGAGACCGTGCTGACCGTGCCCACGACCCGCTGCTCGACTCCGTCGACGGTTCCGGTGACATGGCCCGGCACGGACGAGACGGAGGCCTGCGCGGCCGTCCGCACCGCGCCCGCCTCGCCCCGGGCGAGGGCCGCCGCGCCGGCTGCCCGGGACTGGACGCCGGCGGCCGTGGCCCGCGCGGCGCCCTGCGCGCCGACGGCGGTGCGGCCCGCGCCCGCGGCCGCGTACTGCGCCTTCGTCCGTACGACGCCCTCGACGCCCTGCGCCTGGGTGCGCGCAGCCGACTGGGCGCCGTGCAGCCGCGTCCCGGCGGCGGCCAGGGCCTGCTCCAGCTCGGGCGCGAAGGCGGAGAGGGGACCGAAGAGGTAGTCGATCAGGTCCTGGGGGGACGAGGGGACGTCCGGGAGCGCGTCCCGGCCCGCCTCGGCGGTCACACCGGCGGTGGCGTCCGCCTCGGCCTGCGCGGCGGTGCGGGCGGCGTGGGCGCCGTGGACGGCCTGGGCGCCGCGGACCTCGGTGGCCTCGGCGGTCTTCGGGAGGGAGACCTCGGCGTCGACGTACCGGCGGGCCTGGTCGGCGGCGGAGACGGCGGGAGCCTGGCCGGAGACCGGGCCGGGGGCGGTGGTGGCGGCCGAGCCGGCGGTGCCGGCCGTCCGGGAGACGGTGCCGGTGGCCTGGCCGAGGGTGCCGTCGACCGTGTCGCCGGCCGCGCCGAGGGTGCCGGCCGGCGTGCCGGTCACGGCGCGCACGGCATCGCCGCCGGTGACGCCGGAGACGGTCCCCTCCACCGTGTCGGTGAGGTCGCCGGTGACCGAGGCGAGGGTGCCCTCGGTGTCGGCCGCGTCCGGCGCGGAGAGGGAGGGGGCGGGCAGTTCGCCGGCGGTCGCGCAGGTGGAACCGAGCGCCCAGGCGCCCGTGACACCGGCGGCTATGACGATCGATCGGCGGATGTTCTTGTTCATTGCGTGCGTCTGATCCTTTGGGGTTCCGGGACGCCGGGGAGTCCGTCGGAGGACTCCGGGCGTGGGGACATTCCGGAAAGGGGAACTCCGGAGGGGTGGGCAGACCTGTTCCGCCCCCGCGCGGCAGGTCAGGCGGGGGAAAGGGCTGCCCTATCCGGGGAAGACGGGAATGTCCCGGTACCGGTCCCGGGTCTCGCCCGCGTCGGCCCGGGCGGGTACGCCGGGCACGGGCCGCAGCGGAGCACGCTGCTCGGCGGCCACCGCGCACATGTCACCGTGCCGCGATCCGCCGTTGTCGGCGGCCGTCCGGCTGCCGAGCACACCGCTGTCGCCCCCCGTGGGTGCGGGGTGGGCGGGGGCTTGGCCGGTGCCGGTGCGGGCGGTGGCGGGGTGGTCGGGGGTGGGGGCCACGGCGGTCGCGGTCGCCGTGGGCAGGGTGAGGGGGCTGCTGCCGTCCGGTGTGTGCGGCCCGTTCGGGGCCGTGGTCCCGGCCGTGGCAGCGGAGCCGGACACCGCGCGCGGGTCCGTCTGAGCGGCCTCGTCGCGGGCGGAGCCGTCCGGGGTCCCCGGCGTGTGAGCCTCGGGCCCCGGGAGGGGCAGGGGCAGCGGGGTGACGGCGTCCGGGGCCGGCAGGGTGTTCGCCGGGAGGCCGGGAAGGTCCGGGAGCGAGGGGCCGTCGTCCGGGAGACCGGGGAGCGAGGGCGATGAGGGCAGTGCGGGCCACGAGGGCGGGGAAGGCAGCGCGGGCAGGGAGGGCCGCGGCGATTCGGCCGGAGGCACCTCGGACAGGCCCCGCGTCACCGCCTCCAGGGCGTCCCCGACCGGCTGGGCGACCTGATCCCGTACGGCCTCGGCGACCGGCTCGGGCCGGGGGACCGAGCCGTACTCGACGACCGGCCCCGGCTCGGCGCCGGATGACCGCACGTCGGACGTACTCGCCCCCTGGGTCGCCTGGGTCGCCTGGGCCGCGGCCGCGGAGACCGTGCCGGCGGGGCCCTCGGCCGCCTCCGCCCGCGCACCGCCGAGCGCTCCGAGCAGGAACAAACCGCCCACCAGCAGGGCCAGCTGAACCGCACGCCGCCGTCCCGCCGCGCGCAGGACGCGCGCCGCGGCACCGGGCAGGGCTGCTGACCAGGTCAAGAGGCGGAGGTTCCTCCGTGCGAGCGGACTGGGCGATGTCGTGGGGTGAGCGGCGTCGATCCTTGCACGCGACGCGGGAGGTTGCGCAAGCCCCCTGTCACCGATGGGTGGTCATGTCCTCTTTCCGGCGGGTCTCCTCCCGGGGTTCCCGGACGTCACGCCCTGTCCGGTATCGGCAGTGGACGCTTCTCGATCGCCGCCGCCATCACCTCGGGGAACAGGTCGGGCGTACAGGCGAAGGCCGGCGCGCCGAGCGCCGCGAGCGCCGCCGCGTGGTCCCGGTCGTAGGCGGGCGCCCCCTCGTCGGACAGCGCGAGCAGCGCCACGAACTCCACCCCCGACGCCTTCATCGCCGCGACCCGTTTCAGCATCTCGTCGCGTATCCCCCCTTCGTAGAGGTCGCTGATCAGCACCACCACCGTCTCCGTGGGGCGGGTGATCCGGGACTGGCAGTACGCCAGCGCCCGGTTGATGTCCGTGCCGCCGCCCAACCGGGTGCCGAACAGCACGTCCACCGGGTCGTCGAGCCGGTCGGTGAGGTCGACGACCGCCGTGTCGAAGACGACGAGCCGGGTGCTGATCGACCGCATGGACGCGAGCACCGCCCCGAACACCGAGGCGTGGACGACGGAGGCCGCCATCGAGCCCGACTGGTCGACGCACAGGACGATGTCCTTCTTCACGGACCGTGACGCCCGCCCGTACCCGATCAGCCGCTCGGGCACGACCGTCCGGCGCTCCGGCAGGTAGTGCCTGAGATTGGCCGCGATCGTGCGGTTCCAGTCGATGTCGTGGTGGCGCGGCCGGCGGATCCGCGCGCTGCGGTCGAGCGCGCCGGTCAGGGTGGCCCGGGTGCGGGTGGCGAGCCGCTTCTCCAGGTCCTCGACGACCTTGCGCACGACCGCCCGTGCGGTCTCCCTGGTCGTCTCGGGCATCGCCTTGTTCAGCGAGAGCAGGGTGCCGACGAGGTGCACATCGGCCTGTACCGCCTCCAGCATCTCCGGCTCCAGCAGCAGCGTGGACAGCCCGAGTCGGTCGATGGCGTCCCGCTGCATCACCTGGACGACGGAGGACGGGAAGTACCTGCGGATGTCCCCCAGCCAGCGCGCCACGGCCGGCGCCGAGGCACCGAGCCCCGCCGCCCGCTCCTTGCCGGCCGCCGGCTTGTCGCGCCTCCCGTACAGCGCGGCCAGCGCGCCGTCCATCGCCGCGTCCCGCCCGGCGAGCGCGTGTCCGGTGCCGTCGGCCGCGTCGCCGCCGAGGACCAGCCGCCAGCGCCGCGCCCGCTCGTGGGCGGCGGCCTCCGGATCGGCCCCCTCCGCCGGAAGGGTCCCCTTCACCGGAAGGGAACCCTTCACCGGATCGGCCGCGTCCGCCGGTCCGGCCGTCCCCGCCGGCAGCCCGGTGTCGCCCGCCCCGCTCGTCATGTGCCCACCTCCACGGGCTCGTCCTCCACGGGCTCGTCGCCCTCGGTGCCGGCCGGTCCGCCGTCCCGGTCCGCTCCCAGCAGCAGCCGCACCACCGGCAGCACGGCGTCCGCCCGTTCCGGATCCGGGTCCGGGGCGAAGCCGGGCAGCCCGGCACCGGTCCCGGCGACGCTCCCCCGCGCCCCGGGCCCGCGCCGGACCAGTTCGCCGAGGGTCCTGCGCACGGCCGGCTCGTACGCCGAGAAGGTGCGCCGCAGCAGCGGCAGCACATCCGTGAACGCCTCCGCCGGCACCCGGGTCAGCCAGTCGTCGACCAGCCCGAGCAGCCGCTCGTCGTGCACCAGCAGCATGCCGCCGGCGCCGCCCCCCACGAAGCCCTCGATCCACGCCGCCGCGTCACCCGGCGGCGTACCCGGCGACAGCGCCAGTCCCATGAGCCGGGTCGCCTCCTCCCGGTGCAGCACCCCGTCGTCCAGGAGCAGCCGCGCCGCACGGCCCCGGATGACCCCGGGCACGCCGTCCCGCGCGGACAGCACGCCCAGCACGGCCTGCCAGCGCCCGCGCAGCCCGACCCGCCCGGGGGCCGGCGTCCCGTCGAGCAGCCCGACCGCCCCGTGCACCGCGTCGAGATGGTGCCGCATCTCCTCCGCCGCGTCCGCGTCGAGCGCGGCGCAGGCCGGGGGCAGGCCGACGAAGACCCGCTCGGCGAGGCCCGCGGCGACCTCGGCCAGTGCGCCGGTGCCGGTGCCGCGCACATCGCCGTAGCGCAGGGAGCGGACCAGGGCCGGGAGCGCCTGCGCGAGGTGGCCGACATCGGTGTCGAGCGCGGCGCGGTCGGCGAGGACGCGCATCACCGCCGGCAGGGCGTCCGGCAGTCCGGCGAGCAGGCAGTGTTCGGCCAGCGCGGTGACCTCGGCGAGGCTTCGCGCGGCGACGGCGTCGGCCTCCGCCTTCGCGCCCGCAGCGCCGAGCACCGTCGTCCCCCAGCCGCCCGCCTCGGCGACCCGCACGGCCAGCTCCGGCTCCCAGCGCAGCCGCCAGGTCTCCCGGAACGTACCCGTGCTGCCGCGCGAGGCGGCCGGCTCGCCCCAGGGCACGTCCAGCAGCCGCAGCCGGTGCAGCAGCCTGCTCCGTCCGGCGTCGGTCTCCTTGCGCAGGTCGAGTTCCAGTTCGCGCTCCGGTGCTTCCGGTTTGAGCCGCAGCCGGCGCTGGAGCCGGGCGAGGTCGCGCTGCAGCGGCACCGCGGGCGCCGAGGGCGGCACCTCGCCGAGGGCGTCGCCCACCACCAGCCGGTCCTGCACCAGGGCCAGGGGCACGTCCGAACCGTCGCACATCACCGCCCGTACGGCGTCGGTGGTCTCGCCGAGTCCGGGCAGCGGGCGCCCACGCAGCGCGGCGAGCGTGTCCGCCAGCCGGACCGCCTCGATGACGTGCGCCGGGGACACCGTCCGGCCCTCGTCCCGCAGCAGCCCGGCCACCTTGGCCAGCCACCGTTCCACGGGCCGGTCCGGCGCGGCGAAGAGGTGTCCGTACCAGCCGGGCGCGTCGACGCCCGCCCCGTACCCGCCGGCTCTCGCGAGCCGGCGGTAGGTCCACGGCACCCACGTGAGGTCCGCCTTGACCTTGGGCAGCCCCTTCAGCAGCGCCCGGTCGGCGGCGACGGTCGTCTTCCGCCGCAGCGCCGGGACGTGCCAGGCACCGCAGACCACGGCCACCCCGCCGCCGAACTCGCGCTGTGCGGCGCGCACCTGGAGCCGCATGTACGCCTCCCGCACCGCGTCCCGGTCCTGTCCTCCGCCGCCGTGGTCCTCCCGCAGCGATCCCATGGCCTCCTCCAGCGCGGCGAACGGCGCGAACGGATCCCCGTCCCCGAGGCCGCGGTGTTCGACCACGTCCTCCCACCAGCGCTCGGGGTCGTCGTGTCCGGCGGCCCCGGCGAGCACCGCGAGCGGATCGACCCGCACCGCGGCCCGGGGCGGCGGCTCCTCCCCGCCGGTTCCGGGCGCCGGCCGCGGTGCGGCCCCCTCCCCGGGTCCGGCCGCCGTCCCGCTCCACGCCAGCGTGTGGGTGGCCGGCAGGTCGAAGAAGCGGGCGGGCACGCCCTGGTCCAGGGCCCAGCGGAGCGCCACCCACTCCGGGGAGAACTCGGCGAGCGGCCAGAAGGCCGAGCGTCCGGGTTCGTCCACGGCGTGGGCGAGGAGGGCGACCGGGGGCCGCATCCCCTCGTCGGCGGCCAGCGGGATCAGGGCGTCGGCCTCGGGCGGACCCTCGATCAGCACCACCCGGGGCAGCGCGGCCTCCAACGCGGCCCGCACGGCCCGCGCCGACCCCGGCCCGTGGTGCCGCACGCCGAGGAGCAGCGGCTCCCCGGCGCGGGCCGTCCCGCCCGGACCGGCCGTCCGCTCGGCCCCGGTGGCCTCAGCCACCCCAGCCGCTCCGGCTCCTGCGGCCCGGACCACCCGCTCGGCCTTCCCGGCACCGTTCATCCCGTCCCCCCAGCCGTCGCGGCCACCCGAGGTCGTCGTCGGGCCCCGCGCATCCGGTCGCCCCGTCGCCCCGGCCCCCGCCGACCACGTTCCACCCGCTGTCCTCGCCGTCGCCGTGCATCCTCGCGTTGCGGCTGCCGTCGCCCTCGGTGCTCCGCCGGCCGATCACGCGCTCACCTCCCGGCACGCCCGGTAGAAATCGGTCCAGCCGTCGCGTTCACGGACCACCGCCTCCAGGTACTCGTGCCAGACGACCCGGTCCGCCGCCGGGTCGCGGACCACGGCGCCGAGGATGCCCGCGGCGACATCGCCCGGCCGCAGCACGCCGTCGCCGAAATGGGCGGCGAGCGCGAGGCCGTTGGTGACGACGGAGATCGCCTCCGCGGTGGACAGCGTGCCGCTCGGCGACTTGACCTTCGTCCGGCCGTCCGCGGTGATCCCGTCGCGCAGTTCCCGGAAGACGGTCACCACGCGGCGGATCTCGTCGGCCCCGTCCGGCGTGGCCGGCAGGTCGAGGGACCGGCCGATCTGGCCGACGCGCCGGGACACGATGTCGACCTCGGCCTCGACGCTCTCCGGCAGCGGCAGCACCACCGTGTTGAACCGGCGGCGCAGCGCGCTGGAGAGGTCGTTGACCCCGCGGTCGCGGTCGTTGGCCGTGGCGATCAGGTTGAAGCCGCGGACGGCCTGCACCTCCTGGCCCAGCTCCGGTATCGGCAGGGTCTTCTCGGACAGGACGGTGATGAGGCTGTCCTGCACGTCGGCCGGGATGCGGGTCAGTTCCTCGACGCGGGCGGTCATCCCCTCGGCCATGGCCCGCATGACGGGGCTGGGTACCAGCGCGTCGCGGCTCGGTCCGCGGGCGAGCAGCTGCGCGTAGTTCCAGCCGTAGCGGATCGCCTCCTCGGGTGTGCCGGCCGTGCCCTGCACCAGCAGCGTGGAGTCGCCGCTGACCGCGGCGGCCAGGTGCTCGGAGAGCCAGGTCTTGGCGGTGCCGGGCACGCCGAGCAGGAGCAGGGCGCGGTCGGTGGCGAGGGTGGTGACGGCGACCTCGACGAGACGGCGCGGCCCCACGTACTTCGGTGTGATCACCGTGCCGTCCGGCAGGGTGCCGCCGAGCAGGTACGTCGAGACGGCCCACGGCGACAGCTTCCAGCGGGCCGGGCGCGGACGGTCGTCCTGGGCCGCCAGCGCCGCGAGTTCGTCAGCGAAGGCGTCCTCGGCGTGCGGGCGCAGCACCTCGCTCGCGGTCGTGCGCAGCGATGTCGGTTCCACGGACACGGACATGGCGAAGTCCCCCTCCAGCTGTGCCGGTTCGGTCTGTGACCAACCGTGCACCACCCCACTGACAATCCGTTGCGACCTGCGGGAACGTGCTGGCGACGACGGTGGACGGGGCGATTGTCAGTGGGGGGATTTACCGTCGGGGACATGACTCAGCAGGGGGTGCGCTGGACGGCGGACCAGGTGCTGGCACTGGCGCCTGATGCCGCGTCGCGCTCGGCGGGCGGCAGACTCGGGGCGGCCGGGCCGTGGTCCGGGACGGGGACAGGCGAGGGGGCGGTGTGGGGGCTGTGCAAGGACAGCGGCGGCGAGCCGTACCGGACGGTCGTGGACGTCGCGGACGCGTCCGCTCCCGCCTTCGCGTGCAGCTGCCCGAGCCGGACGGCCCCGTGCGGGCACGTGCTCGGACTGCTCCTGCTGTGGTCCGGCGGTGAGGTACCGGCGGCGCCGGACCCGGCGCCGGACTGGGTGGGGGAATGGCGGGCGGGCAGCGCGGTGCGGGAGGGGACGGTGGAGGGGGCCGGCTCCGCGCCCGGTCCGGCCGCCCCGGAGGCGGCGCGCCGCCGGGCGGAGCGCCGGGCCGCGCGGATCACGGCGGGCGCGACGGAACTGGAGCAGCGCCTGGCCGATCTGCTGCGCGCCGGCCTGGCCACGGCCGAACAGCAGGGGTACGGCCTGTGGGAGGAGACGGCCGCCCGCATGGTCGACGCGCAGGCCCCTGGCCTCGCCGCGCGGGTCCGGGAGCTGGGCGCGATTCCCGCGTCCGGTCCCGGCTGGCCGGTGCGCCTGCTGGAGGAGTGCGCGCTGCTGCACCTGCTCGACCAGGGCTGGCTGCGCCGTGAGCGGCTGCCGGACGGCCTGGCGGCGACGGTCCGTTCCCGGATCGGCCTGCCCGCCCCGGCGGACGGCCCGCCCGTGCGCGACCACTGGCTGGTCCTCGCTCAGCACGACGCGCCGGACCCGCGTCTGACGACCCGCCGGATCTGGCTGTACGGCACGGCGACGCACCGCACCGCGCTCCTCCTGTCGTACGGGGCCGCGGGCCGCGCCCCGGACCTGTCCCTGCCGGTCGGCCTGGCCCTGGACGCGGAGGTGTCCGCATACCCGGGCGCCGGCCGGCTGCGGGGGGCGCTCGGCGAGCAGTTCGCGCCTCCCGGGCCCGCGTCGGCACGGCCGCCCGGGGTGACGACGCGTCAGGCGGCGGCCCGCTACGGCGAAGCGCTGCGGGAGGACCCGTGGCTGGACGCGGTCCCGGTGACGCTGGGCCGGGTCGTGCCCGTTCCGGACGGTGACTCCTGGCAGCTCGCGGACGCCGACGAGGACACGGCTCTGCCGCTGGCCCCCGCCGCGCGGTCCCGGCCGGGGCTGTGGCGCCTGGTCGCGCTCTCGGGCGGGGCCCCGGTCACGGTCTTCGGCGAGTGCGGCCACCAGGGCTTCACCCCGCTGACGGCCTGGCCGCAGGGGGAGGGCGAGGCGGTGCCGCTGCACTGACCCGGCGGCCGCCGGCTCCCCCGCCGGGGACCGCCGTCCCGCGCTGTCCCGGCCCCCGCCCGGCGTGGGCGGCGCGAAGGGCCCGGGGGCTGCCGTCCGCCGGACGCACAGCCGTCCCGGCCCGCGGGACGCCCGCCACCGATCACCTTCCGACCACTCCGGCACGCGCTCGGCGGAAAGGAACCACATGACCAGGACCTCCGCTCCCGCGCAGACGCCCGCCCCGGGCGTCTGGGAGGAGCTCGTCACCGCCGCGCTGCTCGGCACGGACCGGCGTACCCCGCCCGGCATCCCGCCGGGCCCTCGGGCACCGGCGGCCCTGCTGGACGCGGCGGCGGCGGAGACCGTACGGCGTCGTGCGGGACTGCGCCCCGCACGGGCGGCGCGGCGACCGGACCCGGCGCCCGTGGACCCCCGGCCGGCGCTGCCCGCAGCGGCGGCCCGCAGGCTCGCGATGCTGCTGGCCGACCGGTCCGGCACGGCCGGCGGCGGGCGCAGAGGTACCGCGCCGGACCTGAAGGAGCTGCTGCCGCAGTGGCTGGCGATGGCCAACGCCCGGGGCTTCGTGGCGCCCCCGCAGGCCCTTCCCGCCCTGCTGGACGCGGCCCGGGGCCGGACCGACCTGCGGCCCGCCGCGCTGGCGTTCGCGGGCCCGCGCGCGCTGTGGCTCGCCCGGCTCAATCCGGACTGGCGGTTCGTGCTGCGCGCCATGCCGGGCGGGGACGCCGCGCTGCCCCGGCCGGGGGACACGGAGCGGGTGCGGGAGCTGTGGCGTCACGGCCTGTTCGCGGAACGGGTCGCCCTGCTGACGGCGGTCCGCGCGCACGATCCGGCCGCCGCCCGCGAGCTGCTGGCGGGCACTTGGCCGGCGGAGCGTGCCGAGGACCGGCTGATGTTCCTGGACTCGCTGCGCACCGGGCTCGGACCGGACGACGAGCCCTTCCTGGAGCAGGCGCTCACCGACCGCAGCCGCAACGTCAGGGCGACGGCGGCCGAGCTGCTGTCGGCGCTGCCGGGTTCGGCGCTGGCCGGGCGGATGGCGGCGCGGGCGGCGGTCTGCGTCGCCGTCGACCACACCGGGGACGGCCCGCGGCTCGTGGTCGAGGCGCCGCACGAGTGCGACGCGGGGATGGAACGCGACGGTGTGGTCGCGAGGGCCCCGGCGGGGCGTGGCGAACGGTCCTGGTGGTTCGGTCAGCTGGCGGAGGCGGCGCCGCTCGCGACCTGGCCGGCCCGGCTGGGCGGCCGTACGCCGCGGGAGATCCTGGCCCTGCCGGTGGCCGACGACTGGCGGAGCGAGCTGCACGCGGCCTGGTGCCGGGCGGCGGTGCGGCAGCGGGACGCGGAGTGGGCGCGGGCGCTGCTCGGCTCGCCGTCGTCACCGGAGGCGGGCGGGCCGGGGGCGGTGTCGCTGGCCGAGCGGGCCAGGCTGCTGGCCACGCTGGACAGCGGGGAGCGGGCCGTGTGGGTGGCCGGGTTCATCGCGGCGCACGGACTGTCGGAGGCGTTCCAGTTGCTCGGGGTGTGCGCGGTGCCGTGGGCGGCGCCGCTGGGGCGGGCGGTCGTCGACGCGCTCAACATCGCCCGGGACGCCGGGAGTTACCCGTGGAGTTTCAGCGGGGTGATGGGGCTGGCCGAGCGCTGCCTGGATCCGTCCGAGGCGGGCCGCCTCGACGGTCTCCTGGCGGCGCCGGAGGAGGCGGAGGACGCGTCACCGGGGGCGGGCGGGTACTGGGCCGAGGCGTTCCAGCGCCTGGTGACCACCTTGCGGTTGCGCGCGGTGATGGCCGAGGAACTGGGCGGGACGCCGGAGGCCGGCGCCGGTGAACCGGGAGCGGCGGATCCGGGCCCGGCGACCCGTGGCGCCGGGCCCGCGTAGCCTCCGCGCCGCGGCCGTCGCGGTGGCCGGGCTCTCCCACCGGCGTGGGGTCACCGGACCGGTCGCCCCGCCCGGCGGGCCGGAGCCCTACGCCCCGGCCGGCTGCCGCACGTTGGCCCGCACCCAGTCCACGATCGACGCGGTCGTCGCGCCGGGGGTGAAGATCTCGGCGACGCCCTTCTCCTTCAGCGGGGGGATGTCGGCCTCGGGGATGATCCCGCCGCCGAAGACCAGGATGTCCGCCGCGTCGCGCTCCTTCAGGAGCTCGATCACGGCCGCGAACAGCGTGTTGTGCGCGCCGGAGAGGATGGACAGGCCGATCGCGTCGGCGTCCTCCTGGATCGCGGTGTCGACGATCTGCTCGGGAGTCTGGTGGAGCCCGGTGTAGATGACCTCCATACCTGCGTCGCGCAGTGCTCGCGCGATCACCTTGGCTCCCCGATCGTGGCCGTCGAGCCCCGGCTTGGCGACCACCACGCGGATCGGACCGGCTGCCACACCCATCACTGCCTCCATGAAGCGACTACATCCATCCGTACCGACAAGTACCGCACACATCACACATGCCGTACATGTGGCGCGACTCACATGTTCGTTGTACGCGTACCGCGCGGCCCGCCGCCCACGGTCCGGGGCGCCGGTACGGCACGGACACCCCCGTCCCGCACCGACCGGGGAAGTGAACGAACGTTATCGCCAGCATCCCGCAACCGGCAGTTTCACGGTGAAGACCGAGGGGGAAATCACACGTGGGACACCTTCGCGGCGCACCGTTCCGAGCCGTCGCGGGCCGGGCCGGAACCCTGCGCGACGGAAGCCACCACGAGGACACCACATCCGGCGCAGTACGCCGCGCCCGCCCGTGCCGCCACGCCGCCGCCCTGCTCCGTCGCGGCCTCCCGCACCAGCACACCGGGGACGGAGCCGTCCTCCACCCGCCGACAGGAGGCCGGCCATGAAGGCCTTACCGCTCTCGCTGGCACTGCTGAAGGCGACCGCCCTGGAGGCCGCGATCCTCGCGGGTCACCTGGTGCTCTATCCGTCCGGCCTCACCCGGGAACGACGGGGCCCCGCCACCGCGACTCCCGATCCGCGGCCGGCGTCACGGCTCCCGGCAGCGGCCCGCCCGCCGGTCGTGCTGCTGCACGGCTTCCTGGACAACCGCTCGGTCTTCGTCCTGCTGCGCCGCGCCCTTGCCCGGCACGGCGGGCAGCGGGTCGAGTCGCTCAACTACTCACCCCTGACCTGCGACGTGCGGACCGCCGCCGCGCTGCTGGGCCGGCACGTCGAGGAGATCTGCGAGCGCACGGGCAGCGAACGGGTCGACGTCGTCGGCCACAGCCTCGGGGGCCTGATCGCGCGCTACTACGTCCAGCGGCTCGGCGGCGACCGGCGCGTGCGCATCCTGGTCACGCTCGGCACCCCGCACTCCGGCACCCGGGTCGCCCGGCTGGCCGGAGCTCACCCGATCGTCCGGCAGCTGCGCCCGGGTTCGGAGGTGATCGAGGAGCTGGCGGCGCCCGCGCCCGGCTGCCGCACACACTTCGTCAGCTTCTGGAGCGACCTCGACCAGGTGGTGGATCCCCGGGAGGCCGCCCGCATCGACCACCCGGACCTGTCCGTGCGCAATGTCCGGGTGACCGGTATCGGACATCTCGCCCTGCCGGTGCACCCGGCCGTCGCGTCGGGGATACGGCAGGCACTGGATCCGGGCGATCAGGACCGGAGCCGGGGCGGCGCCGGATCCGGCCCGCGCACCGGGGACGCGAGCGTCGCCTGAGTGAGGGGAACCGAGGGGAATGGGCCCGGATGAGGGGCGCCCGGCCGGGTCGCCGCGTCGCGCCGTACGGCCGATTCAGCGACCTCCCACAGCCATCCGATATCGAACGCCCTTCGAACACAAAGCCAAAGTCGTGCCCGCCGTCCCCCAAAACACGGCCGAATGCCCGTTTCCCGCACGCATGAAACCTGCCGAAGATTGTCGCGCCCGCGTACCGCCGGGTACAGTCGCCGCACTGCTCTGGCAGCCCCTGTTGTCGAGGCGAAAGAGAAGTTGGTGAACGACCGTCACCCGTCGGGGAGCACGACCACCCCGGCTCCGGCTTCCGACGCCGCCTCGGCGCCCTACGCGTCGTACGGCACCCAGGAAGCCCCCTACGGCGACTTCACCACATATGGCGAGTACCCAGCCAGTGGTTTTCACACCGGGGGCCTTCCCACCGCCACCACGACGTTCCAGGCCGACCCTCTCTTCGGCGACCTGAACGCCGGCCACGACACCGGGGCCTACGACAGCGGCCAGTGGTCCACCGGCGGCCACCACACCCTGAACCAGGACCCGTACGCGGCCCAGCACGTCGCCGCCTACGACACCGGGACCTACGACACGGCCGCCTGGCCGGCCGGCCACCAGCAGACCGGCGGCCTGCCGCACCAGTCGGCGGCCCCCGACATCAGCGGTCAGTGGGACGCGAGCGCCTGGCTCCAGCCGGAGGCGGCCGGCGGCCCGGCCGACCAGACCCAGCAGTGGGAATGGGGCACCCAGGCCTTCGACACCGGGGCCTACGACGCGACCCAGTGGAACACCGCCGGCGGTGACACCGGGCAGCAGGCGGCCGCCGCCTTCGAGCAGGCCGGATACGACGACCACACGGCCTACGACGACGCCCCGGCCTACCAGGACGCCCAGTCCTACGAGGACCCGCCGTCCTACGACGACTCCCCCGGCTACGAGGACCCCGCCCACGAGGGCGGCGGCTCCTTCGAGGAGCCCGGGCAGAGCGTTCCGGACGAGGACGGCCTGGGATCCACCGGCGAACTCCCCGCCGTCACCGACCTCCTCGACGGCCAGGAGGAAACCGGCTCCGTCCCGCCCCCGCGCGCGGCGTCCCGCGGGTCCCGCTCCCGCCGCCGTACGCCCGCCAAGCGCTCGGCGCTGCTGACCGTCGCGGTGCCCTCGGCGTGCGTGATGGGCGTGGCGGGCATCGCCGCCGCCAGCGTCGGGACGTTTTCGGAGGACCCTCAGGAGTCCTCGACGACCGCGGCCGACGCCCAGCCGGTGGCCCCGTCCACCGCCAACAACAAGCTGGACACGCAGCTGGAGAGCCTGTCCGCCGAGGCGGACGACTTCGGTGACCGGGTCAGCCGCACCCAGGAGCGCATCGACCTCAAGGCGCAGCAGGAGGCCGAGCGCAAGCGGGCCGCCGAGGAGGCCGCCCGCAAGGAGCGGCTGCGCCCGAAGTTCGCCCTCCCGGTCGCCCAGCACGGCCTCAGCGCCTACTACGGCCAGGCGGGCATCAACTGGATGTCGCAGCACACCGGGATCGACTTCCCGGTCTCGTACGGCTCGACCGTGATGGCCGCGACCGACGGCACGGTCCGCACGGAGTGGAACAGCGCCTACGGCAACATGATGATCGTGACCGCCATGGACGGCACGGAGACCTGGTACTGCCACCTCTCCAGCTACACCGTCGCCTCCGGCACGAGCGTCAAGGCCGGCGACCCGATCGCGTACTCCGGCAACTCCGGCAACTCCACCGGCCCCCACCTGCACTTCGAGGTCCGGCCGGGCGGCGGCTCCGCCATCGACCCGCTGGCCTGGCTGCGCAGCCACGGCCTGGAACCGACGTAGTCCCGGTCCGTCCGAGTGGGCCCCCGCCCGTCCGGCGGGGGCTTTCCCGTGGCTCCGGCTACAGCTTCTCCACCGGCGCGTACCGCAGCAGCAGCCGCTTCGGCTTGCCGTCGCCGAAGTCGATCGTCGCCTCGGCGTTGACGCCCGTGCCCTTCACCGCGACCACGGTGCCCAGCCCGAACTGGTCGTGCGTGACCCGGTCGCCGACCGCGAGGGACGCCGCGGGCCTCTCCCCGGTGCCGCGGCCGGTGGCGAACCCGGAGGCCCCGGCCGCCGAGGAACGCGATCGGGACGACGACAGCGAGGCCGCCACACCCGAGACCGGGCCCGCCGGCCCCGCGACGGCCCCCGTGCGCTTCCAGTCCACGTACGTCGGCGGGATCTCCTCAAGGAAGCGGGACGGCGGGTTGTACTGCGGCTGGCCCCACGCGCTGCGCATCGAGGACCGGGTGAGATACAGCCGTTCCCGCGCGCGGGTGATGCCGACGTAGGCGAGGCGGCGCTCCTCCTCCAGTTCCTTGGTCTGGCCGAGGGCGCGCATGTGCGGGAAGACGCCGTCCTCCATGCCGGTGAGGAAGACCACCGGGAACTCCAGGCCCTTGGCGGTGTGCAGGGTCATCAGTGTGATGACGCCGTCGCCGTCCTCCTCGTCGGGGATCTGGTCGGAGTCGGCGACCAGCGCGACCTGCTCCAAGAAGTCGGACAGCGTTCCCGTCTCGCCCTCGCCGCGCTCCTGCTCGAACTCCAGGGCGACGGCCGCGAGTTCCTGGAGGTTCTCGATGCGGGTCTCGTCCTGCGGGTCGGTCGAGGCCTGCAACTCGGCGAGGTACCCGGTGCGTTCCAGCACCGCTTCCAGGACCGTCGCCGGTCCGGCACCGGACTCGACGATCGTGCGCAGTTCCTCCATCAGCGCGTTGAACCGCTTGACGGCGTTGGTGGAGCGCGCGGCCATGCCGTACGCCTCGTCGACGCGCTTGAGCGCCTGCGGGAAGCTGATCTTCTCCCGCTGGGCGAGGGCGTCGATCATCGCCTCCGCGCGGTCGCCGATGCCGCGCTTGGGCACGTTCAGGATCCGGCGCAGCGGGACCGAGTCCTCCGGGTTGGACAGGACCCGCAGGTAGGCCAGGACGTCCCGGACCTCCTTGCGCTCGTAGAAGCGGACGCCGCCGACGACCTTGTAGGGCAGGCCCACGCGGATGAAGACCTCTTCGAAGACACGGGACTGGGCGTTCGTCCGGTAGAAGACGGCGACGTCGCCGGCCTTGGCCTCGCCCGCGTCGGTGAGGCGGTCTATCTCGTCGGCGACGAACTGGGCCTCGTCGTGCTCGGTGTCGGCGACGTACCCGGTGATCCGGGCGCCCTGGCCCGCGTTGGTCCACAGGTTCTTGGGGCGACGGGACTCGTTGCGCTCGATGACCGCGTTGGCGGCGGAGAGGATCGTCTGGGTGGAGCGGTAGTTCTGCTCCAGCAGGATCGTCGTCGCGTCCGGGTAGTCCTCCTCGAACTGGAGGATGTTGCGGATGGTCGCGCCGCGGAAGGCGTAGATCGACTGGTCGGCATCACCGACCACGCACAGTTCGGCGGGCGGGAGGTCGCCCTCGCCCGGCGGCACGTCCTCGTCGTGCTCGCCGGTGCCGACCAGCTCGCGGACCAGGGCGTACTGGGCGTGGTTGGTGTCCTGGTACTCGTCGACCAGGACGTGCCGGAAACGGCGGCGGTAGTGCTCGGCCACGTCCGGGAAGGCGCGCAGCAGGTTGACCGTCGTCATGATCAGGTCGTCGAAGTCGAGGGCGTTCGCCTCGCGCAGCCGTGACTGGTAGAGGGCGTAGGCCTGGGCGAGGGTCTTCTCGAAGCCGTCGGAGGCCTGCGCGGCGAAGTCCTCCTCGTCGATCAGCTCGTTCTTGAGATTGCTGATCTTGGCGCTGAAGGACTTCGGCGGGAAGCGCTTCGGGTCCAGGTCGAGATCGCGGCAGACCAGGGCCATCAGACGCTTGGAGTCGGCGGCGTCGTAGATCGAGAACGACGAGGTGAAGCCGAGCTTCTTGGACTCGCGGCGCAGGATGCGCACGCACGCGCTGTGGAAGGTCATCACCCACATCGCGTTCGCGCGCGGGCCCACGAGCTGCTCCACGCGCTCCTTCATCTCGCCCGCGGCCTTGTTGGTGAAGGTGATCGCGAGGATCTGGCCCGGGTGGGCGCCCCGCTCGGCCAGCAGGTAGGCGATGCGGTGGGTGAGCACACGGGTCTTGCCGGAGCCGGCGCCGGCCACGATGAGCAGGGGGGACCCGGAGTGGACGACGGCGGCGCGCTGGTTCTCGTTCAGCCCTTCCAGGAGCGCGGCCGGGTCCACCGCGGGGCGGGGCGCGCCGTCGCGGTAGTACTCCTCCCTGTCCGGGGGCAGGTCGAACTTCCCGCCGAACAGATCGTCCGGGATCGACTCCGGTACGTGATCGTCCTCGGGCGGCGGCGGGGGCTCCTCCGCGTGGGCCCGCGGGGCCTGGAGATCCGCCAGGAAGCTGTCGTCAAAGAGGCTGCTCATCGCTCTCCGAGTCTAGGGTGCCCCACTGACAACCGAGGGCCGCCCGGAGAACATCACAGTCACCGGGGCTTTCGGCGGGCCCGGGGACCCGGTCCGTCACCCGCCGTGCCCGGCCGGTCGCACCGCAGGCGGCCACGCCCCGCTCAGGCCCGGCGACGGCGAGCGACACCGCCCGGAAGGTCACGAAAATGTATCGGGCATATCACCCACCAACCTTCACACGAGGCACACGAGTTGGCTACCGTGCCGGGCAGGCCGCACGACCCCCACCGGCGAACGTCGCCGGGCCGCGCGGCCTCCGCCGAGTCCGGCGCGCCTGCGGCGGCCGGAGCCGGGGACCCAACCGACCCTGGGGTGAATCGGCCCCTCCCCGTCCCGGGAGGACCGTAGGGCAACCCTTCCGAACCACCCGCCCGAACCCGACAGCTAACCCGGTAGGCGGCCGATGGAAGGAGTCGCCTCCCTTGGCGTCGCACCGCAAGTCGCGTCCCAGCCCGCGCGTGGCCGGCATACGCACCCCCGCCCTCGCCACCGCGGCCCTCACCTCCGTGGCCCTGCTCTCGCAGACCGCCGAGGCCGCTCCCTCGGCCGACCACAAGCCGAGCCTGGAGGAGGTCGAGAAGAAGGTCGACGATCTCTACCGCCAGGCCGAGTCGGCGACCGAGAAGTACAACGCGGCCAAGGAGCGGACCACCAGGCAGCGCAAGCGCGTCGACACCCTCCTCGACGACGTCGCCAGGCGCGCCCAGAAGCTCAACGAGGCGCGCGAGGAGCTGGGGTCGTACGCCGCCGCCCAGTACCGCACCGGTGTCGCCGCCCCCGACACCACCACCCTGCTGCTCGCGGACTCCCCGCAGGACTACTTCGACCGCACCCACCTCATGGACCGGCTCACCAGCCGCCAGAAGGGCGCCGTCGACGACTGGTTCGCCCAGCAGTCCGAGACGATGGAGAAGCGCCGGCAGGCCCAGGAGAGCCTAGAGACGCTCACCGAGGCGCAGACCGAACTGCGGGCGGCCAAGGCGACCGTGCAGAAGAAGCTCGCCACCGCGCGGGAGCTGCTGTCCCGGCTGACCGCCGAGGAGAAGGCACGGCTCGCGGCGATCGAGAAGCGCAAGCAGGAGGAGGCGGAGCGCCGGGCCGCGGAACTGGCCCGGCAGCAGGCCGAAGCCGAGGCCGAGGAGCAGCGCCGGCAGCAGGAGGAAGCCGCGGCGGCCGGCCGGGGGGCCGCGCAGGAGGAGGCCGGCGGCGGCACGCCGGCCTCGCCGGACGGCACCGGCGAGACGTCGGCCACGACCGGCTCCGGGTACGACGCCAAGGCCGAGAAGGCGCTCGCCTTCGCCCGCGCCCAGATCGGCAAGCCCTACGTGTGGGGCGCCACCGGCCCCGGCTCCTACGACTGCTCCGGTCTCACCCAGGCGGCCTGGAAGGCCGCCGGCGTCACCCTCCCGCGCACCACCTACGACCAGGTGACGAGCGGCACCACGGTCTCCCTCGCCGCCGCCCGGCCCGGCGACCTGGTCTTCTTCTACGACGACGTCACCCACGTCGGCCTCTACATCGGCAACGGGATGATGATCCACGCGCCGAAGCCGGGGGCGTACGTCCGCGAGGAGTCGGTCTACTACGACGGCGAGTCGTCGATCCACAGCGTGGTGCGCCCGGCCTGACCCCGGGGCGGTCCGGCCGTGGCTGCGTCACGGCGTGCGCCCACTCGGCCGGTGTTCCCGGCCATGGTTGACGGCGGCGGCGACGCCGTCGGTCGCCTCCGCCGCCGGCGCGCCCCGGCTCCACGGGGTGGGTGAGGTGGCGGGCGGCCACGGCCGCCTCGGCCGTGGCCGCCGTCCGCGAGCCGCGCCGCCCCGGTCCGTACGGCGGCCCGGGGCGGCGCGGCTCGCCGGGGCTCAGGTCCAGAGCACCGCGATGAAGACGTTCGCCGTGGTGAGCAGGCCCACCAGGCCGAACAGGCCCTTGTCGACCTTCTCCTCGTCCCGCTTCACATAGACGAGTCCGAGGATCACGACCAGCAGGGCCAGCTTCACGCCGATCTTGATGTTGTCGACCGTCTGGTCGTCGGCCTGGTTGAGGCCGACCAGGACCACGCCGGTCACCAGCATCGTCAGGGCGCCGTGCAGCATGGCCGGGACGAAGCGGGCGGTTCCCTGCCCCATCGCCTTCATCTGGGTGAGGAAGCCGCCGAGCAGCGCGGCGATGCCGATGATGTGCAGACCGACGAAGAGATGGATGAGTACGTCCATGAGGCCGGAGCCTAGCCAGCCCCGCCTCCCGGGCCCCACACCGGGCCGCCCCGCGAGCACCGCACCGGACACCCGGGAAGACGGGGGCAGATATATGCGGTCCATAGCATCCCGTCACGCCCACGGTTCGGGGAATCGTGACTTCGGTCGGCGCTCCGCGCGATCTCGACGGCTCCGCGAGGAAGCACGGTCATATGCGGTCACCCCGCAGTCCGCTCCCGCCACTTCCGTACAAGCCGTTACCTTCCCGTCACACCCGGGCCTAGCGTCCTCCACCAGGCGTCCGGCTCCCCACCCGCCGCCCGGGCCAGGGGCGGCAGCCGGACGTCCCCGCCGAGAAGGTGCGGCGGCGGACCCGGTTCCCTGTGCCGGGGCCGCCGCCGGACCGCCGGACCCCGTCCGGCCGCACTCCCGGTCGTCCCCCGTTCGCCGTTCGCAGGAAAGGACGTGCAGTCCACGTGGCAGCGCACCGCAAGCCCCGGCATCGCTCGGCCGGCGGCCGCCGAGCCCGTACCGCAGCCACCATCGCGCTCGCCGGCGCGGCGACCGCGACGGCCTTCGACGGCACCGGGCACGCCGAGCCGGAGCTGACACCGGCGCAGGTCGAGGCCGAGGTGGACGAGCTGTACCAGGAGGCCGAGGCGGCCACCGAGAAGTACAACGGCGCCCGGGAGGAGGCCGGTGCGGCCCGGCGCCGGCTGGCGGCCCTGCAGGACGAGGCGGCCCGGAAGGCGGAACGGCTCAACGAGGAGCGGGACGCACTCGGCACCGCCGCCGCCGCGCAGTACCGCGGCGGCGGCCTCTCCCCCGCCCTGCGACTGGCGCTCTCCGACGACCCCGACCGGTACCTCGAAGGGGTGGCGCTCGCCGAACGGGCGGACAGCCGGCAGGCGGCCACCGTGAACCGGGTCCGCAAGCGGCTGCGGGAGATCGAGCAGCTGCGGGGCGCCGCGCGTGTCGAACTGGCCTCCCTGGCCTCCCGTCAGGCGGAGCTCGCGCGGCACAGGAAGGCGATCACCGGCAAGCTGGCCACGGCCCGGCAGCTGCTGTCCCGGCTGAGCGGCGAGGAACGGGCGCGGCTCGCGGCCGGGGGCACGGCCACGGACACGCAGCGCGCCTCACGAGCCGCGGGCCGCGACGGCCTCGCCGCCCCGGACTCCCCGGTCGCGGCACCCGGCTCCCGTGCCGCGTCGGCCGTCTCCTACGCCTACTCCAAGCTCGGCAGCCCTTACGTCTGGGGTGCCACCGGGCCCGACGCCTTCGACTGCTCGGGCCTGGTCCAGGCGGCGTACCGTTCCGCGGGTGTCGCCCTGCCCCGGACGACCTACGCGCAGATCGACGCAGGCCGCCGTGTCGCCCGCTCCGAACTCCTCCCCGGAGACCTGGTGTTCTTCTACTCCGGCATCAGCCACGTCGGCATCTACGTGGGCGACGGGCTGATGGTGCACGCTCCCAACCCCTCCGCTCCCGTCCGGGTGGCGCCGATCGACGAGATGCCGTTCGCGGGGGCCACACGCGTGGTGTGAGCGAGGCCCCCGGGCCGTGGCGGGATGGCGTGGCATGGGCACGGCGGCGCGGTAGCGTCGGGCGGCGAGGCGGTGCGACACCCGCTTCGCAGGTCCGCGCAGTTCCGTCCGTCCAGAAGGTCGCGATGCCCCGCTCCCCGCTGCCCCCGCCACCGCCTCCGCCCCACATCCGGACCTGGCCGGACCGGACGGCCCTGCTGGCCGACCGGGGCAGAGCGCTGGAGGAACTGCGGCGCCGCAGTCTCGGCGTGCACCGCATCCTGCTGCTGTGGCTGACGGCACTCGCGGCGGCCGGCGGCTGGTCGCTGCTCGTGCTGCCGCTGCGGCAGATCGAGGCGAAGGACCCCCTCGGGTTCGTCTTCGGGCCGGTCTTCGGGCTGCTGGGACTGGCCCTGCTCGCCCCGGCCGTCGTCGCGGTCGTCCTCGCCATCCGCCGGGACCGACGGATCCGTGAACTGACCGACGCGTGGCTGGCCCTGGACATCCATCCGCCCACCGACACCCGGCTGCGCTCCCCCGGTCTCAGCCTCCTCTGGATGCTCTCCTCCCTCGTGGTCGGCGCGATCGGACTGTGGGCGTCCTTCGCCACGGCGGCACAGGCCGAACCCGGCCCGTCGGCCCGCTCCGACGTCGTTCTGGGCATGGGCATCGGCATGATCCTCTGGGTGACGGGCCTGATCGGCATGGTGAAGGCCGTAGGGCACTACCGGTGGGCGCTGCGGGCTCTGGGGCCGGCGTCACCGCCCGGGCACCGCTGAGGCCACCGCGGCCGTGCCGTCACCGGGGACCGGCCCCGGCGTGTCACACCACGTGCGTCACACCAGGCGCCGTGCCGTCGCCCATCTGGTCAGCTCGTGCCGGTTGGAGAGCTGCAGTTTCCTGAGGACGGCGGAGACATGGGACTCGACCGTCTTCACGGAGATGAAGAGCTGCTTGGCGATCTCCTTGTAGGCGTACCCCCGGGCGATCAGCCGCAGCACCTCGCGCTCGCGCTGGGTGAGGCGGTCGAGGTCCTCGTCGACCGGCGGGGCGTCGGTCGACGCGAACGCGTCGAGGACGAAGCCGGCCAGCCGCGGGGAGAAGACCGCGTCCCCTTCCTGGACCCGGAAGATCGAGTCGATGAGGTCCGAGCCGGTGATCGTCTTCGTGACATAACCCCGCGCGCCGCCCCGGATGACGCCGATCACGTCCTCCGCCGCGTCCGAGACCGACAGGGCGAGGAAGCGGACGGGCCGCTCGGCGTCCGCCATCAGCGGGGCGCAGCGCCGCAGCACTTCGACACCGCCGCCGCCGGGCAGGTGGACGTCGAGCAGGACGACCTCGGGCCGGGTCGCGGTGATGACGGTGACCGCCTGGTCGACGTCGGCGGCCTCGCCGACCACCTCGACGCCGGTCTGCTCGGTCTGGCCGATCTCGGCCTGCACGCCCGTGCGGAACATCCGGTGGTCGTCGACGAGGACGACACGCACACGCCGGTCACCGGCACCCTGGCCGGCCGGGTCCGCCGCTCCCACTGTCCCGTTCGCCTCGGTCGGGTCACTCATGACGTCTTCTCCGCCCTCTCCATCTCCAGCTCGACCTCCGTGCCGCCGCCGGGCACCGCCCGCAGCCGGGCCGTGCCGCCGTAGCGCTCCATACGCCCGATGATCGATTCTCTGACACCCATGCGGTCGGCGGGTATCGAGTCGAGGTCGAAGCCGGGGCCGCGGTCGCGGACGGACACGAAGACCGTTCTGCCCTCGACTTCGGCGTAGACCTGGACGGCGCCGCCCTCGCCACCGTACTTGGCGGCGTTCACCATCGCCTCGCGCGCGGCCTGCATCTGCGCGCCGGTCCCTTCGTCGAGCGGGCAGTCCCCGACGACCACGACCTCTATGGGGACGCCGTGCTTGTCCTCGACCTCGGCGGCGTTGCGCCGCACCGCCTCGCCGAGCGTGCTGGGCTCGTCCTCCTCGTCCTTGCCGGTGCCCTCCGGTTTGTAGAGCCAGGTGCGCAGGTCGCGCTCCTGGGCGCGGGCGAGACGGCGCACCTCGCCCGCGTTGTCCGCGTTGCGCTGGATCAGTGTCAGGGTGTGCAGCACCGAGTCGTGGACATGGGCGGCGACTTCGGCACGCTCCTGGGCCCTGATGCGCATCAGGCGCTCCTCGGAGAGATCCTGGGTCATCCGCACCAGATACGGGCCGGCGAGCAGGGTGATGCCGACGAGCACGGCGAGGGCGGCCTGCAGCACCGAGCCGAGGTGGGCGGCGGATCCCTGCAGGACGAAGATGCCGGAGACACCGGCCGTGACCAGCAGCACTCCCGCCCCGGCGCGCAGCAGGGTGAGCGTGCGCCGACGGCGGCCGACCTCCACCCAGCGGGCCCGGCGGGCGTTGTCCGCCTGGCGCCACACCAGGGCCACACCGGCGCCCACCAGGACGGCGGGCAGCAGGTAGGCCTTGGCGCCGCCGCCCAGGTTCACGCTGCTGACGAAGACCATGGCGACGACGACCATGAGGAGCAGCGCGACGATCTGCCCCTTGTCGGGTTTGCGGGCGACGAGTCTGCGGCGGCCGTCGGACGACGTCTCGGCGGCGACGAAGGCCGGCGGCCGCTCGGCGTCGACGCCGCCGACGCCGAGCGGCACGAAGAACCAGAACGCGGCGTACAGCAGCGCGCCGAGTCCGTCGGCCATGAACAGGCCGGCGAAGACCAGGCGTACCCAGATCACGGGCAGCCCGAGATGTCCGGCGAGCCCCCGCGCCACGCCACCGAGCCAGCGTCCGTCACTGCTGCGGTAGAGCTTGCGCGGCGGCCGCGGTTCGGTGAGTGGCGCTGCTGCGGTTGCGGCTTCCGGCATGCCATCGATGGTCACACGGCGGGCGGGGCCGGGCATCAGGGTCCGCCCCCGAGACTCCCCTGATCTTCGGGCGGGTGGTCCGTCGCACGGATCCCCCGCTGTCCGTCAGGGGCGATATCAGGGTCCGGCCAGGGTCGTCCCGACTGCCGCCGCGGCCGCTCGGCCGTCACCATGGACGCATGACTGATCACCAGCACGCCGCGGACGGCGGGCCCGACGCGGGCTCCGCGTCCGACCCGGCGACCACGGCCCCCGCCGACGCGGGTGCGCACGCTCACGAGCGGGCGGACACGCACGGGCGGACGGGCGCGCGCGGTCGAGGGGACGCGGCGGCGCGGCTGGGCACGGACGGACGGACGGGCACACCCGACGGGCCGGGCCGGGCCGGAGAGGCGCATGTGAACGGGGAGACGCCGGCCCACGGGGCCGAGGCACCGGCCGGCACCGCACGGCGGACCACGACGACGGGGACCGGCACGTCCGGTGACACGGGACCACCGGGTGCCTCCGGCTCCCGCGGCCCGCAGACGGCCGCGGAGCAGGAGCGGACGCGGCCGCCCGAGGGGCTGCGGAGCCTCCGGCGGGACCGGCGGCACAAGATGGTCGCCGGCGTCTGCTCCGGGCTGGGCCGGCAGTGCGACATGGATCCGGTGATCTTCCGCATCACGCTCGCCGTGCTGTCGGCCACCGGCGGCATCGGCCTCATCTTCTACGGTTTCGCCTGGCTCTTCGTCCCGTACGACGACGAGGAGGAGAACGAGGTCCGCAAGCTGCTGACCGGCCGGGTGGACGGCCAGGCGCTGGCGGCCGTGCTGTTCGCGCTGGTGGGCTGCGGGGTCTTTCTGTCGATGCTGAACAACGGCAGCGTGCTGACCTTCGCCGTCGTCCTGTCCCTGCTCCTCGCGGGGGCGGGGTACTGGTCGCAGCGGCGGGGCGCTCCCGATCCGGATCCGCTCGCCGCGCAGGCCGTCGCCGACGCCCCGCCGGAGGCCCAGGCGCCGCCCGCGCCCGTCTCCTACTCCTGGTGGCGGGACCCCATCGTCAAGGACGGCACGCACGTCGGCGGCACCGGCTACCTGTGGGGCCCCGGCGACTCGCGCGACCGCGACATCGCGCTGACCGTGAGCCTCGGCCTCGACGAGTATCCGCACGGCCGCGAGACCTGGGGCGCCCGGCGCGGGAGTCCGCCCAAGCCGCGCGGTCCGCGCTGGATCGGCGGCTGGGTCTTCCTGCTGGCCCTGGTCGCGGGCGGCCTCGGCACCGGGCTCACCTGGGACGGGCATCCGCTGGGCACCAGTCTGCAGAGCGGACTGGCCTGCGCGCTCGCCGTGTTCGGCCTGGGCATCGCGGTCAGCGCGTTCCTCGGACGGACGGGGGCGGGTTCGGTGTTCCTCGCGGTCGTCACGGCGGCGCTGCTCGCCGGGGCGGCCGCGCTGCCCAAGGACATCGGAACGCAGTGGACCCGGACGACCTGGCAGCCGGTCGCCGCGGCGGACCTACGGGCGGCCTATCACCTCGGCACCGGGGTCGGCACCCTGGACCTGTCCCGGCTGGACCCGGCCGAGGGGCAGAGGCTGACCACGTCGGCCGAAGTGAGCGTGGGGCGGCTGCGGGTGATCGTCCCGCCGGACGTGACGGTGAAGGCGGACATCGATGTGGGCGTGGGCGACATCCAGTTGCCGGGCGACCGGTCGCAGGACGTGGACGTGGCGCCGGGCAAGTACCAGCAGGTGACGCTGGAGCCGGAGGCCGGCACGGCGAGCGCCGGCACGATCGACCTCGACCTGCGGGTCGGGATGGGACAGGTGGAGGTCAGCCGTGCTGCGTCATGAGTTCCAGCCGGGAAGGCTCGTCGCCGGGTGCTTCCTCACTCTCGCGGGCGTCGTCTACGCGGGGGACGCGGGCGGGGCCTGGGAGACGCCGTGGTTCGTGGTGATCCCCCTCGTGGTGGGCGGACTCTGCCTGGCCGGTGCGGCGGGTGTCCTGAGCCGTTCGATACGCCGCAGGGGCAGGACTCCGGGGCGGCCGAGCGATCCCTGGACGCCGCCTCGGGCCTGATGCCCGGCACCCTGCCCCGTGCGCAGCCACACCGGCCTCACGCACGCACGCAGGCCCGCCCTGCCCTCGGCTCGACCGGATCGGCCGGCCGGCCGGCCGGCCAGGGTGTCCAGCCCACGGTGCTTCGCCGGGGCGTGGCGGCTCGTCGGCTACCGGTGGTCCTCCGCCCGCTCTCGCCGCCGTGCGCGGAGGGCGGCGTCCAGGGAGAGGTAGGGGGCGCCGGCGAGGAGCAGGGGGATCCACGCCATGAGGTAGACGAGGTCGTTGCCGTAGTAGTACGGGTCGGACGCCCAGCTCACGGTCAGCCAGAGGCTGAGGGAGATCAGCGCCCCGCCGAGGGCGGCGAGGCGGGCGAAGAGGCCGAGGAGGGTGCCGATGCCGACGGCGAGTTCACCGAAGGCGATGGCGTAGCCGAAGCCGACAGGGCTCTCCAGGGCGAGGTCG
The DNA here is from genome assembly GCF_000761215.1 of Streptomyces glaucescens. Lineage (GTDB taxonomy): Bacteria > Actinomycetota > Actinomycetes > Streptomycetales > Streptomycetaceae > Streptomyces > Streptomyces glaucescens_B. The sequence goes on along the minus strand of NZ_CP009438.1, from coordinate 4,673,959 downwards.
ACCAGGGCCGGAAGCGCCGAGGAGTCGCGCACGGTGCGCATCATGTCGCCGACCGACCCGGCACCGCCGTCCCGCAGGAAGGCGCTGTCGGTCAGTTTGTCCAGACCGGCGTAGACGAAGGTGACGCCGAGGAAGAGCCGCAGGGGGAGCAGCGCGTGGTGGGCGGCGGTGTCGCGCCAGCTGCCACCGCCCGCGGACGGGGCGCGGGTGTCCGGCCGGATACCGTGAGCCATCGCTGATCGCCGCCTCTCGCCCGTCTTGCCGTGACCCCTCATCAGACGATACGTACGAGAGAGAGGACCCGCTCAGCCATGTTCCGGACGGTTCCCGCAGCCGCGGCCCGCTTCTCGCGGACGCTCCTGAGTCGCCCGAGTCGCCGCCTCCTACTCCGTCACCTCGATCACGTACGGATGCGTCTCCACGCCCGCCGCCGTCACGACCTGCACGGTGACGCGGCCCGGCTCCACGTCGACCGGTACGGGCACGACGAGCCGGGTGTCGGTCGGGTTGCTGAAGCCGCCGGGCACGGGCACGAGCGGCACATGGACGTGCACCGCCCCGATCCGTACGGCCATCCGCGACAGCTGATCGGCGCCCCGCGCGCCCGGCGGGACGAAGCCCGCGCCGCGGATCTCGATGTCCTCGCCGGTGCGGATGGGCGCGTCGAGGTCACCCGCCTCCCGGGCGCGGACGACGGAGAGGATGACGGGACGCCCGCCCTCGGAGTACTTGCCGGCGAGGTAGGTCGCGGCCGAGACCAGGACGACGACGGCGAGGCCCCAGGGCAGGTCGGGCAGCTGGTCCGGGCGGCGGGCCAGCCGTACCGCGCCGAGG